>CAYHFK010000103.1:0-14831 GCA_964355895.1 uncultured Bifidobacterium sp. | reverse complement strand
GCGCGGGTCACTACGTGAAGATGGTCCACAACGGCATCGAATACGGCGACATGCAGTTGATCTGCGAAGCCTATAACATTTTGAAAAACGGCCTCGGCATGTCCGCGCCGGAGATGCACGATGTTTTCGCCGAGTGGAACAAGGGCGACCTTGACAGCTACCTCATCGAAATCACCCGCGACATTCTCGCCAAGCAGGATGACGACGGCACGCCGCTCGTGGACAAGATTCTCGACACCGCCGGTCAGAAAGGCACGGGCAAGTGGACGGTCATCAACTCGCAAGACCTCGGCATTCCCATCACGCTCATGGCTGAAGCGGTTTATTCCCGGTGCGTGTCCGCCTTGAAAGACGAGCGCGTGAAAGCCGCGCGTAAATTGAAAGGCCCGCGCCCCACGCTCACCAGCATTGCCGGCAACCCCGAGCGGAAAAAACAGTTCGTTGAGGACATCAAGAGCGCTCTCTACGCTTCCAAGATCGTCAGTTACGCGCAGGGTTACATGCTCATGCGCGCGGCGGCCAAGGAATACGGCTGGAATCTCAACTATGGCGGCATCGCGCTCATGTGGCGCGGCGGCTGCATCATCCGTTCGCGCTTCCTCGGCAAGATCAAGGAAGCCTACGACCACAATCCGAAGCTTTCGAACCTGATGCTCGACGATTATTTCCGGGGCGAAATCAAGCAAGCCCAGAAAGGCTGGCGCAACGTCGTCGCCACGGCGGCGAAAAAAGGCATCCCCGTTCCCGCGTTCAGCACTGCGCTCGCGTTCTACGATCAATACCGGAGCGCCGTGCTGCCGGCAAACCTGCTACAGGCGCAGCGCGATTACTTCGGCGCGCACACCTACGAGCGCGTGGACAAACCGCGCGGCGAATTCTTCCACACCAACTGGACCGGCCGCGGCGGCACGACCGCCAGCAGCACTTACAACGTGTGAGGGTTTCCTCCGTAGAGACGAGGGGACGAGTCTCAAACTAGAAGGAACCAAGCACAGATTGAAGTTCAAAAACGCGGGCTTCAGCCCGCGTTTTTTGTTTCCAAGGGTCGGGTTCATGCATCCTCGACGTTGGCGGCGCGAAACGAACTGCGAAACGAACTGCTTGTCTTTCCGGTGTCACAAGCCTAGTTTTCTAATGCGCACTGGTTTTCGCAGACTCCCGTTTCATCGGGGGAAACTATTTCGGTCGAACTAGCATGACACATCCATTGATCATTCAGGGCGGAATGGGCGCGGGCGTCTCGGATTGGCGGCTCGCGCGCGCGGTGTCGCAGACGGGTCAGCTGGGCGTGGTTTCCGGCACGGCCCTCGCCGCCATCCTCGCCCGGCGGCTGCAAGTCGGCGATCTGGACGGCCAGATGCGCCACGCGCTGGAAAACTTTCCCGTGTCCGGCGTCGCCGCGCAAATCCTGGCGGACTACTACATTCCCGGCGGCAAGCCCGCCAGCGCGCCGTTCAAACTCACGCCCCTGCCCAGTCTGAAATTCAGATCGGACTTGGAGGCGTTGACCGTGGCGGCAAACTTTGCGGAAGTTTTCCTCGCCAGAGAAGGCCACGACGGTTTGATCGGCATCAACTTCCTTGAAAAAATCCAGTTCCCGACGCTACCCTCGATCTTCGGCGCGATGCTCGCCGGCGTGGATTACGTGCTGATGGGTGCGGGCATCCCGCGCAGCATTCCCGGCGTGCTCGACCGGTTGGCGAAGGGTGAGGCCGTGGAGTTGAAAATTGATGTCGAAGGCGTCCTGCCCGGCGAAGAATTTCTTTCCAAGTTCGACCCGGCGGCTTTCTGTGGCGGTGCCCCGACTTTGCAGCGCCCGTTCTTTTTCGGCATCGTTGCCTCGGCCACGCTCGCCCTGACGCTCGCGCGCAAATCCAACGGCAAGGTGGATGGCTTTATTGTCGAAGGCGAAACCGCCGGGGGCCACAACGCGCCCCCCCGCGGCGCGCTGCAACTGTCTGCCGAGGGCGAACCCGTTTATGGCCCGCGCGACGTGCCCGACCTGGAAAAGATTCGCGAACTGGGACTGCCGTTCTGGCTGGCCGGCTCGTATGGGTCACCGGACAAACTCGCCGAAGCGCGGCAACTCGGCGCCGCCGGAATTCAAGTCGGCACCGCGTTCGCGTTCTGTGAGGAATCCGGCATCCGCCCCGACCTCAAACAACAGGTCCTTCAGCTCAGTCGCGAAGGCAAGGCCCGCGTGTTCACCGATCCGCTCGCCTCGCCCACCGGCTTTCCGTTCAAGGTTGTTCAGCTACCGGGTACGCTGGCGGACGCGGCGGAAAATGCCCCCCGGACGCGCCTCTGCGATCTCGGCTATCTTCGGCACGCTTATCGCAAGGAGGACGGGACGCTGGGTTATCGTTGCCCCGCCGAGCCGGCGGAAGATTTTGTCCGCAAAGGCGGCGCGCAGCCGGAAACGGAAGGTCGGCTATGCGTTTGCAACGGACTTGTCTCCACGATCGGTCTCGCCCAAATTCGAGCCGACAACGTAATGGACTTGCCCTTGCTCACCGCTGGCAATGACGTTGCGCAGGTTGCGCGTTATCTCCCGCCGGGTCGTAATTCCTACACCGCCCGCGAAGTCGTCAGTTACCTTTTGGGCGACGATCACCATTAAACAGAGGCCGCCCACGCCGGCGGTGGCGCGGTGAATTCCACCGGCTGCCTGCTCAGGGGATGCACGAACTTGATTCGCCACGCGTGCAGGCACAGCGGCGGATCGGCCAGGCTCAACGTCTGCGTGTCACCCAGCTTGTTTCCGGACAAATAAACCGCATCGCCGCACACGGGAAACCCCAGATGCCAGAGGTGGACGCGAATCTGGTTGGTGCGGCCGGTCAACGGACGCACTTCCAGCAGGGTCGTGCCGTCGCGGTTACGGTGGCGCACGCAAAATTCCGTGCGCGCGGCGCGGCCGGATTCCACGTCCACTTTGCGCGATCCGATTTCGCCGGACTCGGCGCTGATAGGTGCATCGCAACAGAAAGCATCCTCCTTCGGATGGCCTTGCGCGCGCACGAGGTAAAGTTTTTCCACCTGCCCGCGCGCGAATTGCGGTTGCAGCCGCCCGGCGAAATGTTGCGTGCGCGTCACCAGCACCAGGCCGGTGGTGTTGGCGTCCAACCGATGCGCCGGAAACGGCCGTTGCGGATGGTAAACGTGGTTGAGAATGTACTGCAGCGTGTTGCGATAAAAACGTCCGCCCCGGTGCATCGGCAACGGCGCGGGTTTGTTCAGCACGATCAACGCCCCGTCCTCGTGCAGAATTTCCACCCGCCCGTTCACGTCTGGTTCGGTCACGTTGGGAAACTTGTGTCGGTAACGCTCGCCCGCCCGCACGATTCGCGTGGCGGCCATCGGCTCGTGCGCCGCGTCCAACACCAGACCGCGCGCACATTCGGTTTCCCAATACGCCGCCGGCACCTCCCGGACCACGCGACAAAGCGCATCCCGCAAGGTCTTGCCATCGCAGTCTTCCGGAACGTTGATGAATTTGAAATGGTCGCAAGGCACACTGCCCGGCAGCGGCGTGAAGGCGCGGCGGATTGCTTCGTGACGCTGCGCGAGGTTCTGCGCCATTTGTTCGGCGGGCGTTTTGAAGCAATACGGACACGACTGCCCTGGGACGCAGCGTGGGTCCGCTTGCTCCGTTGCATTCAACGGCGTCTGGCAGCGAAAACACTGGATGGACTCCGTTTCCTGCAAACTCGGGTCGAGCCCCACGCGCTGGTCGAACACGAAGCACTCACCGTTGTAATGCGCGCCGCCACATTCCTCGAAATATTTCAAGATGCCGCCTTCGAGCTGGAAAATATTCTTGAACCCTTCGCGTTCCATGAACGGCCCAGCCTTCTCGCAACGGATGCCACCCGTGCAAAACATCACGATGGCCTGCTCTTTCATCGCCGGCGGCAGTTTGCGGACGGCGTTGGGGAAGTCGCGGAAATGATCAATGCCGATGGGCTGCGCGTTTTTGAACGTGCCGAGTTTCACTTCGTAGTCGTTGCGCGTGTCCAGCAAGGTCACCGGACGGCCTTCGTCGAGCCATTGCTTCAACTCCTTCGCCGCGAGCTTCGGGGAGGTGCGTTGCGCCGGGGCAATGCCCTCGACGCCGAACGCGATGATTTCCTTTTTGATCCGCACCAGCATTCGCGCAAATGGCTGATGCTCCGTCTGGCTTCCCTTGATTTGCAAATCCGCCAGGCCCGGCCAGCTCCGCAACTCCGCCAGCAGCAGTGCAATTTTGTCCGCCGCGCCCGCGGCAAAAAGATTGATGCCCTCCGCGCTGAGCAGAATTGTGCCCTTGAGGTCCCAGCTTTTGCACAGCGCCAGCAACCGTGCCCGCCGCAGCCGCAAGTCCGGCAACGCCACAAATTTGTAGGCGGCAATATTAACAATCTTCTTCATTGAAACCTGCGCAGCGTAACCGAAATCGCGCCGCACGCCATCCTTTGATACGCCTCACAGCAAGATGGCTCTTTTTTTACATCCTGCTCAACTTGCCACGCGCGATGAAGGCGGTTGATTCTGATACGCCACACCCGCCGCAGGGTTTCACTGGTGGCAGGGCATGTGCTAAATAATTCGCGTGGCCAAATCCTGGCCCACGCTCCCACTAAGATCACGCCACGGTGATGCTTTTTCCGGGACGCATGATGGTACTTTTTTTATGAAGACAGGCTACTTGATAGACATGGATGGCGTCATTTACCGGGAGAATCATTTAATCCCGGGCGTCCCGGAATTCATTCAGGCGCTGATCGCCACCGGCATGCCTTTTCTGTTTCTGACCAACAACTCGGCCCCCACGCCCGAAGACCTGGCCGTGCGGCTGAAGCACCTTGGCATTCACGGATTGTATGCGCGGCACTTTTACACTTCCGCGCTGAACACGGCCGATTTCCTGTGCGAAACGGATCCGGGCTGCACGGCGTTTGTCATCGGCGAAGGCGGTCTGCTTACCGCGCTGCACGAACGCAAGATCGCCAACGATGCCATCGAGCCGCGCTACGTGGTCGTTGGCGAAGGGTCCACGACCATGGATCGTCTGACCAAGGCGCATGAGTGCATCGAACGCGGCGCGCGTTTGCTCGCCACCAATCCGGACAATTGGTGTCCGGTCTCCAGCACCAAGACCCGCCCCGGTGCGGGCGCCACCGCCGCTTTTCTCGAGGCGAGCACCGGTCGCCGCGCCTACTACCTCGGCAAACCCAATGGTTACATGTTTCATCGCGCCCGCCGCAAACTCGCCGAACTCGCCCTTGGCGAACCCGAACAGGTGGTTATGATCGGCGACACGATGGAAACCGACATCCGCGGCGCTTTTGAGGCCGGCATGCAATCGTACCTGGTGTTGAGCGGCTCCACTCAGTTCGAGGACGTTGGTGATTATGTTTATCAGCCCACACGTGTATTGCGCACCGTGGCCGAGTTGACGGAGGAGGTTAAGACCGGCAAACCCTCGGACCTTCGTGGGGACCGGGTGGCCGCCAGCAATGGATTTCGCTCCAGCAAAGCAGGTCTGCGGCATCAAACCGACATCCTGGCCCTCCACAAACCCCGCCCACGCCCAGCCATGACCAAGTAGTCGTCGCGGACGAGTTGGTTGCTGGCGTTGAAGGCCAAGGGCAAGTCGATTGGATTATCACTGCCGGGATTTTCCAAATCGTCTTAAAACCATCTCCAGCAATTCGCTGGCGGCGCGACCGGGCGGACGTTGCTTCGGCCAGACCGCGACAATCTTGCGATCCGGTCGCGGCGCTTGCAATGAACGGTAGGCGGGCGCATCGCCCCGATCCGCCTGCGCGGCCATCGCCGGAATCAACGCAATCCCCAGGCCGGCGCGAACGAGGGCCTGAATGGTTTCCAACTGCGCGCTACGAAAGCTGATGTTGGCCCGCATTCCCCGCCGGTCGCAGAACCGCAGCACTTGATCGCCTAAGCAATGGCCTTCCTTCATCACGATGAGCCGCTCGGCCTCCAAGTCGGCAACGGCAACCGTTCGCTTGCGCGTTAGCGAATGGCCTGGCGGCAAGGCCAGCAGCAGTTCCTCGGAGAACAATTCCCGCACCTTCAGCCGCTCGTCCTGAATCGGCTGGCTGGCCAGCGCCAAATCAATTTCATACGCGTGGGCCAGCTTGAGCAAGCGCGCGGTCGTGTCCTCCTGCACCACAATTTCCACCCCGGGAAATTTTTCGGTGAACTCGGCCAGGACGTCCGGCAGCAGATAGGGCGCGATGGTGGGCAGCACGCCGACGATCAACGTGCCCCGCAGCAAATCCCGCGCGTCGGTCGCCTCACGTTTCGCGGCGTCCACCTCCTCAAGGATGCGGACGGCGCGGCGCAGGAACGTCTCGCCGTGCGGCGTCACCTTCGCCTCGCGTTTCATGCGGTCAAAGAGCCGCTCCCCCAATTCCTCTTCCAGCTTCTGAATTTGCTGGCTCAACGACGGCTGGGAAACGTGGCATTGCTCGGCGGCACGGGAGAAGTTTCCGGTCCGTGCCACGGCGACCACGTAACGAAGCTGTTGCATTTCCATAGGCAATGCCTATGGTAGCGATAGGAATTAAGTATTTCAACAATCGCTCGCTCGAGGCGTAGACTGCCGTTGATTACTCCTTCGACCGAGGCAACCCGTTGGAACGATCATCAGTTTAACCAGACAAATGAAAGGTACTATCATGAAACAGCAATCAAGCCGTCGTTTTATCCCCCTAACATTAATGGCCCTCGGCTGCACGCTGACAGCCACATTCCTCGCGCAAGCGGCGGATGAGGACTTTGCCACACTCGTGAAACACTTGCAGTCGGAGAAGCCCACTTTTGCCGAGCGCCAGCAGAAGCTGCTGGCTGAACGCTACAATTTGGCGGATCGCCCGGCGCCGGGCGTCACCATGGCGCGCGGCAAGCCAGTCCAGGCCGGGGTGCGGGTGAAACTGCCCAGCGGCCTGACGTGGGACAAGCTCGCGGCGCAGTCGCCGGCGGAAATCAAAAGCCAGAATCTGTGGCCGGCAGGTTTCTATCCGCTGCCGCATCCGCACCACGAGGCGGGCGGCATGATTTTCCCGAAGCCGCTCATTGACGAGACCAAGAGCCAGACCGGTCGCGATTTGACGCGCTTCGATCTGGACTTTGATCTGCCCCAGCATCTCCTTCCCGAATTTCCCGCACCGATCTACCTGACCACGCGGCCCGACTTGGGCGACGTATCGCAGGGAAAACTCGTTACAGTGGCGAATTACTACAGCCTGTTCAAAAACATCCTCAATCCCAAGCAGCTCGAAGGCTTGCGCCTGCTGGTCTCACCCTTCCCCCAGGCACAGTTCAACGCCACCGATGACCGCCGCAGTCTGCTCGCGGTCCAAGGGGTGGCCTGCTTCGACTGCCACGCCAACGGCCACACTACCGCGGCAACGCATACCGTCGGCGACATTCGACCCAACGAGCACCGGCACCGGATCGACACGCCCACGCTCCGCGGCGTGAATATCCAGCGGCTCTTTGGTTCCCAGCGCGCGCTTAAGACCGTGGAAGATTTCACCGAGTTCGAACAGCGGGCGGCCTACTTTGACGGCGATCCCGAACAGGCCACGCGCAAAGGCGTAAACATCCTCGAACGCGGCAGCCAGGTCCATTTCATGAGCGAGTTCGAGTCGATCCTCGATTTCCCGCCCGCGCCCAAGCTCAATGTGTTTGGCCGGCTCGACCCGGCCAAGGCCAGCGAAACCGAAATTCGCGGCGAGGCGGTCTTCTACGGCAAAGGCCAGTGCGCCGCCTGCCATACGGCACCCTATTACACCGACAACAGCATGCACAACCTGAAGGTCGAACGCTTCTTCGAGCCAAAGATGATCAACGGCCGGCTGGCCAGCGCCGATGGCCCCATCAAGACGTTTCCCCTACGTGGCATCAAAGACTCGCCGCCATATCTGCACGACGACCGTCTGATGACGCTCGAAGACACGGTGGAGTTTTTCAACCTCGTGCTGGAGTTGAAACTCAACGCGCAGGAGAAGTCCGACTTGGTCGCCTTCATGCAGGCGCTCTGATCTTCGCGTGCGAAATGCGGCATTGCGCGGTGGCTTGGGATTGATTTCCGGCACACTTCCCGGCTACCGCTCAGCGAAACCGTTGCATTTCCATAGGCAGTGCCTATCGCAACCACAGGAAAAAAGTATTTCAATAATAGCTCCCCAACTGGTTCACTGGGACGGAATCGAAATACGTTTATGGCCAAGCAGCCGGAAGTCACGACGGCCGCCGGCGGCCATCCGATTGCCGACAAGCAGAAATCAATTCAACCGAGCCAAGGAAAAACATATGTCAACTGAATCCCAATGCCCGTTCAACCACGGCGCCACCGCCCCCGCCACCACCAACCGCGACTGGTGGCCGAACCAGTTGAAGGTCGAACTGCTGCACCAGCATTCCGCCAAGTCCAACCCGATGGGCGAGGACTTCGTCTACGCGAAAGAGTTCCAGAGCCTCGACTATGCGGCTTTGAAGAAGGATCTCGCCGCCCTGATGACCGACTCGCAGGACTGGTGGCCGGCGGACTTCGGCCACTACGGCCCGTTGTTCATCCGCATGGCATGGCACAGCGCCGGCACTTACCGCACCGGTGACGGTCGCGGCGGCGGCGGCCGGGGCCAGCAGCGCTTCGCCCCCCTCAACAGTTGGCCGGACAACGTCAGCCTCGACAAAGCGCGCCGGCTCCTTTGGCCGATCAAGCAGAAGTATGGTCGGAAGATCTCTTGGGCCGACCTGATGATCTTCACGGGCAACGTCGCCCTGGAAACGATGGGCTTCAAAACGTTTGGGTTCGCCGGCGGGCGCGAGGACACTTGGGAACCGGACCACGACGTTTACTGGGGCAAGGAGATGAAGTGGCTGGATGACAAACGCTACTCCGGTGACCGGGATCTCGAAAACCCGCTCGCCGCCGTGCAGATGGGGCTCATTTACGTCAACCCGGAAGGCCCGAACGGGAATCCCGATCCAGTTGCTGCCGCGCGCGACATCCGCGAGACGTTCGCTCGCATGGCGATGAACGACGAGGAGACGGTGGCGCTCATCGCTGGCGGCCATACCTTCGGCAAGACCCACGGCGCTGGCCCTGCGTCCCATGTGGGGCCTGAGCCCGAAGCCGCCGGCCTCGAGGAGCAGGGTCTCGGCTGGAAGAGCAGCTTTGGCACGGGCAAAGGCGGTGACACGATCACCAGCGGCCTGGAAGTCACCTGGACCTCCACACCGACGAAGTGGAGCAACAATTTCTTCTGGAACCTGTTCAGCTTCGAATGGGAACTCACGAAGAGCCCGGCGGGTGCGCATCAGTGGACGCCGAAGAATGGCGCGGGCGCCGGCACGGTGCCGCATGCGCACGACAAGTCGAAGCGCATCGCGCCCTCCATGCTGACCACGGACCTCGCGCTGAGGTTCGACCCTGCTTACGAAAAGATCTCACGGCGTTTCATGGAAAATCCGGACCAGTTCGCCGACGCGTTCGCCCGGGCGTGGTTCAAACTGACGCACCGCGACATGGGACCGCGGGCGCGTTATCTCGGACCCGAGGTGCCGGCGGCAGAACTCATCTGGCAGGACCCGATTCCCGCAGTGAATCACCCCTTGATCGATGCGCAGGACATCGCCGCACTCAAGGCCAAGGCGCTCGCTTCCGGCCTGACGGTCTCGGAGCTGGTTTCCACCGCCTGGGCGTCGGCGTCCACCTTCCGTGGCTCCGACAAGCGCGGTGGCGCGAATGGCGCGCGCATTCGTCTGGCCCCGCAGAAATTCTGGGAAGCGAACCAACCGCCCCAACTGGCCAAGGTGCTGAGTGCGCTGGAAGGCATTCAGATTGCGTTCAACAAAGCGCAATCCGGCGGCAAGAAAGTCTCGCTGGCGGACCTGATTGTCCTAGCTGGTTGTGCCGGAGTCGAGCAGGCCGCGAAAAACGCCGGTCACACGGTCACCGTCCCGTTTACGCCGGGACGTATGGACGCTTCGCAGGAGCAAACCGATGTGGCGTCCTTCGCCGTGCTTGAGCCCATCGCGGATGGATTCCGCAATTACCTCAAAGGCAAATACACCATCTCGGCCGAAGCGCTGCTGATCGACAAGGCACAGTTGCTGACCCTGACCGCGCCCGAAATGACGGTGCTCATCGGCGGCCTGCGGGTCTTAAAAACCAATGCCGGAGGCACGCAGCATGGCGTCTTCACCAAGCGCCCGGAGGCGCTGACCAACGACTTCTTTGTGAACCTGCTCGACATGGGCACGGAGTGGAAGCCGGTTTCGGAGGCGGCGGACGTGTTTGAAGGCCGCGATCGTAAAACGGGGGCCGTCAAGTGGACCGGCACACGCGTTGACCTGGTCTTCGGCTCCAACTCCCTGCTTCGCGCCCCGGCGGAAGTCTATGGAAGTTCCGACGCGGAGAAGAAGTTCGTCCACGACTTTGTCGCGGCCTGGAACAAGGTGATGAACCTTGATCGCTTCGACCTTGCGTAGCTGCTGACCTTTCGTCGATCGAGCCACCGGCTGATTGCTGATTTTGGTGTGCGCAGCATGCCGCCCTCTCGCTCGCGCCAATAGCCGCACGGCCGGCCCGTGAATCTCGCCCATAACAAGGGCAACACGCTGGTCCTGCTCGCGAGATACAATGGCAACGCGGCCGCCTTTGGAGCGTGGCGCCGAGGGGGTCTGCCGCAATGATCGCGGCCAAACGCCGCTCCGTGGCGTGGCGTTCAAGGGTTACGCGGAAATTGTCCCCCTGCTGCTTGATCACGGCGCGGACGTTGACGTGGACAACGGCGGCGGCATGACGCCCATCATGTTCGCTTCCCTGTTTGGGTGGAGCAAGGTCGGGGAACAATTGCAGGCCCATGTCGCCTCTCTGCAACGCCGCAATCGCCTCGGCATCTCCGCAAGGTGGATGGTGCGCCTTTCGGGACTCATGCGTTGGCTTACCCTGCGCGTGCGTCCGGCTTGATACGGCCACAAATCCACCGCAAGCCAGCCGGAAGCCACCGCGCGCCAAAAGGAACTTTCCGTTGCCCCAACTTCCCGCTATTTTTGCCGGCAGCAACCGGCATGGATCATTTATCCAAACTCGAAAATCAGAGCATTTACATCCTGCGCGAGGCGTTCAACAAGTTTGAGCACCTCGCGATGCTCTGGAGCATCGGCAAGGATTCCACCGTCATGCTGTGGCTGGCGCGCAAAGCTTTTTTCGGCCACGTCCCGTTTCCGCTCGTCCATGTGGACACGACGTTCAAAGTTCCTTCCATGATCGAATATCGCGACCAACTCGTGAAGGATTGGAAGCTCAACCTCGTCACCGGCAAAAACAAGGAAGTTCTCAAGCGTGGCGCGACTTATCCGAATGGCCAGGCCACACGCGTTGAATGTTGCGGCACGCTCAAAAAGGACGCACTCCAGCAGGTGCTGGCCAAGCATCGTTACACCGGGGTCATCGTGGGCGTGCGTCGCGACGAAGAACCCACCCGCGCCAAGGAGCGTTACTTCAGCCCGCGCGACAAGAACATGGAATGGCACGTCGAGGATCAACCGCCGGAGTTGTGGGACCAGTTCAAAACCGATTTCGCGGCGGGCACCCATATCCGCATTCATCCCTTGCTGCACTGGACCGAGTTGAATGTGTGGGAATACATCGAACGGGAAAACATTCCGGTGATTCCGCTTTATTTCGCGAACGGGGAGGGCGAGCGCTATCGCAGTCTGGGCTGCGCCCCCTGCACGGCGCCCATCAAATCAAAGGCCAGGAACGTGCGCGAGATTGTGGAAGAATTGCGCCAGACAAACACCGCTGAACGTTCCGGTCGCGCCCAGGACAAGGAAAGTGAAGACGCTTTTGAAAAACTCCGCCGGGACGGCTACATGTGATCCATTGCGGATCGCCCGACCATGAACGCTCCCCCGACTTTATCCGAGCAACTCAAAATCGTGATTGTGGGTCACGTGGATCACGGCAAGTCCACCTTCGTGGGCCGGCTTTTCCACGACACCGGTTCGCTGCCCGACGGCAAGCTGGAGCAACTCCAGAAAATTGCCGAGCGCCGCGGCGTACCGTTCGAGTGGGCAAATTTGATGGATGCGCTCCAGTCCGAGCGCGACCAGAACATCACCATTGATACCGCGCAAATCTGGTTTCACACCGCCAGGCGCCAATACGTGATCATTGACGCGCCGGGGCACAAGGAGTTTCTCAAGAACATGGTCACGGGGGCCGCCCAGGCGGAAGCCGCGTTGCTGCTCATTGACGCGCACGAAGGCGTTCAGGAAAACTCCCGGCGGCACGGCTACCTGCTGCACCTGCTCGGCATTCGACAGATCGCTGTGTTGGTGAACAAGCTGGACCTGGAGAATTACAGTGAGACCCGCTTCCAACAGATCGAAGCCGAGTATCGCGCCTGGCTCAAGACCATCGGGGTGGAGCCTAAGGTTTTCATTCCCATCGCCGCGCGGCACGGGGACAACATCGCCACGCGCAGCGCGAAAATGCCCTGGTGGTCAGGCCCAACGGTCGTCGAAACCCTCGACGCGTTTGCCGCCACCGACCGGCCCACGGACCAACCGTTGCGCTTTCCGATCCAGGATGTTTATCGCTTTGACGAACGCCGCATCTTCGCCGGTCGCGTCGAGGCTGGCGCGCTCAAAGTCGGAGACAAGCTCGTCTTTTCGCCGACCGACAAGACCAGCACGGTCAAAACCATCGAACGCTGGAGCGCGCCGCCGACCGATAGCGCCGTCGCCGGTGAGTCCGTGGGTATCACGCTCACCGAACAAATCTTTGTCGCCCGCGGAGCGGTCGCCGCGTTGGAAACTGCGCCACCCTTCGAGCTGTCGCGGTTCAAGGCCCGGCTGTTCTGGCTCGGTAAAAAGCCCTTCACCAAGGGGCGGACGTACAAACTCAAACTCGCCACGCAGGAGGTGGAATGTTCCATCGAGTCGGTGGAGAAAGTCATTGACGCCTCCTCGCTGGAAACCATCGCCCGCAAGCCGGACGAAATCTTTGTGGGCCGTCACGAAGTTGCCGAGTTGACCTTGCACACGAAAAAGCCGGTTGCGTTCGACGTTCATGCGGACATCGCGGCGCTGGGCCGCTTTGTCATCGTGGATGATTTCGACGTGGCGGGCGGCGGCATCATTGTCGCGGACAATTATCCCCGCCGCACCCACGACGCGGGCACGAAGAGCGAGAACATCTTTTGGAGTCGGGGCAAGGTCACCGCCCAGCAACGCGAAGTGCGCCACGGCCATCCCGGTTGCGTGATCTGGCTCACCGGCCTGTCCAGTTCCGGCAAATCCACCATCGCCACCGAACTCGAGCGCGAATTGTTTAATCTGGGCCGCTCCGTTTATGTGCTCGATGGCGACAACATCCGCCACGGCCTCGGGTCCAACCTCGGCTTTTCGCCCAAGGACCGCACGGAAAACATCCGGCGCGTCGGGGAAGTGGCGAAACTGTTCGCCGACGCGGGTGTTATCTGCATCACCGCGTTCATCTCGCCGTACCGCGCCGACCGGGATCTCGTTCGCAAGATCATGCCGACGGGCCGGTTCATCGAAGTCTTTATCAACGCGCCGCTCGCGGTGTGCGAACAGCGGGATCCGAAGGGGCTTTACGCCAAGGCGCGCAAGAATGAGATCAAGGAGTTCACCGGTATCTCGGCGCCGTACGAGGTGCCGCCGAATCCGGAAATCGAATTACACACCGACCAGTTGAGCGTGCCAGAATCCGTCGCCCGGATTCTGGAATACTTCCAATTGCAGGATGACGCGACGGCGATTTCCATTTAGAGCAGGTTTGACAACCCGTAGCGGCGGGCGTCTCGCCGGCCGTAGAGGGCGGCATCCTGCCGCCCGGAAGGAGCGCGCGAACGCTCTGCGCCCCGGAAGTCTTCAACGGCAACCGGCGTGCGAGTGCTTTTTCCGCCGGGCGGGACGCGCCGGCTCTACGGCAGGCGAGGACGCCCACCGCTACTTTCGCCGGCAACTCGTCCGAGTTTTCAAACCGGCGCCAAGCAAAACCACGGTGCCGCCTGCACGCCAAGGAAAATGAAAACGGAGACGATCATCCGCATCCTCACCATCAGCGCCTTGGCGGGACTGCTGGGGGCGGTGGGGTTGCGGCTGACGCTCGGGCAGGTGACGGTGGCGTTGAAAAAGTGCCGCTTCATTCCGATCCTGCTCGCCAACTTTATCGTCGTCCCGGCGCTCACGGTGGTGGCGGCCCGGATGTTCGGCATTGGACGCGAAACCACCATTGCGATGATCCTGCTGGCGGCGGCGCCGTTCGCGCCGGTGGTGCCGGTGTTCGCGCGAATGGCGCGAGCCGATCTCGCCCTTGCCGCCGGCTTGACCTCTGTGTTTCCGGTTCTCTCCGCGTTCCTCACCCCGATCGTTTGCGAGATCGCGCTGAAGGCGGTGCCGGACGCCGGCGCCATCCGGTTCAATCTGCTCGGCGTGCTACTGACTTTGGTGGCGACGATCACCCTGCCGCTGGCGGTGGGCATGATGATTCATCACTGGCGGCCGGCGCTGGGCCAACGATTGTTGCGCCCGGTGGAAGTGGTATCGGAAGCCGTCGGCGCGTTGTCGCTGACGTTTGTGACGGTTGTGGAATTTGGTTCGATCCTGAAAACCGGCTGGTTGCCGTTGCTCGCCATGGGATTGGTCGCCGAGTTGGCGCTGGGGCTGGGTTACTGGCTCGGCGGCGGGTCGGCTGGTTCACGCCAGGTCGTCGCGCTCGGCACCAGCAACCGCAACATCGCGCTGGCCCTGCTGGTGGCGGTGCAGGGTTTCGCCGGCAC
>CAYHFK010000102.1:9615-14868 GCA_964355895.1 uncultured Bifidobacterium sp. | reverse complement strand
AGAGGACTGGCGCACTCCAAGACCTTGCGGCGGTACGAACGGTTCATGGGTAGGGGACAGTAAGCGGCGCTCGTCGCTACTTCCGAGGCGTCCGAGCAATCTCCGGCATCCGCAATTCAGAAAGACCGGCGGACGATTCTCCCTCTCCCTCAGCGGGATAATTTTCCGAACTTTAAATGCGCGTTGAACCCTGGAACCGTAGCGCAGACTGGTAGTCTGCTGTGTCGCGGATTGGCAATCCGCAGCATTGCGACCGTTCTGCAACCAGCCGACTACCAGTCGGCGATACAGCAGGTTGCCAACCTGCGCTACCGCCGGGAGGTTCCTTGGCGGGGCCGGGGTGAGGGTGAAAGCGTCGAGCGATGTTGGAATCATCATCATCTCACCATTATAAATTCATCAAAGTTCATGATCGCACTGACGAGCATCGTCGTGGCGGCAAAATCCGCGCGCGGCAAGGCTTCGTCCCATTTCGATTCGCCGGTCGCCAGCAACTTGTCCGCGGCCCCGGATTCTTTCGCGTAGAAACTTCTTTGCTCGTCGAACAACTGCCGCAACACGGCGATTTCTTTTTCATCCGGCACCCGCCCGGTCAGCGACCGGAACGCTTCGCGCGTCCGGGCATCAACGTCACCCGGGTATTCCTTCAGCAATCGCTCGCCCAGCACCCGCGCGGCCTCCATGAATTGCGGGTCGTTCATCAGGACGAGCGCCTGCAACGGCGTCGTCGTGGTTTCACGTTTGGCGGTGCAAACCTCGCGGGACAGCGCATCGAACGTCAACATCGAGGGCGGCGGCGCGGTGCGACGCCAAAACGTGTACAGGCTGCGCCGATACAATTTGTCCCCGTGATCCTGCGTGTAGGATTTGCCGGTGCCGGAAGCTTCCCAGAGTCCGGCTGGCTGATACGGCTTCACGCTCGGCCCGCCCAAGGCGCGATTCAGCAGACCGCTGGCGGCGAGCGCGCCGTCGCGGATTTGCTCGGCGGGCAAACGTTGCTTGGGCCCGCGGGCGAGCAGGAGATTGTCCGGATCGCGCGCAACAACTTCCGCCGATGCTTGCGACGTTTGCCGGTACGTCGCCGAATTCATGATGAGTCGGTGCAATGCTTTCACATCCCAGCCTTGGTCCATGAACCAGCCTGCGAGCCAGTCGAGCAATTCGGGATGCGTCGGCAATTTGCCCTGGCTGCCGAAATCGTCCAGCGTCGCGACGATGCCGCGCCCAAAGTGCATTTTCCAGATGCGATTTACGGCGACGCGCGCCGTGAGCGGATTCTTGCGGTCAATCATCCATTGCGCGAGGCCGAGCCGGTCGCGGGGTGCGTTGGGCGGAAACGCTCCGATGCTGGCCGGCGTGCTGCGCTCAACGGGGTCGCCGGGCGCGTCGTACGCCCCGCGCTTCAGGAGGAGGGTCGGTCGCGCCTGTGACATTTCCTGCATCGTCATGATTTCGGGGATGTCGTTGATGAGCGCGTTCTCCTGCGCGCGAAGCTGCTGCAATTCCGCCAATGCCGCGCGATAAGGCTCGTACTGGCGGGCGAGGAAGTAGCCGAACAACGCTTTCCCCTCACCCCGGCCCTCTCCCTCGGGGAGAGGGGGAATAATTCGCCGGTTTTTCTGAATTACCGAAGTCTGAGTTTGTCCGGGCGCAATCGAGGTTTCTGCGATGGCCGATTGCTGTTCCCTCTCCCCTGGGGAGAGGGTCAGGGTGAGGGGTTCGTTGGGTGCGATGATCAACTTCACCTCGGCTTCCGTCAGTGCGACATCAAACACTTGCAAGTCATCAATCAAACCATTCTTGAAACCGTTGTCGCGAAAACGAGCGGCGAGTGTGAGCTGAATGCCGCCCACTTCCCCGTCGCCCCACGCGGCGCGGTGCGTGATGTCCTTGTAGAGATTATCGCGGACGACTTCGGTTTCGAGGGGCGCGCCGTTGCGATACAGGCGGATGCCCGCCGCGCGGCTGGAGCCATCATAGGTCACGACCACTTGCGACCATTCATTGGTGGGCAAGGCTTGTTTCGCGCGGACGGCAATGGCGTTGCCGGGCCAGAAATGAATCAACCCAAAGAACGGCTGGCCGTGATCGAGCACCAGTTCGTAGCCGCGACTGCCGGAGTCCGTCCATGCGCGCGAATGGTGCAACACCACGGCGCGATCCTGTCGCTCGGTTGGCTTGAGCCAGAGGCTGAACGAGAACGGGTCGGTCCGCGTGAAGTTGCCCGTGTCCTTGCAAACGACCTGATTGTCGCCGCTGAATTGGAAGGCAAAATTTGTCGGAGCGCCGGTTTCCGACCCGGCGCGTTGCTGGCCCGTCCCGAAACGCGCCGGGTCGGAAACCGGCGCTCCAACTTCCGATGCGGCCACCAGCATCGGACCGTCTTCCAGCCGCGCGACATTGGTTGAAAGACTGTCGGGCGTCGTATTGCTGACCACCGTGTCGAACGCGAAACGAGCCGCCGGCTGCGGCGGGCGGATTTTTCCGTCGGTCTGGAGCCAGGCCTGAAACGGGGCTTGCGCGGCGCGGGAGATTTTTTCCAGGCGGGCCTCGGATTGACCGATTTTGGTTTTGAGTTCGGCGTGTTGTGTTTCCTTCGTCTCCGGCCACAGCAGCAGCGTGGGCGTGGGCGTGGCCCGGGTGAAGTGCGAGTACAGCCCCGACTCGTCAATGTTGTTGAAGAACGCAAAGAGCGAATAGTAATCGCGCTGCTTGACCGAATCGTATTTGTGGTCGTGACAGCGGGCGCAGGTGAGCGTGAGGCCGAGCATCGCCGTGCCCACGGTGTTCACGCGGTCGGAGACGTATTCCGCGCGGAATTCTTCTTCAATGCTCCCGCCCTCGTTCGTTTGCCGATGCAGGCGGTTGAACGCGGTGGCCAGGCGCTGGTCGCGCGTGGCGTTTGGCAGAAGGTCACCCGCGAGTTGCCAGACCAGGAAATCATCGTAGGACAGATTTTCATTGAACGCCTGGATCACCCAATCGCGCCAGGGCGACAGGTCGCGCTCCACGTCCGCCTGGTAGCCGTACGTGTCGGCGTAACGTGCGAGATCCAGCCAATCCATGGCCATGCGTTCGCCGTACGCGGGCGAATTCAGGTAACGCTCGACGGCGCCCGTGTAAGCCGGCGGCGACTGGTCGGCCAGAAACGAATCCAACTCCGCCAGCGTCGGGGGCAAGCCCGTGAGATCCAGCGCGAGCCGGCGCAACAGGGTTTCGCGCGCCGCTTCCGGTGCCGGCGAAAGTTTTTCCGCTTCAAGGCGGGCCCGGATGAACGCATCAATCGGATTGCTCCCCCACTTCGCATCGCGCGGCTGGGGCGGCAAAATCTGCTCGACCGGAATCAGCGACCAGTGCGTCCTGAAATCCGCGCCCTCGGCGACCCAGCGTTGAAGCAAACCCTTCTCGGCGGCCGAAAGCTTCAGTTTTGAATCCGCCGGCGGCATCACGTCATCGCCGTCGGTCGTCAAGATGCGACGCACCAGTTCACTCCGGTTCGTGTCGCCCGGCCGGACCACTGCGAAGCCGTCCTCCAACTCCTTGAACATCCCTTCACGCGTGTCGAGCCGGAGTTTTTTCTTGCGCGCCTTTTCGTCCGGCCCGTGGCATTTGAAACAGCGGTCGGAGAGCAGGGGGCGGATCTGGGAATTGTAATCCACCCGCCCAGGCTCCGCAGCCTTGGCGCTCAGCGCCAGCAGCGCAAACATCAGAAGTCGTCCGCTCCACCCCTTGAAGCGAAGGGAGCTCCGGCCCGCGCAAAATTGTTTTGTAAACGTCTGCATGGTGAACGCGGGTCAGGTTGCCACTCCGCCATCCATAATGCACGCACGAATTGGGCTGGGCTGGGCCCAAATCCACAATTCCGTTTGCCATCCCGGTGAACATGAACAAAACTCGCAACGTCAAAGCGGTTGTCGTAGCATCAAAACCATGGTCATGAAAAACCTTTTCACCCGTCGCGCCGCCGTCTGGTTGACCCTCGGCGCGACGCTGATTTCTGACACCCAGGCCGAATCCGTCCGGGGCTGGCTCAACTGGCGCGGGCCCGATCAAAACGGCGCCTCACGCGAAACCGGGCTGCCGGACAAGGTTGACCCGCAACATCCGCTCTGGGTCGCGGACTTTCCCGGCCAATCCACGCCCGTCATCGCCAACGGCCGGCTCTACATCATGGGCTATCTCGGCGAAGGCCCGGATTTGCAGGAAGGTGTCGTCTGCTTCGACGCCGAAACCGGCCAGAAGCTCTGGCAGCAGCTCTACAACGATTTCCTCAGCGACACCGTTTATCTTCGTTACGCCACGGCTTCGCCCGCGATTGATCCCGAGACGGGCAATGTTTTCATCCAGGGCACGCAGGGAATTCTCGCGGGCTTCACCCCGGACGGAAAACTGCTCTGGAAACGCTCGCTCATGGAGGAGTTTGGCCGGCTCACGTTCCCGAACGCGCGCACGGCATCGCCGGTGATTGATGGCGACCTCGTCATCACGCGCGGCATCACCGCCAACTGGGGCGCGCACGGCCCGGCCGCCGACCGCTTTTACGCCTTCGACAAAAAGACCGGCGAACTCGTCTGGTCCTCGAGTCCGAGCGATCGGCCCAAGGATAATTCCTTTTCGCATCCCCATGTCACCACGCGCGGCGGCAAACGCGTGATTTATTCGGCGCTTGGTGATGGCAGCGTTGCCGCCATCAATGCCCGCACCGGTGAAGCGCTCTGGCGCATCCCGTTGTTCCGCGCCGGCATCAACGCCACGGTAATCGTCCATAACAACGACAAGCTCATTGCCATTTTTGGCGTGCCGTATGAACCCGGCCAGTTGGTGGCGCTGAAGATTCCGGATGTCGCGCCCACGAATGCCGCCGCCGGCCCGGTGGTGCTCGAACGCGAGAAGCTTCAGCTTTGGGCGGCGGACATTTCGTCCTCGACCAGTTCGCCCATTCTGGCCGGCGACACGGTTTATGTCGTCGCCGAGAAAGGCGATCTCTGTGCTGTAAACGCCAACACCGGCGAGATCAAATGGAAGCTCAAGATTGGCATCGAGCAGCGCAATTCCTGTCCGCTCTACGCCGATGGCAAACTCTACGTGCCGATGCTCGACGATCCCGCCGGCAAGGGCAGCGGCGAAAGCGCCGAGGCCGGCTCGGCGGGTGCGTTTTACATCATCAAACCCGGCGAGAAGGATGCGGAAACGCTCGCGCATGTCGCGCTTGATGGCCGCTGCTTCGGCACGCCGGTGGCCTACAACGGCAAG
>CAYHFK010000102.1:0-9515 GCA_964355895.1 uncultured Bifidobacterium sp. | reverse complement strand
ATTATTCCCTCGGAAGTTACCTTGCGCCCCGGCCAGAGCGCATCCTTCCGGGCCCGGTCAATTGATGCGAACGGCTTCGTCGTCGAAGAGGTCACGGACATGAAGTCGCTTAACTGGACGAATTACATCCCGCCCACCGCGCGCGTGAAGTCCACGATGAATGGCAAGTTTGACGCCGACGGCAAACTCGCCGCTGACGCTGCCACGAAACCCTCTGCGGGCGCGTTCGAGGCTACGCTCGGCGGTTTGAAAGGTTACATTCGCGGGCGCGTGTTGCCTTATCTTCCACTCAGTCAGGACTTCGAGGCGATGGCGCTTTCCGAAACAAACAAGAGTGAAGGCGCGGTGTTCGCGTATCCACCGCTGCCGTGGATTGGGGCGCGGTTCAAATTCGAGGTGCGCGAGAAGGACGGCACGAAATGTCTCACCAAGACGATTGACAACAAGTTCTTCCAGCGCGCCACCGTCTTCCTCGGCGCACCCGACGCGAAGAATTACACCATCGAAGCCGACGTGATGAGCGACGGCAACAAGCGCAAGATGTCCGAGGTCGGCGTCATCAACCAGCGCTACGCCATCGTGCTCAAAGGCAACGACCAGAAACTGGAGGTCAGTTCCAACTTCGAGCGCTTGCGGGAAGCGGTGGATTTCAAGTGGCAGCCGAATGCCTGGTATCACCTCAAGTCCCGCGTGGACATCGCCACCGACGGCACCGGGGTTGTCCGCGCCAAAGCCTGGAAACGCGGTGATCCCGAACCCGACGCCTGGACCATTGAAGTGAAACACAAGACCGCGCATCAGGAAGGTTCGCCGGGCTTGTTCGGTTTTTCGCCGCAGGACATGCGCGTTTACATTGATAACATCAGCGTGAAAGCGAATTGAAAAACAACCACGACCATGCCGGCAATTCTATTCATCAACGGCTGGCGCTTTCACTTTTACTCGAATGAGCGGGAAGAGCCGATGCACATTCACGCCGAAAAGGCAGAAGCGGAATGTAAATATTGGATCGAGGCGGAGGCGTTTAACATTCGCGAGGCGTTTGCTTACAATCTGACGCCGCGGGATGTGCGGCAAGTCCGGCAGATTATTTTTGAAAACTTTGACTATATTGTGAGCGAGTGGCAAAGAATCCACGGACAACCATGAACACCAGATTTCACGATGTCGAAAGCGTCGGGTTTGAAGACGGCAGCCTGGTGCTGTGCGTGGACGGCAAAGTATTTCGGGTGGCCGTGACCGCTGTTTCCGAACGGCTGACGCAAGCCAGCGAGGCGGCCAGGCGCAATTATCGGATCTCGCCCTCCGGCTATGGCATTCACTGGCCGGAACTGGATGAAGACCTGTCGGTGGACGGGTTGATCCGCTTGGCGAGTGGATTGCCGACCGCAACAGAATTGCCCAGCGCATACGTGATGAAAGACGAACCAAAGAAATGAAAACAGATGCTTCAAACTCCAACCTCCAAGTTCTAATGAAACCCCAAACTTCAAACACCCAACATCGCCATTGGCGCTTGGCGCTTGGCGCTTCTCTGGTGCTTGGCGCTTGCAGCTTGGAGCTTTCGGCGCACGCCGCCGATTGGCCGCAATGGGGCGGGCGCAACATCCGCAACATGTATTCGCCCCAGCGCGGGTTGCCCGACGCCTTCGGCAAGATTGATTTCAAGCCCGGCTCCGATGAGATCAGCACCAACGCCGTCAAGAACCTCAAGTGGATCGCCAAGATCGGCTCTCAGAGCTACGGCAACGTCACGGTTGCCGGCGGCAAGGTCTTCATCGGCACCAACAACGAACCGCCGCGCGACCCGAAACATCCGGGCGACCGCAGCATCCTCATGTGCTTCGACGAAAAAACCGGCGCGTTCCTCTGGCAACTCGTCGTCCCCAAGCTCGCCTCGGGCAAGGTCAACGATTGGGAAAGCCTCGGCCTGCTCGCCTCACCCACCGTCGAGGGCGACCGCGTTTATCTCGTCACCAGCCGGTGCGAAGTGATCTGTCTCGACGTGAACGGCATGGCCAATGGCAACGACGGCCCGTTCAAGGACGAAGCCAAGTATGTCGTCAAAGATGTGGTGCTCGACCGCAGCAAGCCCACTGAGCGCCCCGCCCCGCCCATCGAGCCGGGCGCGCAGGACGCCGACATCATCTGGGTTTATGACATGATGGACGAACTCGGCGTGTTCCCGCACAACGCCTCGAACTGCTCCGTGCTGATCGAGGACGACATCCTCTACACCTGCACCTCGAACGGCCAGGACTGGACGCACTCGAACATCCCGTCGCCCAACGCGCCCAGCTTCATCGCGCTCGACAAGCAAACTGGTAAGTTTCTCGGCGAAGACGACGCAAAAATCGGCCCGCACATTTATCACGGCCAATGGGGTTCGCCCACGCTCGCCGAAGTGGATGGCAAAAAACAAATTGTCTTCGGCGGCGGCGACGGCTGGTGTTACGCCTTTGACGCGAAACCGGAAAATCCCGGTGACGAAGGCAAATTGAAAACCGTCTGGAAATTTGACGCCAATCCGCCCGACTACAAGAAGGACAAGGAAGGCAAAACCATCAAATACCCTGCCGCCGAAGGTCCGAGCGAAATCAACGCCACGCCCGTCTTCTGGAAAAACCGCATCTACGTCGCCACCGGCCAGGACCCCGAGCACGGCGAAGGCATCGGCATCCTCACGTGCATTGACGCCACCAAGACCGGCGACGTGACCAAGTCCGCGAAAATTTGGGAGTATCGCGGCATTCACCGCAGCATCTCCACCGTGAGCATTGACCCGGAGACGGGCCTGCTGTTCGTGGGTGACTTCTCCGGCTTCGTGCATTGCCTCGACGCCGAGACGGGCAAGGTTCAATGGACGCACGACATGAAAGCGCACATGTGGGGCTCGACGTTCGTGGCCGACGGCAAACTCTACGTGGGCGATGAGGACGGCGACTTCGTGGTGCTGGCCGCGAGCAAGGACAAGAAAATCATCAGCGAAACCAACGTGGGCGCGGCGGTGTATGGCACGCCCATCGTCGCCAATGGCACGGTTTATCTGCAATCCAACACGCACCTCTTCTCCTTTGCCGACCCGACCAAGACCGGTACGATCAAAGACGAACCGCAGAAGTTGGATATACAGTTGAAGAAGTAATTACTTGTGCCTGTGGAATGACGACTCCACGACGAATCAAGCTTCTGGCACTGGTGGCTGCCTTCTTTTCGTTCTCGTGTTGCCATTTCTGTGTGGCTTTGCGGGCAATTCCGCAAAGCGTATCCGGCGTGAGCATGGGCTGAATTTACCGGCTTCCTCTTTTGCATTCGAGTGCCGTGGCGACGCTTGGGTGTGCATCCTGGATCGCGGAGCTGTTTCCACTTTTGAGATGGCGACGAACGATGTCGCAGCGTTTCTTTCACAGCTCAAGGTTCAGAATGTCTCTACCGGTGTTGTAGAGTCGATATTTCCTGGCAACGCACAATACCGCGTTTACGCCTCCTGGATCTCAGGCGTTCCGATTGCCAGGTACAGGTGCATATCACCGTCCGGTGGCGATTGGCTGGACGTGCAACTCTGGACGCTTGATAAGTCACGCGTTGGAGTTTGCCTTTACACCGATTGGAATTGAAATGAGCGTCCGCCATTAAGTGGAGCGCGGCTGCGTGCAAAGCACCAGCTGCGGTACGCCCAGCATTTCCAACCCGCGGCGGCGGGGTCTTCAACCACAGCCGCGCTTCCGCAATCGAAGTCGCCTTTCGTCACGGAGCGAAGAAAGTTTGTTGAACGTCCGCCCTCACCCCGGCCCTCTCCCCCCAGGAGAGGGAGAACAGTTTCGCCGTCACAACTGAATTCGGACACGCTCCGTTTGTTGTGCGTCCGGGAACGAAGTCCAAAGCGGCGGCGATGGCACGAGGACCGAACGAATTTAATGAGGCGTTCGATAGCTGTTCCCTCTCCCCGGGGGAGAGGGTCAGGGTGAGGGCGAGCCAAAGCACTGACTCTCCACAAGACCCGCAACGCACACCCAGCGTTTTCATCGCGCTGCGGCTGGGTCTGCGACCACAGCCGCGCTCCTCCTCCTTGCCGCAACCTCTTTGGCCCCTATTTGTTTGACGGGGTCAGCGACGCCTCATTACCGTCAGGACGATGAAGCGAATTTTGCCGTCGCTTGGCTGGTTTCCCCCCGTACCGTCTTAAGCGCAACCCGGCCGGAAGCGCCGTCGTTGCGGGCTTTCGGTTTCCACTCGCCTTGCGGGTAAATGACCGACAAGATGCCGCAACCAAACCAAAGAAAGGAATAGTATGACCAAGCATGAAACGCCCGATTCTGACGGCACCGCACCGCGCGTGGGCGAGATGCTCGGCTGGATCCGGCGGATCGTTGGCTTTGGAACCCGGCGACCGGGTTATCCCCAGAGTCTTCAGGTTGAGCAGTGGTTGGCAGGAGCGTTTCGCGAGTTCGGTTTCGCGGAGGTCCGGCGCGAGCCAGTGCCGGTGAACTGCTGGGAGCCGTTGGCCACGTCGTTGGATTTTCCAGCCAGCACCCTTGAGATGCCGTGCTTTCCGATTCCCTACACCAGTTGGACCGCCGCTCCGGGCATTGAGGCGCCGACCGTGTTCGTGGGGGAAGGGAGCCCCGAGGAGTTCCAGCGCGTGGACGTCCGCGGACGCATCGCCGTGGCCGACATGCGCTTTGCCGATTTTTCGGGCGCGGCCCTCAAACGGGGCGCCAAGTTTATTCAGGATGCGAATCAGTCCATCCCCGATGGGCCGTTGCACGTGGCCAACTGGCTGATCCGAAATTTCCCGGCTTACTACGAAGCGCAACGCCGTGGCGCCGTCGGTTTCATCGGCCTGCTCGTGGACTCGCCGACGGACGGCTGCGACTTCTTCGTACCCTACGACGGCTACCTGAAGGGGTTGCCGGCGGTGTGGGTCGGGCGCGAACACGCGGCCCGGGTGCGGGCCCTGGCTCAGGCCGGCCAAGGCGCGCGGCTTTTGAGTACAGGTGAAAACCACCTTGTAAATTCACACAACGTCGTGGGTGTCATCCCCGGGAGCGGGGCCGGGGCAAACGCTGACAACGAAAACATCATCATCACCTGCCATCACGACGCGCCCTTCGCTTCCGCCGTCGAAGATGCTTCCGGCCTGGCGGTGCTGCTCGCGCTGGCGAAGGCGTTCGCCGCGGCTCCAGGCGGGCAGCAACTGCGCCGCGATCTCATCTTTGTCGCGTCGTCCGGACATTTTCACGGCGGCATCGGCAATCGTGTTTTCGTTGAGCGCCACGCCGAAGGTTTCTTGAAGCGGACGGCCGCCGCGTTTGGGGTCGAACACATCGCCGAAGAAGCGGAGAGTGACGGCCACGGGGGTTATCGGCTGACGGGCCGGCCCGAGGTGCGGGCGCTTTTCTTCGATGGCAGCAGCCAGTTCGCCCGCCTCCTCGCGGCGGAAGCCGAGCGTTGCCAGCTTGACCGACTGGTCTGCGCCGACGCCTACGGCTTCGGACCGGAGCCGCCGTGCGACAGCGCGCCGTTCTTCACGGCGGGCATTCCGTCGGCGTGCCACATCTCGGGGCCGCTCTACCTCTTCGATCCCCACGACACGATTGACAAGGTGCGCGCGGTTGACCTCGTCCCCGTGGCAAATTTCTTCACCCATACCGTCCGGCGGATTGATGCGGTCCCCGCCGCTGAACTCGCCGAGGGCATGAAGCGACCCCGTGGCATGCCGCCCGCGCCGCCGCCGCCATGGTTTCAGCCGCCAACCCCGTCGAAGGCGATCAGCGGTTTTACCCTCATTGAATTGCTCGTGGTCATTGCCATCATCGCGATTCTCGCCAGCATGTTGTTGCCCGCGCTAAGCAAGGCGAAGCAGAAGGCGCAACTGGTCAATTGCCTCTCCAACCTGAAGCAAGTTGGCCTCACCGTGACCATGTACACCGGCGATAACCGGGAGCAATTCCCTTACTCCGGCCGGGACTGGCCGCAGATGCCGTTCGTGGACCTGCTGAAATTGTACGACCCGTACATCCGCACGAACAACCGCGCCTTCTTCCGTTGCCCCGCCGACCGGGGCCGGGGATTCAACATGGAATGGGTCATTCGCAACGGCAGCGGCGCCGGCATCACGACGAACCAGTTGCTCTTCCCATCGTCCTATTATCACTACCTGCAGTTCTACAAGGACGACGGCGGCGGCGCCCTGAAGGTGCGGCGCGCGCAGGAAGTTCGTTTTCCAACGAAGAAGGCCATTTCGCCCTGTTTCGCCAGCACGCCCAACATGGTTTATGACGTAACGCTGGACACGCCAACCGGCGGACACGGCACCAAGGGCATGGCGCTGTTGTTCGTGGACGGCCATGCCCAGTTCGCCCGCTACCCGGAATTAACCAACACCTTCGTGAACGGCAGTCAGAAAATCTACAACCTGGACTGGACGGCTGGCGGATTGTCCGGCGCTGACTTGGTCAGATGATCGTTGACCGGCGGGATTCGGTTTTCTGGCGCTCTGCGATTAATTAATCATCGTCCTCGCCTGTGAGGCTCAGTTTGAGTCGCTTCAATCCTTTGCCGTGCGCTCCCGCCAACATGGCGGGGTAAGGGCTGTCCACGCCTTTCACCGAGTGCCAGATGATTCGGTTGAAGGTGTCCTCATCCGCTTGATCCAACTGATCCAGCGGTTGGGCCAGACTCTGCTCGGCCCAGTAAAGTTCCAGCCCTTGCAGCTCCGCGGTGGGTTTGTTCATTTCGTCCAAAGCGATGTTGTTCCGCAAACAGGTATAGGTTGAAAAATTGGGCGTTCCGGTGAAGCAATCGGTCATCAACGGCGCCAAGGAATCCATCTGGTTCATCGGCGGCAGCCCCAACATCCGTTCCATTGTGTGCAGCACCGAAGTCTGATTGTAAAATTTACTGACCACGGCACCGCGTTTGGTGTACGGACTGACCACCAAACAGAGCGAACGATGGCCATCCACGTGATCGAACCCCGCCTGCGGGTCGTCTTCATTCACAAAAATGCACGTCTTCGGCCAGAACCGGCTGCGGGAAATGCGTTCAATGATTCGCCCGACCGCCAGGTCATTGTCCGCGACCTGCGCTCGCGGCGTTGGCATTCCAACGCGCGTGCCGGAGGTGTGGTCCGAGGGAAGGTAAATGATCACCAGATTAGGCCACTCGCCTTTCCTTTCGTTCTCAGTGAATTCATTCAGAAAAACGTCAGCACGAATGGTGTCGGGAATTCGCATGTTCCAACCGGGCGATTGCCCACAGCTGTAGCGGTGGAGCGTCTCGATTTGCATGTCATGTTGAAAGGCGATGGCGTTGCCGTTGGTGCGATGGTTCTCGTAGATCGCCGACCAACTCGCGTCTTTCGGTACCGGTTCGGTCGTGCTCATTTCGCCGTAATTCCGAAACGAAAGCCCGTGCAGCAGCACGTTGTCCCAGATAAATCCGGTGACCGAATAACTGATGGGATCATCGCCGGCGAACGGATAGCTGCGGGTGAAACCGCCAAAGGATTTTTCCAGATAATCGGTGGCATAACCTTCCATCGCCCAGGCATGACCGTCGGCCGAGAGGACGCCGTTGCAGTAATAATTGTCCAGCAGGGCAAACTGTTCGACCAGCGCATGATGGTTGGGCGTCACCTCGCGGCCAAAAACACAGAGCGCCGGATCGGCGTTGCCTTGAGGCAAATCCCCGAAGACCTGGTCATAGGTCCGGTTCTCCTTGATGATGTAAACGACATGCTCGAAGACGGACGGCTCGCCCAGGCGGCGCGGCACCGGCACGGGCTTTTTTCGCGAATCACTCTTTTCCCAGGCCCGCAAAATCTGCGGGACGCGAGTGTCGGCATTGGCCTGCCTGGTGTAGGCCTGCAATTCGGGGGTGGTGGGGATTTTGATTTTGCTCACCGTGCCGAGATACCGACGGCTGTTCCAACCCTGCTTGCCCTCACCGGGTTGCCGCGATCCCAGCCCCTTGACATTGGCAACGAACAGGAAACTGCCGTCGCTGATTACCCCGCCCGGATACCAGGCGGTGGGAATAAATCCTTCGAGTATCGGCTTCGTGCCCAACGCGACCACCGCCACGGCATTGTTGCCACCATTGGCCACAAAGAGCGTTTTGCCGTCCTTGCTCAAGGTCAGGGCGTTGGGTGCGCTGCCAAACGGCAACGTCGGGTCCGGTCGGACCAACACGGACTCAACCACCCGCAAATTGGCCGTGTCGATGACGCTGACGGTGTCCGAGTTCGCATTGGCGACATAGAGGGTTCGTTGATCCGCGCTGAGTTCCAAATCGGAGGGATGCAAACCCGTGGTGATCTGGGCGCTTTCTTTGCCTTGGTCGAGATCCACCACGGAGACCGTTCCGCTGGCGGCCACCGTCCGATCATCCACCAGCGTATCCGTGCTGGAAGACTTGGCGGTTTTCTCGCCCGTTTTGGGATGCCGCCCACCCCAATTGGACACGAACGCGGTCATACCATCGGCTTTGAGCACCACGTCGAACGGGGCGACTCCGACGGAGACTTGTTTGGTCAGCGTGCCCGACTCCAAGTCAACGATCCCCAGACTATTGTTCCGCGACAAACAGACATAGGCCGTTTTTTCGTCCGCGGAGAGCGCGAGGCCGCCGGGGTGTGAATCGCCAGTGCCGCCCGGGCCGGGCAGAGTAATCTTTCGTCCCCAGGACAGCTTGTTCGCCGCGTCCAGGTTGGCCTCCCACAAAGTATTTTGGGAGGTGCTCGCCAATACCCGCGCGCCGTCGCGAGTGACAACAATGCCGTGCGTGGAACCAGCCCCGGAGGGAAACTTCAATTCCTGGCGGATGTTCCAAGTCGCAACCTCAATGACGACCAGACCACGATTATCCTTCACGTACAGGGCTTGTCCGTCCGGCGAGAGCACGAGATCAACGGGGCGACCGGTAAACTCCAGCGATTGGCCGGCGGGATGCAGCGCTTGGTAGGTTGACACAATATGTCCGCCAGTCGGCGCCGGGCCCACATGCTCGATCTGGTTGGTTTTGGTCTGGCAGCCAACTAGGAGGAAAACGGCGCCGAGCGGGAAGAATAGTTGTTTCATAGTAGTCGTTAGTTCCAGCAGTTCTGACCCAGCCTATTCCGTCTGACCACCGATTGGAATTTCAATTTCTGGCGGGTGGCTCAGGACGGTTCATTTTGCGTCAGTCCCTTTTCGGACCGGTTGACGCCAGTCCACGATGGGCGCAACCCAGGCGGTCAGGTTCCCGCCAGCCGCCGCAAATAGTCGAAGGAAAAAATCCCGCTGTTATGGCCGTCCCGCCAGACCGGTTGGATCGCGTAGCCACCCACGGGGGCAAAGCGCACCATTTCAAAGGCCGTCGGCGGCAATGGCTTGTCGGGCGACTTGTAAAGGTTGCCGAGGATGTCCACTTCGCCGTGGCAGCCCGCGCATGGACACGCCCGCCGCAGTTTTTCCAGCGCGACGAAACTTTCCGTGCCGTCGTCCCAGCGGATCGCCAGCTCGCTCCCGATG
>CAYHFK010000101.1:13852-14944 GCA_964355895.1 uncultured Bifidobacterium sp. | reverse complement strand
GGCAAAAGCAAAACCGGCGGATTGGCTCGAACGACTGGCGAAACTGGCCGCACGAAATTTCAAAACCGGGCCGCTGACTCGAAGGGGCTGCCAAAGCGTGACCATGCGTCGGAATTTAACGCCAAGACGCAAAGGGGCAAAGACGCAAAGCGATTCCAAAGAGCGACGGTTGGATGGTTGAGGATGCCGTTGGGTGACGTGCTTCTTCGCGGCGAAGTTATCCTTTCACCCTTGCGCCTTTGCCTCTTTGCGCCTTGGCGTTAAATCTGAATCGAATGGATCCGGCTCAGGCCGATCCGGTCAATTCCTTCAAATCGGCGCGGACAGTGGCGTACGTTGTGTCGTAAGCCAGCACGGCGGGATCGGGTTCAACGCCCCAATGCGCGCAGGCTGCGCGGTAAACGTCCGGCCACCAGTTGCGATGCTGGGTCAGACCCTGGGTGCGCCAGTTTTCCCAGTTCAACAAGACGCGCGACCAACATTCGTCGCCATACTTCACGGCTTCCGGCGCATTGGTGAAATCTTTCAGATACCAGTCGCGCCCGATGCGGGCGTGCAAAACTTCGTCCGCCCAATCGTAATCCTGGAACAGCGCGGCAAGCGGATCATGCGCGGCGAGCGCCACTTCCCACTCGAACCGCTTGCCTTTCTTCGGCATCAATCCCTGCTCGATGAAGTAGAGCACCGCGTGGCGTTCAATGGGCTTGAGCTGCGTGTTGAGCGCGAGCGACCAGGTGTAATTGATCATCACTTTCGTTGGCCAATCAATGCCGAGCTGAGCGAAGCCGACTTCGCCCATCATTGCGTGGCGCGCCTCGTCCCAGAGCTGACGGGTCAGGTCGCGGTAATAGCTCCACGGTTTGTCGGGCGTCTCGATGATGATGCTGGCCATCATTTCCGGCACGTCAATTTCCCGCAGCCGTTTGTAAAACATCATCAGCGTTTTCGGCGCGGGCGGAAAGTGTTCGTCGTAGAGAAACACTTCCGCGTTGACGCCCATGTTGTAGGGATCGGGGAAGCGGTCGTCGCGCTGGGGTACCCGGTCGTAGGTGTAGGGCGTGGCGGAATGGTGGCGGGTGATTTTCCTGGTGG
>CAYHFK010000101.1:10651-13752 GCA_964355895.1 uncultured Bifidobacterium sp. | reverse complement strand
ATTTCGTCGAAGAAGATTTCCAGATTTGCATCCGGCACTTGATCCAGGCCCAGAGGCGGCTCGCGCATTTCGCCGACCCGCTGGCGCAGGGCGGCGGCGTGTTCAGCGCAGTAATGGGCGTGGAGACTGAAACCCATTTTCAGTTCGTAAATCGGCTCGGCGGTGAGGCGCGCGGTGAAAATTTGATGCAGGCGCTTGAAGGCGTAATGATAGCGCTTGAGCCGGTGGACACATTCCTCGACGGACAGGCCGGGCTTCATCGCCTCGTTCAGCGTGCAAAGTCCGGCGAGCGGCGGCAGGCTGCGGTAAGACTTGGAGGTGTTCATATCGAATTCAAGTGTGCCGCCATTCATAGCACCGCGCAAAATCGAGGGCGACAAGATTATTTCGGTAATCAATCCGGGGTCGAGAAAGGTTTTGTGCTTTTGGTCGGGATTTTCCCGCTCGATTTCTCGTGACGATTCCACGACGTGTGGCTCGGGGCGTAAAGGCAAGCTACCGCAGCGTTTCAATCTGCATCCGCGACAAATCGCTGACGCCGAGTTCGAGCAGCGCGGCGTTCCGGTAGAGTTCCAGATTCGGTCGCAGGTTCGGCCCGTGGGTGCTGCCGCGCTGGTGGGCCAACTCCTTGATCGAAAGCATATCCAGCGCTACGGGGTCACGGCTGAAGCGGAGCTGGTTGAGCACTGTTGAGTAGTGCAACAACCCGTGCTGGCCGCCCTCATACTGGCAGATGAGCGCATCAGTGATGTTCAGCACCACGCGGTCGCCCAGGATGGGAAGGGCGTAAATCTCCGGCACCGCTTGCGCGAGGCGGCCCGGATCGTTCTCGAAGCGCAGGCTGTTGTCCACGCTGCCGAGGGCCAGGCTGTAAAGATTGCCGCAGACGCCGGCTTCGTTATGGTTGAGCAGGGGAGTGAGGTTGATGATTTTTGTCATCTCGCTGGTGACGAGTTTGGCAACAAAGGATTTTCGCCCGACGCCCTCGCCTTTCTTTTCAAATTCCAGATCGCCGAACACCAGATTGCCAATGAGCGGCGTGTCATAGTAGTTCGTCGCGTTGTAACCGGCCTTGGGGCTGGCCGCCACGCGCACGCCGAGTTGGGCGGCGAGCGTCATAAAACCGGCTTCGCGCAGATCCGCCTCCTCCTTGTCCCAAATGATGATCTGTTGCGGTCGCATTCCGGCGGCGATCAGGCTTTGCGCCACGGCCCCAGCGACGGCGGGCCGCGTGCCGCTGTTTGGGCCGGGGCGGGAATAAACTTTCAGTCCGACGATGTCTTCAAGGGAGAGCAGACTTAACCACGCGGCGCGCGTTGTCGCCTGGCCGGTGAGGTTGGTTAGGCCGCGGCGAAGCATGGCTTCCACCACCTCGGGGCGCGGACGAAATGCCTCCGTGGCGGCGCGATCCTCCACGATGACGATGCGGGGGCCGGGCGGACTGAGGCTGGTGGTCAACGGCTCCGCGCGCAGCCAGGTTGCCGCGAGCCAGGAAAAGCCAACCCACACGAGCGCCAACCCCAGCGGGTGGCCCGGGCGGCGCGAATTCAGTTTGGTGCGTGGTGCGTTTCTTGACACGTCAGGGTGTGGATGGTACCACGAGCACCAATGCTCGCCACAAAAAATCGAGCCGGGGTCGGCATGGGCCTGATCCTGGCCTTGGCGGTTCTGATGACGGCGTGTTCGCCGCCGGGGCCGAGGGCTTTGCTCAAGGGCAAGAAGCTGCTCGATGCCGGCAAGTACGACGCGGCCGCGCAGGAACTGAAAACCGCCACGTCACTGATGCCGACGAATGCGGGCGCATGGAATTATCTCGGCCTGGCATATCATCGCGCGGGGCAGGGGGCAAACGCCGCCGCCGCCTACACCCGCGCGCTCACGCTCAATCGTGATCTGCTGGAGGCGCGATTCAATCTCGGCTGTCTCTGGCTGGAGCAGAACAAACTCGACGCGGCCAAATCGGAATTTACGGCCTACACCATGCGCCGGGGCACCGCGCCGGACGGTTGGTTGAAGCTGGGCCTCGCCCAACTGCGCGCGACCAACTCGCTGGCGGCGGAGAAGAGTTTTCGCGAGGCAATGAACCTGAATCCAAAGAGCGCGGAGGCGTTGAACGGGCTGGGTTTGGCGCAACGGCAACGCGGACGGGCGGGCGACGCGGCGCAATCCTTCAGCGCCGCCCTCAAGCAACAGCCGGATTATCGCCCGGCGTTGCTCAATCTTGCGACCGTATCGCACCAGGATTTGAACAATCGCTCCGAGGCGCTGCGACGCTATCGCGAATACCTCGCGTTGCAGCCGCGCGCCGCCGACTGGGAGGCGGTGAATGTTCTGGCGCAATCCCTGGTCCCGCCGACCGTCGCCCAACCTCGCCCCACGACGAACATTGCCGCTCGCGTTGTGACGGTGACGAATGGGACGAAGCCGCCAACCGCGATCGCCAGTCGTCCCGTCCCACTGCCGAAGCCAGAGACGAACCAGACCGTGACGAGGCCGGCGCCGGCCCCGGCGGTTGTTGCTTTGCCGCCACCCGCTCCGGTGGAAGTTGTCAAGTTGCCACCGGAGCCGGTGGTGAAAACAGTTGCCGACAATTCCCGGAACAGTGTGTCATCGCCACCGGACACTGTTTCCACAAACCCCGCCGCCGCGCCTACGCCGAACGCGGAGCGCCGCGGAATCTTTTCACAGTTGAATCCGTTCAAACGGGAGACGAAACCGGCGGCGGGCGAAACGACCGGGATCGCTCCAGCGCCGAACACTTTGTCGCCTGTTCCAGTGCTGGAACCCCCCACCCCTGCGGGCGGGCGATATGGGTATCAGTCGCCCGCTGTGCCACAAGCCGGTGACCGCCGTTCCGCGGAGCAGGCTTTGGTTGCCGGGCAACAAGCTCAAAGTGTCGGTCGGTTGGCGGAAGCAATCCAGGCGTATCGCCGGGCCGGGCAGTTGGACGGAAGCTATTTTGAGGCGCATTACCGTTTGGGATTGGCGGCCTTTGAGGCGCGCAGTTTTCGGCTCGCCTTGTCGGCATGGGAAACCGCGCTGGCCCTCCGGCCCGATTCAGCGGATGCCCGCTATAATTTTGCGCTCACCCTCAAGGCATC
>CAYHFK010000101.1:4187-10551 GCA_964355895.1 uncultured Bifidobacterium sp. | reverse complement strand
TTCTGGACTGAGGCGGAATGCACATCGCACGTACGCCGACATTGCCTGAACTATGAACACTGCACATCTACCATTCAATTGGTTCGACATCGTGGTGATGATCCTTTTGCTGATCGGAATCCGAAGCGGTCGCAAACACGGTATGTCCCAGGAGGTGATGTTCATGCTAAACTGGGTCGCCCTCGTGCTCGTGTGCGGCATCGCGTACGAACCGCTGGGGTTGTGGCTCGCGACCACGGCCGGGATTGGCAAACTTCTCGCCTACGTCCTTGCGTACGCCCTGACCGCCGCAGTTGTGGCGCTGGTGTTCGTCTTTCTCAAACGGGTGATCGGCGAGCGACTCAAGGGCAGCGACATGTTCGGCAAGGCCGAGTATTATCTTGCCATGCCCGCCGGGCTGCTCCGCTTCGCTTGCATCATCCTCGTGTTTCTCGCGCTGCTCAACGCGCGCCTCTACCAGACGTACGAGATCAAGGCGATGACGAAGTTCCAAGATGAAAACTATGGCAGCCAGTTTTTCCCCACGCTCCAGTCGGTGCAGTCGGATGTGTTGGAACAATCTTTGGTCGGATCGCTGGCAAAAAAACATCTCGGTTTTCTGCTCATCAAGCCCACCGCCCCCGTTGCTCCGGGCGCGGCCACGCAGCAGGTGAAGCGGAAAGAATTCACTTTGCCCTAGACGCGCCGCCCGGTTTGCGCCTTGATGGACGCGTGGCTGGACTGTTTTCCGACAACACTCTCGAACAAATTCGCGCCGCCAGTGACATTGTGGATGTCATTGGCGGCTATTTGCCGTTGAAACGGGCGGGCGGGAACTTCACGGCGCTCTGTCCGTTTCACAAGGAAAAATCCCCCAGCTTCAACGTCAATCCCCAAAAGCAAATCTTCCACTGCTTCGGCTGTCACAAAGGCGGCGACGTGTTCACCTTCGTCAAGGAATACGAGAACATTGGTTTCGTGGACGCCGTGCGCCGGCTGGCCGAGCGCGCGAAGATCCCCATCGAAGTTGACCAGAACCCCGCGGCGCAGGAATCCCGTCATCTCAAGGACACGCTGCTGCAAATCCACGAGCAGATCACGCAACGCTGGCAAAGCGCCCTCGCGAACGAAGCCGCCGGGCAGATCGCGCGGGATTATCTCGCCCAGCGCGGCGTTTCCGAGGAGGCCGTGAAACTTTTCCGCCTCGGCGCCGCGCCGGAGGCCTGGGATGACACGGTGAACTGGGCGAAGAGCAAGGGCCACGATCTCGCCGTGGTGGAGAAGGCAGGATTGATTTTGAAGAAGGAAGGCAGCGATCGCTACTACGACCGGTTTCGCGGGCGGTTGATGTTTCCGATCTGCGATGAGCAGGGCCGGGTGATCGGCTTCAGCGGGCGCGTGCTTTCCGGCGACGAGAAGACGGCCAAGTATGTCAATTCGCCGGAGACGCCGATCTTCACCAAGAGCAAAGTTTTCTTCGGGCTGGATAAATCCAAGCGCGCGATCCTCGACGCGGGCTACGCGATTGTCTGCGAGGGGCAGCTCGATTTGATTGCGTGCTACATGGGCGGCGTGCAGAACATCGTCGCGCCGCAGGGCACGGCGTTTACCGATCAACACGCGCGAATCATCAAGCGTTACGTGGACGAGGTCGTCTTGTGTTTCGACTCCGACGAGGCCGGACAAAATGCCGCCGTCCGCTCGCTTGACAGTCTGATCGCCTCCGGTCTTGCCGTGCGCGTGGCGGTCGTACCATCGCCGCACGATCCGGACAGCTTTATCAAGGCCAACGGCGGCGAGGCGTTCCGGACACTGATCGAGGGCGCGGAAGGTTTTTTTGATTACTACCTCGGACGTCTCGGTCGCACCAACGACATTGCCACGGACAAGGGCCGCCTCACCGTGCTGCGCGAAATGGCCGAGGCCGTGCGCAAAACCGGCAACACCGTGCTCGTGGACAAATACGCCCAGAAAACCGCGCTGCGTCTGGGCGTGACGCCGGATGCCGTGCGCGCCGAGTTCAAGAAGACCACGTCGGCTCCGGTCGCGGTGGAAGAAGAGTCGTTCGAGGACGCCACCGAGACCCCGCCGGAAATGCCGCGCCCCTCCACGACCGAGGTGCGGCTGCTCAAACTGACGTTGATGCACGACTCGAGCATTGATTGGCTCGCGGCGCATCTCAACCCGAATTGGATTCAGAACCAAGTCGTGAAGGACATTCTCGCGCGCCGGCTACAAGCGTACACGGAAGGGACTTGGCGAAACCTGGGCTTGTTCCTCGACGGGTTTGAATCCGCGCAAATCCGCAGCCTCATCACCGAGGCGACGATGGACAAACGCGAGCTTCCCAACCCGGAACAACAACTCGCCGACATCGCGCTGCGTTTACGCAATCAGTTCCTGGACGGCCAGATCGCGGCGCTGACGCAACGTCTCAGCCAGCCGGAGACTTCCGATGCCGATAACGGGCTGCTGCGTGAGCAGCAGCAGTTGAAACAACTCAAACGCCAGCCGCTCGCACCTCTCCCGTAAACGAAACGGCGCAAACCGGTGAAGGTTTGCGCCGCTCGTTGAAAAATGGCTCCGGTTTATTTCGCGCCCTGGTCAATCCACGCGCGGATCAGGCCGATTTCCGCGGCGGTTAGCGGTGCGATCTTGGCCTTGTTATCTTTCGGCGGCATCCAAAGGTCTTCTTCCCCGAGGCGCGTCACGTTAATGAACAGCGAGCTTTTAACACTATTGCCGGGTTCGATGACCTTGCCGTCCGCGCCACCCTTGAGTGCGCCTTCCAGACTGTTGAGGCGCAACTTCGCCTTGGGTTTTTCCTCGCCGTGGCACTTGACGCAGGATTTTTCGAAGATTGCCTTGATGTCGCCCGCGTAGGTTACGCCCTGTTTGGTCGCGGCGGGCGGGAGCTTGCTCGCGTCAATGTTCGGTTGCTTGTGTTCCTCCGCGCGTCCGGTGGCGCTCAAGGCAACCACCGACGCGGCAACGGTCAGGGCCATCAATTTTTTGGAAACAGTCATTTTATTATTCATGAATTGTAATTGAATTTAGCGAATTAGAGAGAAAGACGGCGGCGGAGTCAAAAACATTCAATCGTTCCGCCGTTTGTCGCATCAAGTTAACGCCGCCTTGCGGTGCGGGGAATCGTTGGCTAACCATTGTGCCTGATGCATGAAAACTTCTCGGACGCTGCGCTGGTCGTGCTGGGTCATGGCACGACCAAGCACGACGGTTCAGCCATGCCGGTGCTCCAACACGCAGCGGAGCTGCGGCGGCGCGGGCTGTTCGCTGAAGTGCGCGAGGCGTTCTGGAAGCAAGAGCCGCAGGTGAAGCAAGTCCTGTCGGAAATTAAAACACCGCGCGTCTTTATCGTTCCCTTGTTCGTCAGCGAGGGCTACTTCAGCCGCGAAGTCATCCCGCGCGAGCTGGGACTGGACGCCGACTTCAGACTTCAGACTTCAGACTTCAGACTTTGTTACTGCCGCCCCATCGGCACGCACGACCGCATGACAGATGTGATTCTCGCCCGTGCCCGTGAGGTCGTGGCGAAATATCCATTTCCCCGGGCGCCGAAGCCCAAGGACATCACCCTGTTCATCGCCGGTCACGGCACAGAGCGGAACGAAAATTCGCGCCAGGCCATCGAACGCCAGGTGGAATTGATTCGCGCGCAGCAACTTTACGCCGCCGTTCACGCCGTTTTTATGGAGGAAACGCCATCCATCGCCGAGAGCTACGTTCTGACCCAGACGCGAAATCTCGTGGTCGTGCCATTTTTCATCAGTGATGGCTTGCACACGGTCGAGGACATCCCGGTGTTGCTGGGCGAACCGGAACGCATCGTGCGGCAGCGACTGGCCGCCGGCCAGCCAACCTGGCGCAATCCCACGGAACGGAACGGAAAACTCGTGTGGTATGCGACGGCGGTTGGCACCGAGCCGGGAATTGCGGAGGTGATTCTGGAGCGGGTGCGGGAGAGTTGCAGGTTTCAAGTTGAAGGTTACAAGTTGCCCTTGCACTCGCGTCGTGGCGAACTTGCAACTTGAAACCTGCAACTTGAAACCCGAAACTCCCGCCGTGCGTTGGAACAAAATCACAATCGTGGGCGTTGGATTACTCGGCGGTTCGCTGGGGCTGGCGGTGAAACACCGTCGGCTCGCGCGGCAGGTTGCGGGTTATGTTCGTCGCGAAGCCAGCATCAAGGATTGCGAGAAGGCGGGCGCGGTTGATTTTGCCACCACGGATTTGCCGGCTGCGGTGTGGGACGCCGACCTGGTGATCCTTTGCACGCCACTGGCGCAGATGCGTTCACTTGTGAAACAGTTGCTGCCAGCGCTGAAACGCGGGACCATCGTAACGGACGTGGGCAGCGTGAAGGCGAGCGTGGTAAAGGATGTTGAGTTACTCATCGAGAAAGCGGGCGCGCACTTTGTTGGCAGTCATCCCATGGCGGGCGCGGAGCAAGCGGGCATTTCGGCGGCGCGGGCGGATTTGTTTGAATGTGCAATGTGCGTCGTCACGCCGACGAAGCGGACCCACCGGGCGGCGTTGCGGCAGGTGGAACAATTTTGGAAAAGCGTGGGCGGTCGTTTATTGTCGCTCACCCCGGAAATGCACGATGCGCTGGTCAGCCGGTCCAGCCATCTGCCGCACGTTGTGGCGGCCACGTTGGCGGCGTCGGTGCTGGATCCCAAACACTCCAAGCAGCAGGCGGCGCTGTGCGCGACGGGTTTTCGCGACACGACGCGCGTGGCGTCCGGTTCGCCGGAAATGTGGCGCGACATCGCGCTGGCCAATCGCGCGCAGTTACGCGGGGCATTGGATGAGTTCGTCCGCGAACTTCAACGCGTGCAGAAGATTCTCCGCCGGGGCAAGGCGGCCGAGGTGGAAGATTTGTTTCAAACGGCCAAGGAGCGGCGTGATCGCTGGCGGGCCGGATGTGTCTCGCCATCGCCGGAGTGAGAAAGTGCCAAGCATCAACCTCCAAGCTCCCGAGAAGCACCAATGACCAGCTTTCAAAGAGTTTTGTCGCGCGAATCGGTTTGTGCGATTGATTGTGCCGTGCCTTGCATTTGGAGGTTGATGCTTGGAATCTCTCTGGTGCTTGGAGCTTGGAATTTGGAATTTTAATGCCTCTGCCCGATCTCATTGAAATCGTCCCGCTCGCCAAACCGGTGCGCGCCGAAATCACCGTGCCCGGCTCGAAGAGCATCACGAACCGCGCCCTCATCCTCGCGGCGCTGGCGGATGGCGGGGTCACGCTCACCGGGGCGCTCTGGAGCGAGGACACGCAGGTGATGGTCGAGGCATTGAAGGTTTTGGGCTTCGAGGTAAAAGTCGAAGCGGATGTGGCGGAATTTTGCAATCGGACGATCACGGTTCGCGGGCTGGGTGGAAAAATCCCGAACGCAGGGACGCCGGAAAAGCCGCTGGAACTGTTCGTCGGAAACGCAGGCACGGCGGCGCGATTTCTCGCGGCGATGGTTTGTTTGGGCAATGGCGTGTATCGCTTGTCCGGCGTGCCGCGAATGCACGAGCGTCCGCAGGCCGCGTTGTTTAAGGCGCTACGTGAACTAGGCTATCGCGTGGATTCACCGAACGACAAGTTGCCGGCGACAATTTTTGGTAGGGCCGACCTGCCGGTCGGCCAGGACACGCGGCAGCGCGTCCCTACCAGCCGCTCATGCACCGTGAGCATCGAGGAAAGTTCGCAGTTTGCGTCGGCACTTTTGCTTTGCGCCAGACATGGTGGGTGGAATGTTAAAGTGGAAGGCGACGATTTGGAGGAAGCTCCTTACGTCGCGATGACCCAGCGATTGGTCGAGATATTTCCTTGGAGCGGTGGGCGGTTTCAGATCGAGCCGGATGCTTCAAGCGGGAGTTATTTTTGGTCCGCAGGATGGCGAGTCACATTATTCGAATATGCAGAAGGAGCCAAGCGCAGGGGGCACTGGAAGGGGTCACCGGTTTTTGTAAAGAATTGGCCGACGACTGGCTGGCAGATTGATTCGGAATTCCCGGACTTCTTGCCGTTGCCGCCAGAGATATCGCGCGTTCATCAACTTGGCGATAGCATTATGACGGCTATCGTTCTGGCTGCGGATGAAGATATGGCCAAAGGGTGGGAGTGGAATGACACGCCTCAGACTTGTCGTTTCGCGGATCTCGGCCGCCTGCGGGTTCAAGAATGCGAGCGCGTCGTTGCTTTACGCACTGAACTGACGAAGTGCGGCGGGATGGTGATTGAGGAGGATGACACCTTGACCGTAGCTCCGGGCAAACTCCACGGCGCTGAGATCGAAACCTACAACGATCATCGCATGGCGATGTGTTTTGCAATTCTGGGATTGAAAGTTCCCGGTATAAAAATCAAGAATCC
>CAYHFK010000101.1:2730-4087 GCA_964355895.1 uncultured Bifidobacterium sp. | reverse complement strand
GCCATTGATGGCACGAGCGCGAGCGGCAAGAGCACCAACGCCAAGCTTGTCGCCAAGGCGCTGGGCTTTGTTCACGTGGATACCGGGGCAATGTATCGCACGCTGGCGTGGCATTGCCTCCAGCAGCGCGTCAACACGGAGGACCCCAAGGCCGTGGCGGCGGCGTGTCGCCGATGGAAAACTTCGCTCGCGAACGTGGACGGCCATGTGCATCTGCTCGTGGCCGGCAAAGACCCCGGCCGGGAAATCCGCACCTCGGAAGTCAGCGCGGCGACGTCGCACATCGCCGTCGTGCCGAAGGTGCGTGATTGGATGAAGAAGCAGCAGCGGGAGTGCATCCAGTTTGGCAGCCTGGTCATGGAAGGCCGCGATATCGGAACGAATGTGTTTCCCGAAACGGATTACAAGTTTTACCTCGACGCGCACATCGAAGAGCGGACGAAACGGCGCGTGGCGGAGGGCGTCAACGAAAACCTGGCCGCGCGCGATCAACGCGACAGCCAGCGCGCGGCGGCGCCGTTGATGATTGCGCTGGGCGCGAAGGTGATCAACAACTCGACGCTGACTTCGGCGGAAACGAGCGGGCTGATTTTGGCGGAAGTGCGGCGGCGACTGGGGGAATCCGCGAGGGCGACGGTTGCGAGGTAGGGATGGTTCGCGCCGGGTCAGAAACCAGCGCTCCAATTTACATGAACTTCGTTTACTACTGCGGCTGGCGATTTTTCCGCACGTTCTTCAAAATTTATTTCCGGGCGGAATGGTTCAACGCCGGGCGCGTTCCGGCAACCGGACCGGTGATCCTGGCTTCAAATCATGCGAGCATTCTGGATCCGCCGCTGGTCGGAACGGGGTTGGATCGTGGCATCAGCTATCTCGCGCGCGAATCGCTGTTTCGGTTTCCCGGCGTGGGCTGGGTGTTGCGGAATTGGGACGCCGTGCCGGTGGATCGCGCCGGCGGTGGAGCGCGAGGTCTGAAAGCCATCATGGATCGCTTGCTGGCGGGGGGCGGAATCATTTTATTTCCGGAAGGAACGCGAACGCTTGATGGAAAACTTCAACCCGCCCGGTCGGGGATTGGATTGACGGTGATCAAATCCAAAGCGCCGGTGGTGCCGGTGCGGGTGTTCGGAACGTTTGAGGCCTACGGCAAGGATGTGCTCATTCCGCGCCCCCGGAAGATCAGGGCGAAGTACGGCGTGCCGATGGATTTCGCGGCGCAGCGGGCGGAGGCGAAAACCTGTTCCAAGGCGCGGCTGAAGGAGATTTACCAGGAAGTCGCCGACGAAATCATGGCGCAACTCGCGAAATTGGAACCGTGCGAGGACCGCGAAACTTTCCCGTAGCTGGTGTGCCGGGC
>CAYHFK010000101.1:0-2630 GCA_964355895.1 uncultured Bifidobacterium sp. | reverse complement strand
TGGACGGAAAGATTCAACAGTCGCGGGTCTTGATCAGTCCGCATGGCTTCATGGGTCGTGACTTGGGTGAAGCCGACGATGCTCTGCGCCTGTTCGCCGTGGGTCCGGGCCAGATTCGCCGCCTCGGCCTTCAACGTGGTGAGCAGTTCGATCAGTTCATGCCGGCGTTTCGGCGTGAGTGAGTCGGTGGTTTGAATCCGGGCTTCAATTTGTTTGATGGTTTCTTCGATCATATTCGCACTTCATCTTCCAAAAGAAATGTACGCGGAATGAACCGTTCGGCAATGAGCATGTTCAACCGACGCGCGTAGCGACCAGCGGCGCGACGATGCGCCAGATGGCGGATTGGATTTCTTCGATCGTGCCGGCGGCGTTGATGACCTGGATGCGCTTCGGTTCGGCGGCGGCGGCTTCGTCATATCCTTTGGCGACGCGCTCAAAGAACGCGCGGTCGGCCTCTTCAATGCGGTCGCGGATGAACGGCATCGTGGACTGCCGCGAGCGCAACCGCTCCTCGCTGACCGCCAGGGGGATTTTGAGGAGCAGGGTGAGGTCGGGTCGGGTGTGACCCACGGCGAGGTCAATGACATGGCGAACGGTCGTCAGGTCCAATTGCCGGCCGTAACCTTGATACGCCGTGGTTGAATCGTAAAACCGGTCGCAAATAATGATCTCGCCGCGGGACAAAGCCGGACGGATAACTTCGCGCACGAGCTGGGCCCGGCTGGCGTTCATCAGGAGCAACTCGGCTTCCGCCGTCATCGCGGCGTTGGCGTGGCTGTGTTTTAAGGTGTGGCGAATTTCCTCGCCGATAGGCGTGCCGCCGGGTTCGCGGAAAATGCGTACGGCGTGGCCCCACTCGCGCAACCGTTCCACGAGCAGCGGGACTTGGGTGCTTTTGCCGCTGCCTTCCGTCCCCTCAAATGTGATGAACAAGCCTTTCACAGTTTCTTCAGTTTTGGTCCCTTGGGTGAATCCTCCACGACCCAGCCCTTTGCTTTCAACTCGTCGCGAATCTCATCGCTGCGTTTGAAATCCCTGGCCTTGCGTGCAGCTTGGCGGGCTTCGAGCAACGCGCCGATTTCCGGGGGCGCTTCCGTTTCGGCAATGGCGCCGATGCCGAGGACGGAATTGATTTTCTCCCACGCGACGAGCGCGGCCGCGGCTTCAGCGGCGGGCAGGGAGTTCTCCGCGATGCGTTTGTTGGTTTCGCGCACCCAATCAAAGACGGCGGCCCACGCGGCGGAGATGTTGAGATCCTCGTCGAGCGCAGCCGTAAAGCGGGGGAGCAATTCCGGCGGAGCGCCGGTTTCCAACCGGGTGCGTTGCTGTTGAGCTTCCGCTTCCGAACGTGCCGGGTCGGAGACCGGCGCTCCGCTCAACTCGCGCAACTTGCCGACACACTCATCAATCCGCGCCAGCGCCGTCCGGGCGCCCGTCAAACCATCCAACGTAAAGTTAAACGTCTCGCGATAATGCGCGGTGAGCAGCAGATAACGAATTTCCCGTCCCGTAAAACCCTTCGCCAGCAAATCACGCAGCGTGAAAAAGTTTCCGAGCGACTTGCTCATCTTCTTGCCTTCGACCAGCAGGTGCGCGCCGTGCAGCCAGTATTTCACGAACGGCTTGCCCGTGGCGCCTTCGCTCTGGGCGATCTCATCTTCGTGATGCGGAAACTTCAAATCCTCGCCGCCGAGATGCAGATCAAAACTTTGCCCCAGCACCTTCATGCTCATGGCCGAACATTCGATGTGCCAGCCGGGCCGGCCTTCGCCCCACGGACTTGGCCAGAACACGTCGCCGTCGTCCGGCACGCGCTTCTTCCACAGCGCGAAGTCGGCCAGCGATTCCTTCTCATACTCGTCCGCCGCGACGCGTTGGCCGGCGCGCATTTCGTCGAAATTCAACTTCACAAGCTGGCCGTAGTGACAGCCGCAGCCGCGATATTTCTCGATGCTGAAATAGACCGAGCCATCGGCGGCCTGGTAGGCAATGCCGCGGGCGATGAGTTTCTCGATGAGCAAAATAATTTCCGCGATGTAATCGGTGGCGCGCGGCGTCTGGTGTGGCAGCAGGCAGTTCAGCGTCTTCAGGTCGGCGAAGAACGCGGCTTCGTATTGACCGGTGAACTCGCGCAGGGTGGTTTTGGTTTCGCGCACGCGGCGGATGATTTTGTCCTCCACGTCCGTGATGTTCATGACATGCGTGACGGCGTAGCCCTTGAATTCGAGATGCCGCCGGACGAGATCGCCGAACACAAACGTGCGCCAGTTCCCGATGTGGGCGAAGTCATAGACCGTCGGGCCACAGCAATACATGCCGACTTTTTTTCCGGCGGGGTCGAGCGGCGCAAAGTTCTGAACCGTGCGCGCCAGAGTGTTGAAAAAGCTTAAACTCATCTTGAGCGCGGGCAGACTATGCCAAGCGATAGAAATTCAAAGAGCAAAAACTTTGGCAGCCAACTTCGATGATCCGTGGGACAAATCGGAGACAATTCAATCTTGCCAAGATCGCCGCGAGCGGATTAAATACTGCCCTCGACTGGTTGGCTGGATAGCTCAGTTGGTAGAGCAGAGGACTGAAAATCCTTGTGTCGCCAGTTCAATTCTGGCTCCAGCCACCACTTCAAA
>CAYHFK010000100.1:1691-15142 GCA_964355895.1 uncultured Bifidobacterium sp. | reverse complement strand
GAGGCAGACCGGTAGGGCGCGTCACTCCGTGCGCGCCGTTCGGGGAATGAATGGCGGTCCCCGGCGCGCACGGAGTGACGCGCCCTACCAAACAAGTATCGAAAATCTTTGCCACAGTACTAGTCCTTCCGTTGTTTGATTGCCGCGCTACCCACGGCTGCTCGGAGATTGGGGAAGCCGCCGGTCTGCAGTCGCTCCTGCAACCCGCGCACCAGTTCCCCGGCGAGGCCCGGCCCTTCGTAAACCAGTCCGGTGTAAACCTGCACCAGACTGGCGCCCGCCGTGATTTTCGCCCACGCATCGTCCGCGTCAAAAATTCCGCCCACGCCGATGATCGGCAACGCGCCGCGCGTCTGCCGGTACAGGTGGCGGATGACTTCGGTGCTGCGGGCGCGCAAGGGTCGGCCGCTGAGGCCGCCGGTTTCGGCGTAGGCTCGGCGGGCGGCGGGGTCATTTGTTTCTGGTCGGCTGATTGTCGTGTTGGTGGCGACGATCCCGGCAATCTGGCGCGGGCCGACGAGTTCCAGGATTTCGTCGAGCGCCGCGAACGTGAGGTCCGGCGCCACTTTGACCAAAATGGGTTTGGCGGTAACGCCGTTGACGGACTGCAAGGCCGCGAGGATTTCGTCGAGCGCCGCCTTGTCCTGCAACTGGCGAAGGTTCGGCGTGTTGGGGGAACTGACGTTGACGACAAAGAAATCCGCGAGGTCGCGCAGGACGCGAAAGGAATTCGCGTAATCCGCCGCCGCCTGGTCGAGGGTTGTGATTTTGGATTTGCCGAGGTTGACGCCGACGGGATGGCTCGGCCAGGTGCCGCAAGCGCGCCATTCCGTCAATCTTTGCGCCAGCGCGACGGCCCCGTCGTTGTTGAAACCCATGCGATTCACGATGGCTTCGTCCGCGATAGCGCGGAAGACGCGGGGCGGCGGATTGCCGGGTTGCGCGTGCCACGTCACACCGCCCAGCTCGCTGAAACCAAATCCAAGCGCGGCCCACGCGGGCACGGCCTCGCCCAACTTGTCCATGCCGGCCGCGAGGCCGATGGGATTGGGAAAGCGCAGGCCGAAAAGTTCCATGGGCAAAGCCGGGGCGGCGAGGAAGGAACCCAACGCTTCGCACGCCAGTGGGTGACGGCTGACCCAGTTCAAGCCGTGCAAGGTGCGACTGTGGATTATTTCGGCATCTTCAGCAAACAAAGCGGGACGAAGCAGCCGCCGGTAGAACCAACTCATGGCCGAAGTGTCGGGCGACGCGCGCCGGGTGTCGAGCCGGGAATCACGAGCGGTCGGTTAGTTCGGCGTTGTGGTTTGAATTTCCTTCAGTGCCCGCTGGGCGGCGGTGCGCACGGAAGGTTCGGGGTCCGTGAGCAGACCATTCAACTTCACAACGATATTACTGCCGAGCGAGCCGCTCAGGCCGAGGGTGCGGGCGGTGACTTCGCCAAGAGCGGTGTTGGTGGTCCACCCGGAGGCCTGGCTCATCGCTTGCGCGGCGGCGCAGCGGACATCGGGATCGAGGTCGTCCAACGCCCGCACGAACGTTGCGACGACCTGCGGGTAGTTGAGTTGCAATACTTGCAACGCTTCAAGGGATTGCCGGCGAACATTGGGCGAAGCGTTTGTGGCGAACTCAAGCAGCGTTCTCGATACCTGCCGTGGCGGGCGATTCATCACCTGGATGGCTTTGGTCGCCGCGGTGCGCCGGACGGGATCGTCGGTTGCGAAAGCCTCGAGGACGGTGGACAGACCCGCGGAACCAATCCGACTTAAAGCGTGAAGGGCGGAGGCGCGGATGGATTCGTTGGTATCCAGCGCGCAGTCAAACAGCACCGCGGCTGCGGGGGCGGCGTTCGTGCCGGCTTCGCCCAACGCATACACCGCAGTCTGACGAAGCGTGACGTTCTCATTCGTCGCTGCCGCCGCCAAAGCCGATATGGCATGACCACCCAGGCGTCCCAGAGCTTGCGCCGCCGCCCAGCGAATCTCGCCGGCAGGATCCTTCAAGGCGGCAATCAGGTCGGGTACTGCCGCGCTCGCGGAGGAGCCGATAACACTCAGCGCCCGCGCCGCGCTGATGCGCCGGACAACCGATTGTCCCGGTTTGAGCTTTTCGAACAGATACCGGCGGGTTGAAACCGGGAGTCGCCTTGCATTCTGCAAAAGCGGCTTTTCGTAAAACGGCGCGCGGGAGTCCAGCAGGGAGCGGAGAGCCGGAACGGCGTTCGAAGCCAGCGCGCGTAACGCTTCCGTCGCCTCGTTTGTGCCAGCGGGGTTGAAGTTCGGATAAAGCTCCGCCGCCCACTCGCTGGCATGGCGCCCGTGGTAAACTGCACGCTGATAGCTGCGCTCCTGACGGACCAGCGCAACCGCGATGCCGAGGGCGGCGGTCGCAAGCAAGGTGATGAGGAGCCAGTGTTTCACGCGGCAGGAACTTACTCCAAGCGCCGGGCGAATAGAAGTTGCTTCGTTCCGCGACCAGGCGGCGGACATCCGTCATTTCGCGGTGAGCGGCGAAGCGGATTCGCCTTGATAGAACATCACCGAGCCTTCGCGCGCGCCGATGATCATGCGCAGGTCTTCGGTTTCCTTCGAGTAAGCGCGCAGGTGATGGAAGATCGCGCGAAAATTACGCGGCTCGGAGAGTGGCGGCACATGCATGGCTTCGTAGCCCCAGGCTTCAAACGCGAAGTAGTATGGGGCCTGGTGTTGCGGATCATGCACCGGCGGAAACGGATGCACATGCCTGCGCATCACGGGCGGGAGACGATTCCCCAACGCCTTCGTGACAAAGATGTTTGCGGTGGCTTTGTTCTCGGAATAGAGCGCGAAGGAAAAGTTGGAATCCCACCAGCCGCAATAGCTCAGGATTGGCAACAGCGAGAACGGAATCAGCACGGCCAGCGCGAGCCGGGAGCGGCGGATCATAGTAAAGGTTTCGGTGAGACACGGCCCCGCTGGAGTCGCGTCGGGTCCAGGTTGAGAGGATATTTTTTGTTTCTCATGGCGCGAGTTTTTGGCTGATGGCCAGCGGGCCACGGCCGGAGCTGGCCGATTCGGTTTCACACTGCCGGTCAGGAACAACGCGCCGACGAGTGAAATCATGGCGAGGTTCCACGGCCACACGACCCAGTTGTAGTTATGGCCCAGCGGCCCAAGAAACAGCACCGCCCCCAGATGCAACCCCACGGCAGCAACGATCGCGGGCCGCCGCCAGCGTGACGACCACAAGGCGAGGCCGATCGCCACTTCGAGAACCGGCGTGGCGGCAACTGTCCACCGGAACACGTCAATGGTCGCTGCGGGCAAATGCCATTTCTCCGCCGGACTGACAAACCAAGCCGGCATGACCTGAAAGAACCGGGTATTGCACTTTTGGATTCCGCTCCAGAGATAAACCACCGTTAGCGCCCAACGGCACGCGGCCAGCGCGGTGGGCGGCGGCAGCAACGTGAGCAGCAGCAGCACCCAATACATGTAGAACCAGGGCTGGCCACGGTTCTGGTCCTGACAAAAAGCAAACATACTGGCGGACAAAAAATAGATCACCGCGGCGCGGTAACACCAACCCGCCAGCACCAGCGCGAGCAGCAGGGAACCGAAAAAGCATTTGTCCCACGGTGGCGGCAGGATGGGAAACCAGCTTGTGATGGGCAGCAACGGGAAGCCACGCGCGCTCAACCACACGGGCGCAGAGGCGATCATGCCCAGAAAGCAAGCGACGAGAAGCGTCCCGCGCAACCAGGCCGTCCGGCGATCAACCTCCGCAAAGGGAAGCCAGGAGATCATGCGCGGCATCATGTGACGAGAGTGGAGGGACGTTCAGCCAAGCGCGAGAAATGGTCGGGCGCACGGCAAACAACTACCGGCCCTTGACGGCGCCGACGGTGGCTACTCGATCGGTCGGGGAAATGGTTCCGTTCACATCGCCATTACCGCCCGCCGTTTCGCGCGTGAGCAATTGCTTGTAAGTCGCCAGTGCCAGCAGCGGCCAGGCGTTACGATACATGTCGTATTTCAGGTAGAACACTTTCGGGAAACCGGTGCCCGTGATCTCGTCCTCCGTCCACGAGCCGTCCGCATTTTGCGTGCGGATGAGATACTGGATGCCGCAGCGCAAGCTCGGCAAGTCGGGATCGCCGAACGCGCACAAGCCCATCACGGCCCACGCGGTTTGCGACGCGGTGCTCGGCCCCTGACCTTTGAAAACCGGATCATCGTACGTGTTGCAACGCTCGCCCCAGCCGCCGTCGGGCCGCTGGACGCTTTCGAGCCAGCGCTTCGCCTTTTGCAGCCACGCCTGGTTCATGTCGAGTTTCAGCGCCCGCAACCCGCGCAGGACCTGCCAGGTGCCGTAAATGTAATTCACGCCCCACCGGCCATACCACGAGCCATCGTCCTCCTGCTCGCCCCGGATGTATTCCAGCGCGTGCGCGATCTGGTGGTGGCTGGGACTCCAGCCTTCGTAGCCGAGCAATTCCAGAATCCGCGCGGTGATGTCCGCGCACTCGGGGTCCAGCATCGCGTTGTGATCCGCGAAGGGCACTTTCTCCAAAATGTTCTTCGTGCAATCCTTGTCGAACGCCGCCCAACCGCCGTCCTTGCACTGAAAAGCCATCAGCCACTTTAGCCCCCGCTGGAAACACTCGTTGCGGCGGGCCGGATTGTCCGTCGGAATTTTCCGCAACGCCAGCAGCACCATGGCCGTGTCGTCCACGTCCGGATTCCACTTGTTGTTGTATTCAAACACCCAGCCGCTCGGCTCGACATCAACTGCATTCTTGTACTGCCAGTCGCCGCGAAAACGAATTTCCTTTTCCATCAACCACTCGGCACAGCGCTTCAGCTTCGGATGATCGGCCGGCACGCCCGATTCGCGCAGACACATCGCCACGATGGCCGTGTCCCAAACCGGTGAGAAGCAAGGCTCGATGCGCACCGTGTCTTCGGTTTCGTGTTCGAGTTTTTTCAACTCGTATGCCGCGCGTTTGACCTGCGGATGATCGTCGGGATAACCCAGCGCCTTGAGCGCAATCAGCGCATTGAGCATCGCCGGAAATATGGCCGCCAGCCCATCGCTGCCTTCAAAGCGTTCCAGCATCCAATTCTCGCACTTCTTTAACGCACGCTTCCGGAAGGGATGAATCCCATTCTGCGCGAACACTTCGGCGAACTTGTGCAGGCGATCCAACCACAGGAAAAAGTTCCGCATGGAAATCTTATCCGGGTCCGGCGGCAGGGCGAGATCGCGCTCGTGCATGCCGGCGGGATAAAGCTCGTCCAGATTGACGTTGTTCTTGAGCGGGCGCGTGGGTTTGAAATGGTTGATGATCGCCAGCGGCACGAGCATGGCGCGCGACCAGTTGCTCATCTCCCAGAAATTGACGTGAAACCATTTGCCGATGAGCAGCACCTCGCACGGAATCGTTGGCACGTATTTCCACGGGAATAAACCGATCAGCGCCAGGTATAACTTGGAAAACGTGTTCATCCGCGGCACGCCCCCGAGGCTCACCGCCATCTCGCGCGCCTTCAACATGCGCGGGTCGGTCGCGGGCACGCCCGCAAGTTTCAGGGCCAGGTACGCCTTGACCGTCGCGTTCACCTCCGCCGGGCCGCCGTGGTAAATGTTCCAGCCGCCGTCCGCCAACTGCATTCCAAAGAGGTGATTGACCGCCTTGCGCTGCCATTCACGATCCACCTTCCCGTTCCAGTGATGGTATGCGACCGTGTCGGACACCAACGTGGAATCCACCATCAACTCGCCGACCCAGAAGCCTTCCGGCTTTTGAATGCTCAACAAATAATCCTGCGACCGCCGGAGGGCGGCCGCAAATTCGGGCCAGGGTTGAAAGTTGGAATCGGGTTGCGGAGTCTCTCCCCCGATCCGACTGGTGTCGGATGAAACTATCACGCCCTGACTCTGCGAAGTTGATGAAAAATAGTAAAGGCGATAATCCGGCCGGCGCACGACCCGGGCACGGCGATTTGACGGGCGGACAAGCCAATTCGCGATTTACCTTTCCCCGATTCGTGGTTGAAATGCCACGCGCATTTTTGCATCGTGCGCCCATGCAATCCCACGAACTCCTGCGCGAAGTCCTCCAGAAATCCAGTGTCAAACAAGTCGCCGCCGACCTCGGCCTCTCGCTGTCCATGCTTTACAAGTGGGCCGAACCGGACGAAGGCGACGGCAGCGGCACGATCAATCCGCTGGACCGCATCGAAGCCCTCATCCGCAGCACCGGCGACCGCCGCCTCGTGCAATGGATTTGCGAACGGGCTGGCGGATTTTTCATCCGCAATCCCAAGCACCATCAACCGCACCCTGATTATCTCATCCCGGCTACGAACGAAATCGTCCAGGAATTCGCGGACTTGCTCGCCGTCATTGCCGGGGCCGCCGCGGATAATCAGATCACGCCGAAGGAAGCGAAGAATATCCGAGGCCGCTGGGAGGAATTGAAATCTGTGACCGAAGGCTTTGTGGCGTGCTGCGAGCAGGGAAACTTTTCTCCGCTCAAAGACAAGTCGCCGGGGTCGAACCCGAGGTGATGATTGCCTGATTAACCGCCGTCCCCCGAGCCGATCAACGGGGCGTTGGGCGGCTTCGGGTTCGCGTTTGTCGGCATCCGCGCGCACCGCCGCACCGCTTCGGCCAGCAGGCAGCGCCCGCGCCCGTTGCCCATCCGACCAAATGCTCCCCAGCCGTCGTTGCCGGACGAACGGTGTTCGCCCGGACCGCAACCGGTGTAACTGCCGATCTGTTTTCGATTGGAGAAGCGGCCCCAATCGCACACCGCGCCGGCGAGCGTCACCAGACTGATCGCGCCCAAACCTTTCGGGCATGCCTGGCCTTGAACCCGCGCCACCAACTCGGCTTCCAGTTCCTCGAGTTACGCCGTCCGGTCCAGGATCCGTTGCCGCAGCTTTTCCAATTCCCCGCGCAGCCACGGATCGCGCGCCGAAAGTTTCGGCCAGTTCCGCGCGCCCCACCAACGGGAAGGCAATTTCACATGCGCGTATTCGACGACCTAGCTACCGTGACAAAGAAGATTCGATACATGGCTTGGTAGGGCGTGTCACTCCGTGCGCGCCGTTCGGGGTGCCCATTGCCCATCTGCGGCGCGCACGGAGTGACGCGCCCTACCTGCCGACAATGACTCGGGCGAGTGTCTCGTGACGTAACGAAACTTCCGTGTCACCATACTAGCCATGGCCCCGGTTGCCCAGCATGCGGATGAGCCGCCCGCGAAACTTCCGCCGGCGCTGGCCGTCACGTTTGCGTTGCTCGGCCTCGCTGGGAATGCGGATGCGCGCGAGTTCATCGCGACTGCCGTCAAGCCAGCGGGCGAGCCGCGGGCAGAGCGCGCGGGCAGAGCGCTTGTCCATTTTGCGTTTGCCATTGAGCGCGACGGGCGTGATCAGAAAACTATTTGACCCAACCCCGAAGCATCTCCGTTTCTGGCAGGGAAAATCTCGCCTCACATTGGCACCCGGCTTCAGCCGGATGACGAGTGGGTGGAAGGAAAAAACGGTTTCAACCGTTTCACGGTCCGGTTGTCGTTCCGCGCCTCGGCCAAGCCGTTGAAACGAGCTTGGATCTGACGATCGTCCGACACCAGGCGGAAGCCCGGGGCTAATGAGCGATGGCAAGAATTTGAGCTGCGCCCCCGTCGGCCCGTCAATTGGGACATTCTCCTTGACGGCTTCGTGACTCTCGGCCACAAGAATGATCACACTAAGATCAACCCGTCGGACCTATGCGCGCTGCGATACAATTGGAACCTTATGCCTGCAACGCATTGAATTGCGTTCGCGCCGTTCCACGCCGCGCCTGCCGGAGCGCCGGCTTGAAAAGTAGCAGCCGACGTAAGGAGGCTCTGACTTTTGACCGCAGCAGCGCGCAACCACCGAGAGTTTTGCGCCTATCCGTGAACCTCACGGTAGAGCGCGTCACTCCGTGCGCGCCGTTCGGGGGCCTTCCTATAACCTGCGGCGCGCACGAAGTGACGCGCCCTGCCAGCCCACCCGATTCCTGGCCGCGATACTTGACGTGCGATCGTGGGAGACTCCTAACGTCGGCTGCCAGGACCGGGGTTGGAGTTTTTGAACCGGCTATGAAGTTGGCGGGCGCAAAGGGTGGCGGCGAGTGATGCAAATCCTCAGCAGCCAAGTCGGTCGCCGTGCTTTTGCGGTAGGGCTGGCATTCGGCCTCGGTAGTCTTCCGTTCGGTGCGGTCGCCGCCGAAAAACCAGATGGCGTGCAACCGGCGGCGGTCATCGAAAAGGCGCGGTCGGTTGAAACCGGGGACTTGCTCCTTGCCGCCGCCGAAGGCGTGAGTGTTTTCACCCGCGATGGCGCAATGCCGTTTGGGCATTTCGTCACCACGCTCAAGGCGGGCAAGCCCGGGCCGGTGGCGTGGGACGACATGGTCTATGACGGCTGGCGGCTGGCGTCAGGCAACTACCTGTATTCCTCGCATCGCTACGTGCGGGAACTGACGCCCGATGGCAAAATCAAGTGGGAGTTCCGGCTCAACGCCCCGAGTGAATTGAAGACGTTTGTCCCGCTGCCGAATGGCGATGTGATGACGGTGGATGCCGAGCGCATGGAACTTGTGCAGGTGACTGACCAGGGCCGCTGCGAGGCGAAGCGGATTCCGGTACCCACGAAAAAGGAAGCCGCGATCCACACCCGCTACAACCTGCTGCGCCGCACGCCGGCGGGCACTTTCCTGCTCGCGCTCCGGCATGAAAAAGCGTTCATCGAAGTGGACGAGTCCGGCGCGGAACTCTGGCGTCACGCGGTGCCGGACCTGCCCGTGGTAGCCGAACGGCTGGCGAACGGGAACACGCTCATGAGTTGGAGCGGCGGCATCATCGAAGTCGCGCCGGACCATCGCGTGGTTTGGGAGTTGAAGGCGTCCGACCTCACCGAATTTCCCGTGGTGCTCTTTGGCGGCTTCCATCGCTTCACCAATGGCAACACCCTCATCGCGAACTCGGACTGGCATTACAAGGAAGCCGGCCAGAATCGGGTCCAGGTTTTCGAGGTCACGCGCGACAAACAGGTCGTCTGGAAATTGACCACGGATGCTTTTGCCGGCCAAAAACCAGGCTCGGTGGAACCAACGACCGGCTTCGTCGAGCATCGCATCATTGGCCTGCAATGGCTCGGCAGTGAACCTCCGTCTGCCCGAACCCAATCGGCGACGGGCGCGGATGAAAACTTTTTCGAGACGAAAGTCCAGCCGCTGCTGGTCGCGCGCTGCTACGAGTGCCACTCCCACGGGAAGAAGATCAAGGGCGGGCTGGCGTTGGATTCGCGCTCCGGTTGGGAACGCGGTGGCGAGGGCGGGCCCGCGCTGGTCCCGGGGTCGCCGGAAACTAGCCGCCTCATCACGGCGGTCCAGTATGCCGACCAGGATTTGCAAATGCCGCCGAAGAAAAAACTCTCGGATGCGGAAATCGCCGTGCTGGTCGAGTGGGTGAAGCGGGGCGCACCCGATCCGCGTTCGCTGATCGCCGGCACCGCAGCGCCGGGGAAAGCCGCGAGCCAGGAATGGGAATCGGTCTATCGCGACCGCCTGGCGTGGTGGAGTCTTCAACCGGTTTCCAAACCACGGCCGCCGCAGGTGCAGGATAAATCGTGGCCACGGAACCAAGTGGACAATTTCATCCTCGCCGCCCTTGAAGCCAAAGGTCTGAAGCCCGCCGGCGAAGCCGATCGCCGCACGCTCGCCCGCCGGCTGAGTTTTGCACTCACGGGATTGCCACCCAAGCCGGAGGACGTGGAGCGTTTCACCGCGCGCACCTCGCCGCGCGCTTACGACGAGCTGGTGCAATCGCTGCTCGACAGCCCGCACTTCGGCGAGCGTTGGGCACGGCATTGGATGGACGTGGTGCATTACTCCGACACCCACGGCTACGAGTGGGATACCCCGGCGAAGAACGCCTGGATGTATCGCGACTACCTGGTCCGCGCGTTCAACGCCGACGTGCCCTTCCAGCAGCTCGTGCTCGAGCAAATTGCGGGTGACCTTATCCGCCCGCCGCGCGTGGATGCGCGCACCGGTTTGAACGAATCCATCCTTGGCCCCATGGCGATGCGGCTCGGCGAGCGGCGGCACGGGGACAATGCCGATGCCGAGGGCGTCACGCAGGAGGCAACCGCCAACATTATTGACACGGTGAGCAAGGGGTTTATCGCCACCACCGTTGCCTGCGCGCAATGCCACGACCACAAGCTGGATGCCGTGGCGCAACGCGATTACTACGGACTGGCGGGTGTCTTGATGAGCACGCGCTGGGGGGTGCGCGGGGCCGACACCAAGGATCCGAACTTACCGGTGATCAAAGAGCTGAAGGACATCAAGCACAACATCCGCCGCGAGTTGGCCCAGCAATGGCAGGCCGCGAAGAATTCCATGACTGAGAAAATCGCGGCCGTACCCGCTGACGATGCGGTGAAGCCCGCGGACTCGAAAGCATCCGCCAAGGCGAAATCACCACCCAAACCAGGCTTCCCCGACTCGGTGCCGGCGCTGTGGCGGCACTTGAATGAGGCGACGACCAACGGCGCTTCGCTCGAAGCGGCTTGGACGAAGCTGGCGGAGGAGTTTCAGCAGGAGCGCGGGAAACGGATTGCCGGCAACCAAACGAATCTGCATCTGCTCGCGGATTTTACGCGCAAGGAGTTGCCGGCGGGCTGGCAGGTGGATGGCTTCGGCATGAAGCACGGTCGGGTGCGTGATGGCGAAATGGTCATCGCGGGTGAAGGCGACACGGCGCTCGCACAACTCCTCCCAGCGGGCCGTTGGTCGCATGTGTGGTCCGCACGGCTCGCGGGCGCGGTGCGCAGCCGCCTGTTCGACTCGAACCCGCCGACCACGTTCTCGGTGGGTTACGCGGCGGGCCAGCACGCGGCCGAGTCGCTCATCGTGGACAACTGCTTTCACAGCGAACGCATGAAGTTCCTCGATCAACCCGCGCCCGGTTGGCTCACGCTCACCACGGGCAACTTCCCGACCCTCGCCGGTGGCGTGGACAAACTTCCTCGTCGTGTCTATCTGGAACTCGTCACCAAGTCGCTCAACAACTACTTCCCATCGCGCACGGCTTATGGCGGCGTGAAGGAAAGCGATGTGACCGACGAGCGCTCCTGGTTCGGCGTGACGCGCATCTACCAACACGCGGCGGGCCAGTCCCCGATGGATGAATTGATGCGGTTCGCGCCGCTGTTTGCGGCACCGGCTAACCCAAAGACGAAAGAGGAATTGGCGGCGCGGCTCGCCGCGTTGGTCATGGCCGCCATCGAACGCTGGGCCCAAGGCAAGTGCGATAGCGAGGACGTGCGGCTCGTCAACGACGCCCTTTCCGCCAAGTGGCTGCCAAACGAGCCACTATCAAATCCCACGCTGGCGAAGTGGGTCGCCCGCTATCGTGAAACCGAAAAGCGTCTCCAGCCCGACCGCGTCATCGGCTCGGTCGCCGATTGGAACGAAGGTCGCAATGAGCGGATCGGCGTGCGCGGTTCCTACACCGACTTCGGCGACGAAGTGCCGCGCGGGAATATCCTCTTTCTCGGCGGCCCCGCACCGCGAGCCATTCCGCAATCCAGCGGACGGCTGGAATTCGCCCGCAACCTCGCCAGCGAGCAGAACCCGCTCACCGCCCGCGTCTTCGTGAACCGCGTCTGGCACCATCTCTACGGCGCGGGGCTGGTGCGCACCGTGGACGATTTCGGCCATCTTGGCGAAAAGCCTTCCCATCCGGAACTGCTCGACTGGCTCGCGTGGCGTTTCATGGAGGACGGCTGGTCGGTAAAGAAGCTCGTTAAGTTAATGGTCACTTCAGCGACCTGGCGGCAAAGCAGCATTGCCAGCGAAGCCGCGTTCACGGCCGATCCTGAGAACCGTCTGTGGCATCATCTGCCCATGCACCGTTTCGAAGCCGAGGCCATCCGCGACGCGATGCTCTCCGTAGCCGGCCGCCTTGATGCCTCGCTGTATGGGCCGCCGATTGACCCGAATCGCACCGCGGAAGACGCGGCCAAACGCCTGGTCAGTGGCCCGCTCGACGGCAAAGGACGCCGCAGTCTCTATCTGAAAATGACCTTGATGGAGCCGCCAAAGTTTCTCGCGCTCTTCAATCAACCGATTCCCAAACTGACCGTTGGCCGGCGCGATGCGACCAATGTGCCCGACCAAGCACTCGCGTTGCTGAACGATCCGTTCGTCGTCGCGATGGCGAAGGATTGGAGCGAGCGCGTGTTGCGGGACCAGGCCAACTCACCCGAGCAACGCGTGCAGCAAATGTTCACCGCTGCCTTCGCCCGCCCACCGCGGCCGGACGAAACCGCGCGACTCGTGAAACTGGCGCAACGTTCCGCCGAACTTCGCGGCGCGGAGGCCGGCGCTTTGCTCTCCTGCCAGCCGGTCTGGCAGGACGTGGCCCACGCGATTTTCAACCTGAAGGAGTTCATCTATGTCCAGTGAACATTCGCAACGACCCAAGATGTCCCTCAACCCGCTCTGCCCGGGATACGAATCGCCAGCACTCACGCGGCGCAGTTTTCTCAAGCGCTCGAGCATGGGCTTCGGAATGTTGGCGTTCGCCGGACTCGCGAATCAGTGGGCGGCGGCGGAGACCCGGCGACCGCTCCCGCATTTCGCGCCGCGCGCCAAGCACGTCATCTTTCTCTTCATGGACGGCGGCGTGTCGCATGTGGACACCTTTGATCCGAAACCAGAACTCACCAAACGGAACGGCGACCAGGCGAAGTGGCGGGCCGATGAACGTTCGCAAGCGCTCACCCCAAATCGCAAATGGTTGAAGAATCTCTGGGAATTCAAACAGCGCGGGCAGTCGGGCTTGTGGGTGAGCGACCTCCTGCCGAACATCGCCAACGTCGCGGATGAGTTGTGCGTGGTCCGCTCGGTCGTCGGCGAGACACCCCTGCACGGCGCGCAGAATCTGTTGCTCCATACGGGCCGCAGCATCGGCGCCGCGCCAAGTCTGGGCGCGTGGATTTCCTACGGGCTGGGCACGGAGAACGAACAGTTGCCCGGCTACGTGCTGTTGAACAACGACTGGGTGCCCAACGGCGGCGCGCAGAACTTTGCCAGCGCCTTTCTCCCCGCGAACCATCAGGCCACGATGGTTCGCGCCAAAGGCACACCCGTGGATAATATCACCGCCGCCGATCCGGCGGAACTGCAACGCGCCAAGCTCGATTTCCTGCGCGAGCAGGACAGCGCACTGGCCGCGGCGCGGGGCGGCTCGGACGCCATCGAGTCTGCCATCCGCAACTACGAAACCGCCGCGCACATGCAATCGCTCGTGCCGAGTCTGTGCGATGTGAGCGGGGAAAGTCCGGCCACGCTCAAACTCTACGGCGTGGATCGTCCGAACGACTACGACCGCTATTACTCGCTGCAATGCCTTCGCGCGC
>CAYHFK010000100.1:0-1591 GCA_964355895.1 uncultured Bifidobacterium sp. | reverse complement strand
GTGGATCGTCCGAACGACTACGACCGCTATTACTCGCTGCAATGCCTTCGCGCGCGGCGATTGGTGGAGGCCGGGGTGCGCTTCATCGAAATCACCTGTCCGCTGACGCACAACAACAACGCCCCGTGGGACCAGCATGGTGAACTCAAACTGCGCCACGAGGAGAACGCCCGCATCACCGACCAACCCGTGGCCGCGCTGATCACGGATTTAAAAGCGCGCGGGCTACTGGAGGACACGCTGGTCCTGTGGGCCGGCGAGATGGGCCGCACACCGCACTCCGCCGGCGCCGACGGCCGCGACCATCACGTGAGCGGTTACACCATCTGGCTGGCGGGCGGTGGCGTTCGCGGCGGCATGACCTACGGTGCGACCGACGAAATGGGGATGTCCGCCGTGGAAAACCCCGTGGACATCCACGACATCCACGCGACGATCCTGCACCAGCTCGGCATGGACCACGAGCGGTTGACCTTCCGCTTCGGCGGCCGCGACATGCGGCTCACCGATGTGCATGGCAAGGTTATCAGACAGGTTTTGGCCTGATTGGCGATTGACCTAGGAATCACAGAAGTGCAGAGTCGGCGCATGAGGATGGACGCGCTCAAATCCCACCGCCGTGGGGAACAGGCGGTAAGCTTGGTCTTCATAATTGCTACTGCCTGGCTGCGTTTAAGAATCGCCTGCGCCGCTCTTATTCTGCCGCTGCTGCTCTTGACTCTGCCCGGCGCGGTACAAGCCCAATTCACTTACACGACCAATAACGGCACGATCACCATCACCAAATACACCGGCTCCGCCGGTGCGGTCACCATCCCCGGCACGATCAATGGCCTGCCGGTTACCGCTATCGGAGACTATGCGTTCCCAAGTCGCAGCCTGGTTGGTATCACGATCCCCAACAGTGTCACAAACATCGGCAGCTCTGCGTTCGCTTACTGCGACAGCCTGATCAGTGTCACGATCGGTAACAGCGTCACCGGCATTGGGCAGCGAGCGTTCTATTCCTGCACCAGCCTGACCAGCGTCACGATCCCCGACGGCGTCACCAGCATCGGAAGCGAAGCGTTCTCTGGCTGCACTAGCCTAATCAACGTTACGATCGGCAACAGCGTCACCGGCATTGGGGGCTCTGCGTTCTCTGGCTGCGCCAATCTGACCACCGTCACGATCCCCGACAGCGTCACCAGCATCGGTAACTATGCGTTCCGTGACTGCACCCTCCTAACCAACGTCACGATCGGCAACAGTGTCACCAGCATTGGAGGCTCTGCGTTCTATAACTGCTACAACCTTGCCAGCATCACGATCCCCAACAGCGTCACCAGTATCGGAAACGGAGCTTTCTATGCGTGCTCCAGCCTGACGACAATCGCGGTGGAAGCGGGCAATTCGATCTATAGCAGTGTGGACGGGGTCTTATTCAATAAGAGCCAGACCACGCTTATCCAATGTCCCGGGGGCAAAACCGGGGACTTCACTATCCCCGACACCGTCACCAACATCGACCACTCTGCGTTCCGTTACTTCACCAGCCTGACGGCAATCACGGTGGAGGTGGGCAATTCGGTCTATAGCAGTGTGGATGGGG
>CAYHFK010000099.1:0-15159 GCA_964355895.1 uncultured Bifidobacterium sp. | reverse complement strand
TCCGCGACTTCCCCGATCTCGACGTGCTGGCCGTCGCCACGCCGGACAATCTGCACACTCCGGTCATCCTCGCCGCGCTCAACGCCGGCGCGCATGTCATCACCGAGAAACCCATGTGCCTGGATATCGCCGAGGCGGACCAGATCATCGAACTCGCGCAGAAACAAAACCGCGTCGTAGCCGTGGACATGCACAAGCGTTACGACCCGGACCATCTGCGGGTGCGCAACGACATTGCCCAACGCATTGGCGAACCGCTTTACGGCACGGCTTACCTGGAAGAGCCGCTGGAAGTTTCCACGAGCACGTTCAAGTGGGTGGAGCAAAGCGATCCGTTCAGCTACGTCGGACCGCATTGGGTGGATTTGATTTACCATTACTACAAGAGCAAGCCCGTCTCGCTCACGGCTGTCGGCCAGAAGAAACGACTCGTGCGCGACGGCATCAACGCCTACGACGCCGTGCAGGTCCGCGTGGATTTCGCCAACGGCATGAGCATCAACTTCCACAACAACTGGATCACGCCCGCCGACTTCGAAGGGCCGGTGAATCAGGGCCACGAAATCGTCGGTGCGGACGGCAAAGTGGAAAGCGACCAGCAGTACCGCGGCTTCCGCTGGTGGAACCAGGGCGGCGGCAGTCGCACAAGCAACAATCATTTCACCCGCGACGTGCAACGCCCGGACGGATCGCCCGCCTACGTCGGCTACGGCGTGGACAGCATCATCGCGGGGTTGGTGGCGATTTGCCGGATGAAATTCCTGAACGAAACGCGTGATGCCGTGGCCGACATTTATCCGACCGCCGAGGAAGCGCGCATCACCGTGGCGATCGTTCACGCTGCACGAATCGTGCGCGACTTGAATTTCAAATACCTGACCGAAGGCAAAGGCGCACCGGTCACGGCCCGCTTTGGCGACGATGGCATCACCATCGTTGATCCGAATCGTGCGAGCGAAGGCTCGGACGTGGTGTTTCACCGGATTTACTTGAAAGCAATTTAATCCGCCAACCGCACGCAATAACATGGGCAAAGAATTCAGCATTACACCGCGCGAAGTGCCGCGAGTGGAAACCAAATATCGTCGCATCGTCACGCCGTTGCCGCATCCGGATTCGGTGCCGACGCTGGAAAAGCTGCGCCAGTTCGAGCCGCAATCCATGCGCGGCCAGCCGCCGATTGTGTGGGATCGCGCCGAGGATATTTTCGTCTTCGACAAATATGGCAATCGCTGGCTCGACTGGTCCTCGGGCGTGCTCGTCACCAACGCGGGCCACGGGGCGCCGGAAGTTAAGCAGGCCATCCTCGACCAGGTGAACAGTGGACTGCTGCACAATTACGTTTTCCCCAGCGAGGAGCGCGCCGCGTTGGCGGAAGCGCTCGTGGGGGTCGCGCCCAAGGGATTGGAAAAAGTGTTTTTGCTCACGACCGGCTCGGAGGCGACGGAGTGCGCCATCAAGCTGAGCCGCGCCCACGGCATCAAGGTGGGCGGCAAGCAGAAGATTGGTATCGTCGGCTTCGAGCGCGGATTTCACGGGCGCACGCTCGGCGCGCAACAAGCCGGCGGTATGGCGAGTCAGAAATCTTGGATCGTCAACGAAGACCCGGCGATTCTGAACGCGCCGTTTCCGGATGGTTACTGGCAAACTGATACGAGCTTCGACGTTTTTCTCGCCGCCCTGACGCAGCGCGGGTTGAAGCCGGAAAATATCGCCGGCGTAATGATGGAAACGTACCAGGGCGTCGGACCGGACTTTGCGCCGGTGGAATACGTCCGGCGACTGGCCGAGTGGTGTCGCCAACACGAGGTGGTGCTGGTGTTCGACGAAGTGCAGGCGGGCTTTGGGCGCACGGGCAAGTTCTGGGCCTTTGAACATTACGGCGTGACGCCCGATCTGATTTGCTGCGGCAAAGGCATCAGCAGTTCGCTGCCGCTCTCGGCGGTGATTGGCCGGAGCGAGATCATGGATCAATTCCCGCCCGGCTCGATGACCAGCACGCACACCGGCAATCCGGTCTGCTGCGCCGCCGCCCTGGCTAGCGTGAAGAAGATCATCCGCGAAAAACTGACCGAGAACGCAGCCCAACTTGGACCGGTGCTGCTCGCGGGGTTGCGGCAAATTCAATCCCGGCATCCGGAAGTTGTCGGCCACGTCACCGCCGCCGGACTGGTGGCGGGGATGCAACTAGTGCAGCCCGGGAAGAAAGAGCCGAACCACGATCTCGCCCACAATATCATTGAGCGTTGTTTCCAGAAGGGTCTGCTCCTCTTCGCTCCGGTTGGAGCTTGGGGGCAAACGGTGAAAATCGCTCCGCCCTTGACCATCCCACGCGCCGCGGTGGAGGAAGGACTCGCCGTCCTGAGCCAGGCCACGGATGAAGCGGTTACAGCCCTCCCCGCATCATAGCCGCGCACGACGCGGGAGGTCATGAAATGAAAAATTGAAAGCACACCGTCGGTAAACTTGCAACGATTGGCCATGCACCATCTCTCCATGAATTCGTTCAGCCTCCGCAAAATTCTTTCCGTAATTGCGTTATTGGTCGTAGGCATTTCGAGCGACGCTGCCACGCTGGAACGCATCAAGTATAGCCATCCTGGTCTGGTCGTGGACTTGGGCGTCGGGCTGTGGGCGTGGCCGTTGCCGATGGATTTCGATGGCGATGGCGATCTGGATCTGGTGGTGAATTGCCCCGACAAGCCATACAACGGCGTTTATTTTTTTGAGAATGTGAGCGGGGACACGGCCAAGACCAAAATGCCGGTCTTCAAACCCGCCCGCCGCATCAGCCGGGGATTGCAGGATGTCCAGGTCAGTCATGTCGCGGGCCAGCCACGGGTGCTGAGCCCCGGCATCGAATATCCTGATTTTCTCAAAACCGGCCTGGCGCGGCCGAGTCCCCTGCCCCTCGCCGCAAATGTTCACCCGAACCAGATCCGCGCGAACATGTGGCGTTATGCGGATTATGATGGTGACGGGGTCATGGACCTGATCGTCGGGATTGGCGACGGAACCGATTACGGCTGGGATAATGCCTACGATGCCGCGGGCCGGTGGACGAATGGCCCGATTCACGGTTACGTCTATTTCGTCCGCAACACCGGCACGACCGCGCTGCCGGTGTACGACAAGCCCACCAAAGTCATGGCTGGAGACAAGCCGGTGGAGGTTTACGGCTGGCCATCGCCGAACTTTGCGGATTTCGACGGGGACGGCGACCTGGATCTGCTCTGCGGTGAATTTCTTGACGGTTTCACGTATTTTCAAAACATCGGCACACGCACCGAACCGAAGTATGCACCCGGTATCCGCCTCACGACCGCCGATGGCCGACCGCTGGCGATGGATTTGCAGATGATCACGCCGACAGCTATTGACTGGGACAAGGATGGCGATTCCGACCTCATCGTCGGCGATGAAGACGGGCGCGTGGCTTTGGTTGAGAACACAGGCAAACTTGCCGCCGACCGCACGCCGCAGTTTCTCGCGCCCCGCTACTTCCAACAGGAGGCCGACGACGTGAAGTGCGGCGCGCTGGCGACGCCGGTTGGATTCGATTGGGACGGCGACGGCGACACGGACATCGTCAGCGGGAACACGGCGGGCTACCTCGGCTTTTTCGAGAATCTCAGCGGCCCTGGCGTTGAGCCGCCACGCTGGGCCGCACCGCAGTTTTTGGAAGCCGACGGAAAAGCCATTCGCATCATGGCCGGGCCAAATGGATCAATCCAGGGTCCGGGCGAGGCAAAATGGGGCTATACCACTTTGAACATCGCCGACTGGGACGGCGACGGGCGGCCGGACATTATCGGCAACTCGATCTGGGGGAAGGTGCATTGGTACCGGAATGTCGGCACCCGCGAGAAGCCCAGGCTCGCCGCCGCCCGGGCGATTGAAGTTGAGTGGGACACCGCGCAACCCACCCTCGCGTGGGGCTGGTTGCGCCCGGAGGGTAAGGGTTTACTCACCCAATGGCGCACCACGCCGGTAGCGGTGGACTGGAATCGCGACGGCCTGATGGACCTGCTGATGCTCGACCATGAAGGATACCTCGCCTTCTTCGAGCGGCGGCGCCGTGATGGAAAGCTTGAGCTGCTGCCGCCGCAACGCGTCCTGTGTGATGAAGCGGGCAAACCGTTGCAACTCAACTCCGGTCGCGCGGGTAAAAGCGGTCGGCGAAAACTTTGCGTGGTGGATTGGGATGGCGACGGCAAACTCGATGTATTGGTGAACAGCGCGAATGCCACCTGGCTGCGTCAGACGGAAGCGCGCGACGGCAAATACTTCTTTAAGGACATGGGGCCGGTCAGCGAACGCAACATCGAAGGTCACGACACAAGTCCGACTACGGTGGATTGGAATCACGACGACGTTCCCGACCTGCTCATCGGGGCGGAAGACGGATATTTGTATTACCTGCGCAATCCGCGCGCTCAGTGAACTTCACGCGCCCAACGTAGTGCCGGGGCATTGACGGCCAGCGCGGCAGGAGGACTTGTATTGCCCCCGGGTTCGGACTAAAACAAACCCATGAATCGCCGCCAATTTCTCCGCCGAACCGCCGCCGCGCTCGCCTTCTCCGCCCTGCCCAGTTACGCCGTTGATTTTGGCGACGTGAAGAAACGCGTCGGCCTCATCGGCTGCGGCTGGTATGGCAAAGTTGATCTCCTCCGCCTGATCCAGGTGGCCCCCGTTGAAGTCGTCTCCCTATGCGACGTGGACAAAACCATGTTGAGCGACGCTGCGGACCTGGTCGCCACGCGCCAGCTCGCAAAGCGGAAGCCGCGCACCTATGCCGACTACCGCGCCATGCTCAAGGAAAAGGACCTCGATCTCGTGCTCATCGCCACGCCCGATCATTGGCACGCCTTGCCGATGATCGAAGCCTGCAAAGCCGGGGCGGACATTTACTGCCAGAAACCCACCGGCGTGGACGTGGTTGAGTGCCAGGCCATGCTGGCCGCCGCGAGAAAATACCGGCGCGTGGTGCAGATCGGCACGCAACGGCGCAGCACGCCGCATTTGATTGAAGCTCGCGACCGCGTCATCAAGGAGGGCCGGCTCGGGAAAATCGCGCGCGTGGAGATTTGCTGCTACTACCACATGCGCGCTTCGGGCAATCCGCCGGACACCGCGCCGCCCGCGAATCTCGATTACGAAATGTGGACCGGCCCCGCGCCGCTGCGACCCTACAATCAATGGGTGCATCCCCGCGGTTGGCGGGCCTTCATGGAATACAGCAATGGCATCGTCGGCGACATGTGCGTTCACATGTTCGACATGGTGCGCTGGATGATGGATCTCGGCTGGCCCAAAACCATTAGTTCCGCCGGTGGCATTCTGGTGGACAAAGCCAGCAAGGCGAACATTTCCGACACCCAAAACGTGACCTTTGACTTTGGCGAGTTGGAGGTCGTGTGGTCCCATCGCACCTGGGGCGACGCGCCGGATCCCAAGTATCCGTGGGCGGCGATTTTCTACGGCGACAAAGGGACACTCAAAGCCGGCGTCAACGGCTATGACTTCTATCCTGCCGGCAAGGCGGAAGCCACGCTCAAGGGCGAACCGCTCTTCGAGTACGAAAAATATCCGGAGGACAAAACGGAAAAAGATCTGGAACGCCACGTCGCCTCGGCCGTGCGCGGCCACATGCGGGATCTGCTGGCAAACGTGGCCACGCGCGGCCGGCCTGTGGCGGACATCGAGGAGGGCTGCATATCCAGCGCTTCCTGTATTCTGGCCAATGTCTCGATGCAACTGGGTCGCACGCTCAAGTGGGATTCCGCCCAAGGCCGCGTGGTGGACGACGATGAAGCCAATCGCCTGCTCCGCCGCCCTTATCGCGCCCCGTGGGTGCATCCGGAGGCGGGCCAGGTTTGATTGCCATACGACAATTCCCGCAGCGCACGCCGATGACACAGGGAAAACGGTGGCCCCCGACTCCGTCACCAATCTTTTCAGCTACAATGCCAAAGGCGAACGGGAATTCACCGCTATAGACTTGGATAACAACGAGCAGATCAATACCACAATACCAACACGATTGATCGCGTCACCCGCACCGTTGCGGACGTAATCACCAACAGTGCCTTGAGCGCCAACGTTCGCCGCACGCGCACCTTTGTCTGGGCTGTGGATAACAGCAACACGGCCACGCCGGTGTCAACTGCGGAGACTTCCGTGGATGGATTAAAGACTTGGAACACCCTCTGGAATGCCGGTGCTGGCGTGACGAACAAGACGCAGACCGTTTTCGCTACGGGCGGCAATCGGTATGTGACCAATACCGCTCCGGATGGCTCCTACACGATCAGTGCTTTCGCCAACGGGCACTTGTCAACCGTCACCCGCAAGGACTCCGGCAACGGTCAAATAGCAAAAACCACCTACGCCTACGACGCGCATGGGCGGCAAAACACCGCCACTGATGCCCGCAACGGTACAACCACTTATACCTTCAACAATGCCGATCAGATTACCACCGTCACCACGCCCGCTCCCGGGAATGGTCAAAGTGCCCAGACAACAGCCACCGCCTACGACACTTCGCTCCGTGCGTGGCAGGTGACGCAGCCGGACAACACCAGCGTGACGAATGAATTCTTCCTTACCGGCCTGCTCAAAAAAACCTATGGCACGCGGACGTATCCGGTGGAATACACCTACGACGCGCAGGGCCGCATGGCAACCATGAAGACCTGGCAGGACTTTGTCGGCAACTCCGGCACCGCCACGACCACCTGGTATTACAATCAATATCGCGGCTGGTTGGAGAAAAAAGTGTATCAGGGCGAAACCGACACCACGCTCGATTACGAATACCTCGCCTCGGGCCGGCTCTGGAAACGCCATTGGGAACGCGGCGTGGATACCATTTACAGCTACAACAACGCCGGCGACCTGAGCGGCGTGGATTATACCGATTCCACGACCGATGTTTCCTACGCGTATGACCGGCGCGGGCGGCAGAAGACCATCGTCCAAGGCAGCGCGACGACCGCCTTGACATACAATGACGCCAACGAAGTGCTGACCGAAACTTACACCGGCGGCACGTTGAACGGCCTGTCCGTCACGAACGCGTATGACACGTATCTGCGCCGCACCAACCTGACCGCGCGCAACGGCGCAACCCTTTTGACATCGGCCACGAACACGTACGATGCCGTTTCCCGCCTGGCCACCATTTCCGACGGCACGCAGAGCGCCACGTACACTTATCTTGCCAACTCGCCGCTGGTGACCAACATTGTGTTCAAGCAAAGCGGCACCACGCGCATGACGACGATCAAGCAATATGATTTTCTGAATCGGTTGACGGGAATTTCATCCGTGCCGAGTGGGACAGGCGTCGCGCCTGGCTCCTTCGCTTACGCGTACAACTCGGCAAACCAACACACCCGGCGCACCGAGGCCGACGCTTCGTATTGGGTCTATCAATACGACCCGTTGGGGCAGGTGATGTCGGGCAAGAAATACTGGACGGACGGCACGCCCGTGCCGGGCCAGCAATTCGAGTACGCCCACGACGACATCGGCAACCGCAAGAGCACAAAGACCGGCGGCGACAGTAGTGGAGCGGGCCTCCGGCCTGCCTCTTACGCTGTGAACAGCGTGAACCAATACACTACTCGGGATGTGCCCAACGCCTTCGACGTGCTCGGGGTCTCCCATGCGACCAACAGCGTGACGGTCAACGGCTCGCCGGCGGACTATCGCCGGGGCGAATACTTTCAGGAGTTGGTGTCGGTGGTCAACAATTCCACATCCGTCTGGCAAATGGTGGCCGTGACCAACAGCGGCGGCGGCTGGGCCACCGGCAGCGTGTTTGTGGCGAAGACGCCGGAGGCCTTCACGTATGACACGGACGGGAACCTCACGCAGGGGTAAGGGCGACGAGAGATTGAAAAGGGTCGTTTTAATCGCAGAAAAGGGTCGCGAGCCGTCCGACCCTCGTTGATGTTGAAAAGGGTCGGCGGCGAAACTGCAGCGCCGCAGCCGGTCAGTCGCAGCCGATCTGCTGATTAGCTGCCTGCATCCTGCCTCGCCGACGACGGCCAACTTTGCCTCACGCCGCACCCTTCCAAATTCCACTCCCAACCCCCGCCGTACGGAGCGCGTGGACCAGCGTCGTGAGCGCCCGAATATCGTCGCCCAACTCCTCGCACTTATCCCGCAAGGCTTCGACTTCCAACTGGGTTGGGCTGACGCTGAAGGTCAGCCCGGCAATCTCTCCATCAGTGTTTCCCAACGTCACAGCCGCTTGATCGGCGGCGGCGGGTTGGACCACAGGCGTCACATTCCAAAATCCAAGCTTCTGGGTCGTCGCCGTCGCGATCTTGGTGCCGGTCGTGGAACCGAGCGCGAGGTTGGTCCCATCCAAAATCGTGAACCCATTTACGTACGATGCCTGGAGCTTCCAAACCTTCTCATTCGTCCCTCCCGCGTAGTCGTCGGGCCGGATCACCGCTGGGGAAGATTCCGCGTCCGTGCCGGCGACGAGTGCATATATATATGCAGTGGCGGCGACGATCACCAGGAGCGCCAGCGTCCCGGTCTCGATGGACACCGTCGGGATCGCATCGAGTGTCAGGGCGCTGAGGATCGCCGTGCCCGCACCCGATGCGCCACCGCCCGCGGTGAAGACCGGCGTCGGCGGCGATGTGTAGCCGGTGCCGGGAGTGGTGATCGTGACCTCGACGATCACCCCGCCGACGGCCGTGGCGGTCCCGGCCGCGCTGGCGCCGCCGCCGCCGGTAAAGGTCACGGCGAAGCTCGCGCTGTAACCGGTTCCGCCGTTCGTGATGACGACGTTGCCGACGGCGTTCGTGCCGCCGGTCAGGGCGGCCACCCGTTTGGTGAGGACGGTGCGGTCGTAGATTTCGCGGACAAGGTCGGTCAGGCGGGCGCTCATATCAGTATTCAGTATTCAGGGTTCAGGGTTCAGGGTTCAAACTTTGTTGTACCAGCGGTTCCGGTTGAGGATCATCACGCCGAGGATCTGGTCGGTCTCATCTCCGACGATGAATTGCGCATCGGTCGGCTGATAAAATATCGTGGTGAAATAGACGGTGTTCAGGGTCGCCGTGTCATCGGCGGATGTGGCGACGAGGACCGTTCCGAACGCCAGGCGATCGTAACGCTCGGCGAGGGTCGGTACGCGGGCGCCCCAGGCGACGGTAAACGTGCCCTCCGGCGACATCGTGGTGTCGTTGCGGTCGTACACGGCCGCCGTGGTATCGCCGATCAACTGTTCCTCCAAGACGTTGAACGTCGTCGCCTTGAGGTATCGCTTCCAGTCCGTATCGGCCGCGACGGCGGTCCACACACCGCCCTTGCGCACATTCCCCGCCACCTGGTTGCCGGCGGCCCGCGCAAAATTCAGCGAGTTGCTCTGATGGATCATGAAATCCGCGCGGCGGCCCATGTAGATATTGGCCGGCGGATAGACGCCGTTGCCGGCAAGCGTCTCCAAGGCCGGTGCGATCGATGCGAAGGCGCCGCTCGTGGCTTCAAACTCCACCACGGTGGCTGACACCAAAACGAGGTACCCACCACCGCTGATCAGCAGCCAGGTGGACGCGACCTGTTGTTCGTCCACGCTGCTGCCCACCGATTTCCATTCGCGCGGCGCGATGGCAACATACATCTCCACGGACGATTGCAGGTAGGTGACGAACTGCCCGGCCTCGGTGGTGTTTTGGAACGCCACCCGGAAGATAAAACTCGTGCCGATCCGGGCCGGCGTCCACCAGCTCAACGTCCCATAAAAAGGGTAGCTCGTGACGACATCGAGCGCGGCGTACGCGGACTGCACGGGATCCCAGGTGAAGTGCGCGGTGAACCCCGTGGTCAACCGGTTGGGCCGATGCGCGGCGAGCAGGAAACCATCGGCGAAACCATCGAGCAAACCGGATGGCAGCGTGGCCAGGCGCGGCGTGGTCGAGGCCAGCACGAAGAGGGTCGGATCGCTGCGGAAATCATCGGTGGGGATGACGTAATCGTTGCTCTCGTCGCGCGTCCGCTCTTCCTGGACGGTGAGCTTGACCACCTTGTTGTCGCCCGCATCACGACCGACTTCCAGGATGCGCATGAGCCGGTTGGTCAAACCGAGTTTGGCGTACGTGAGAAAAATGCGGCCACCGGGCTGCAAGGTCCGCAGGCTGGGCAACACTTCCAGTTGCCATTCCATCAGGGGCATTCCCCCTTTGATGCCCTTGCGTTTGACGAGGATTTTGGCGACGGCGCGTCGCGTGACAAAGGACAGTTGGAGCTCCTCATCCGTCCGCTCGCCCGTGACGACGGCGTTGGCCACGTCGTCGAACACTTCGACCGCCGATTCCTCCCAATCATTTTCGCGGTCGGTGAAAACCGCCCGCGTCAGGTTCCAGGTGTCGCCCCAGCCCGTGTTGCTCGGCTGCGGTTCGCTGGCGAGCTTCGATTCATCAATCGTCGGCAGGCCGGCGGTGGATTCGTGGCGAATCAAACCAAAATAGATCTGACCCCCGTAGTAGCGCAGGTAACCATCCACGTAATTGATCAGCAGGCCGATGAATTCGCGGACCGTGGTGGACTCGTCGAGCTGGGGGGAGACACCGATCTGCTCGGCCAGCACCGTTTCCGCCGACGTGCTGAAACTCAGCGTGTTGAGGTCGGCGGTGGGGATGGCCGCACCGAACTTGGTCTCGGTGAGTAATTCGTAGATCACCTCCGGGACCAATGCGTCCCGCTGAAAATGATGTGCGCTCAACGTGAGCGGCGCGATCTGCCGCTCGAACTCGAATTTCAGCACCGGCGGCACCGGCTGGCTGCCCCAGGCAATGTCTTCGGCGACGAAGTAAATCACATTGCGCCAGGCGGGCACGAGCAAGGCCACCGGGCCGCCGCCGAAATCCACCGCCGCCGCACTGAGCAGCGGATCGGCCAGTTGATCCGTCCGTCCCCAGTACCAATGCACCTTCCCGACCGAGGTCGTGAGGGTGGTTTTGCCGTCGCCATCGCGGCTGGTTTGGTCCACGTCCCCGATCCATATCTCCGTCTCACCGTTGGTGATCCGGGTCAGCCGCGTGGCCGGGCCGATGGCAATCGCCTGGGCGAAGCTACCGAAATAATTGTAACCCGTGACGACTTTTTTAGGCGAGCCCATGATTCATTTGCCCATTTTTTCGTACACCGGTTCGGAGCGCAGTCCGAACGGAGGTACAATATAGGTGCCCGCGCGCTGCACGGTGCCCCAGACCAGCGGGATCGGCTCGGCCTGCGTCGCCTGACTGAAAGCGCGGCCCTCGATCTCGATCTTGAGACCGGGGTTTTTCGGGTTGGCCCCGCCGATCGGGCGGAGGCCGGTGCGGGTTTGGGTGGTGGAGTTCATCTGGCAAAAGTATTCAGTGTTCAGTGTTCACCACTGGCCGGTAGAGCGCGTACCAGAGGCGCGGGCGCTGATCCGCTTCGCTGCCGAGTTGGATTTTGCCCGACCAACTATGGACCACCTGGTTGCCGCCCAGGCACAGGACCAGGTGATGGAGCCGGGTGCCGGTACTCATCACGATAATGTCGCCGGGCAAGGGGTCGGGCGCGGGCGTCGCGTCCGTGCGACACCACACGCGGGCAAGGGCAGTTCGAGGAAGCTGCGCTACTCCAACCACACATCCTGTCGCATCTATGCGACACCATATCCGGGCCAGGCCAGGCCCAGGGCGGTCGCCGCCGGCCTGCACTCCATCGAGGACGGCGCATAATTTTGCGAAAAGGTGTCAGTCAATGGTATTGACAGATTTTCTGGTGGAGGCGCATGATGCCGCATGGCCCGCAAGCTGAGAGTGGAATATCCGGGGGCGATTTATCACGTCATGAATCGCGGCGATCATCGCGAGCCAATCTTCCAGGACGATGATGACCGGCGCGAATTCCTCCGCACCCTTGCCGAGAGCTGCGTGAAAACCACCTGGGCCGTTCATGTGTATTGTCTCATGGGAAATCATTTCCATCTGGTCATCGAAACGCCGCAGGGCAATCTCGTCTCCGGCATGAAATGGTTTCTGGGCAACTACACGCGCCGGTTCAATCGCCGGGGCGAATACTTTCAGGAGTTGGTGTCGGTGGTCAACAATTCCACATCCGTCTGGCAAATGGTGGCCGTGACCAACAGCGGCGGCGGCTGGGCCACCGGCAGCGTGTTTGTGGCGAAGACGCCGGAGGCCTTCGCGTATGACACGGACGGGAACCTCACGCAGGATGGCCGGTGGGCGCACACCTGGGACGCGGAGAACCGGCTGACGCAGGTGGAGAGCCTCTCGTCCACCCCCACCGCCTCCAAGCGCAAGGTGGCTTGGGAATACGATGGCAAAGGCCGGCGCATCCGGCAGACGACGTATGATGGGAGCAGCGGCAGTTACGTGGTGAGCGAGGATTTGAAATTCTTGAGCGACGGCTGGCGGCACATTGCCGAACTTGATGCGGCGAACAATGCGCTGGTGCGTTCTTACGTTTGGGGCCTTGACCTGAGCGGCAGCCTGGACGGCGCGGGCGGCGTGGGCGGATTGCTGGTGCTGAACAGCGTGGCCAACGGCGCGCACTTCTACGCCTATGACGGAAACGGGAACGTGGCGGCGATGGTAAAGGCGAGCGACGGCACGGTTAGCGCGAACTACGAATACGAACCGTTTGGAAAGATCATTCGTTCCTCCGGTGCAATGGCTGACGAGAATTCGTTTGCCTTTTCGACCAAGCGCACGCACCGCCCCACACGGATCGTGCTGTATGAGTTTCGGCCTTACGACGCCGACCAAGGCCGCTTCCTCAGCCGCGATCCACTCGGGGAGTTGGGCGGAGAAAACTTATACGGCTTCGTCGGCAACGATGCTGTAAATGCAATTGATCCTGTCGGCCAAGACTTTATTGCCGTCGGCGACCGCTACGTGACTTACACACCCGGTTTGTTTCGGCATATGTCGATTGAATTCTTCGAAGAGCCATGCCCGCAAACCCCAGAGGGTGCAAGGTTCTCCATCGACTCCATTCCAGATTCCGCCAGTGGACCAACAGACTCCTTTGAATTACAGCCACTGCTGCACAGCTATCGACATTTCTTCTACACAACGCCGAAACCAACAGAACCACCGGTCAGGACCTTTGTTTGGGATCTCGTGAGCGAAATACGAAGACGCAGCGATCCGAAGGATTTTGTCGTCATTTACTCAGACGTCGAGAGTCCCAATGCAGCAGCCAGGTAGAGGGCAATCGTCGCAGCCGCGACAACATACGCGTATGGCGAACAACGAGCCACCCGTGGCACATTGTTCCACTGGCCGAATTCGCAATACGAACTCTTCGGGAACAACAGCAACACTTTCATCAGAGAAATGGCCCGGGTGATTGGTCGAAACGCAGACGTGGTCGGCGGATGGCATCCAGGCAATCTCTCAGCCGTGCCTGTGCCCGATCCGGGATACGTTCCAGTCTATTCACCGTGGGGGAACGAATGATCAAAGGATTTCTCTGCGCAACGCTTCCGTTGCTGTGCATCGGCATGATTGGTTGTATTGGTTTGGCCTATGTTCCCAGCAGGGGAATCGCGACCATCCCCGCCGGAACGTATGAACAGTTGTCCTTGAAAGTTGATTTGCCCAAGAACTCGGCTTCGTGGGAGATCGGACTTTGGCCGGCCACAGGAGGAACGAACATCGTTGACCTTGCCGGCAAACATCTCGTCGCAAAGGTGACCAACGTATCGGATCGAAAACTCAAGCTCTCCCCAGGCGTCAGTTCGCCTTTTGACAGGGATTTAATCGTGACGCCCGGTCAAACTGTTGTGGTTTGCGATGCACTGATGAAATCTCTTGCTCAGATTGCATGCTTGTTCGGGTGTAACACGAAAGAACACGGTGTTTCGTTCGAATTGAATCTCGAATTTCGTCCACCTGTTCGAATCCAAGAGCGGATAACCGTCCGTGCTCGTGGGCGCGACGCTTTGTAAGCAGCCGATTGCCCCGCGCAAACGGTGACGAGGAAATCCCTCTCGCTTTCAACGCGCTTGAACGCTCGCAGCCCCGCGCCGTCATGCCGGCTGCGAAAATCAAGGCCAGCCGTCCTGCCGGCGCGGGCCTGCTCGCTAAAGACAAAAAAGGAAAAGGTGTCAGTCAATGGTATTGACAGATTTTCTGGTGGAGGCGCATAAAGGGGTCGCTCCGTACTTTTGACACAAATCTGGCGCGGCGGTAAAGGTTGCCCATGCCGCGCCAACTGTGCATCGAATATCCCGGCGCGATCTACCCTGTCATGAATCGCGGCGATCGGCGGGAGCCGATCTACCAGGACACGGCCCAACCAACCCGACCTGAACTGGTGTCAAAAGTCAGGAGTGCCCCCCTTTACGCGCGCGTTGAATTTTCGCGCCTTGACCCTTCCACCCAGAACTGCCAGACATACCTGCACATGAAACGCTATTCGCTTTTGACTCTGCTCTTGGCCTCGACCCTTTGGCTTCCGGCAAAAGACGCCGCGCTTCCTTCGTTTAAGAAGCTGCAACTCACCGATCAGTTTTGGAGCGAAGGTGCGACTTTTGGCGATTTCAACCACGACGGCAAATTGGACGTGGTCGCCGGGCCATTCTGGTATGAAGCGCCGGCGTTTACCAAGCGCCACGAGTATTATCCAGCCACGGAAAAGTTCGCCCGCAAGCAAGCCGACGGGACGGAGACAACCATTCCCGGTTTTGAAGGCGCGCTCGGAACCAACAACGCTTACTCGAAGAACTTCATCGCGTTCACCCAGGATTTCAACGGTGACGGCTGGACGGATATTTTGATTCTTGGTTTTCCGGGCGAAGCGTCGTGGTGGTTTGAGAACCCCAAAGGCCAGGAAGGGCATTGGCTCCGCCACACGGCAATTGACGTGACCGACAACGAATCGCCCACCTTTGGCGATCTCACCGGCGACGGCAAGCCGGAGATTATTTGCTCGGCCAAAGGCTTTCTCGGCTACGCGGAACCAGATTGGAAAAACCCGGAAGCCAAATGGCAGTGGCACAATATTTCGCCGGACAACAAGTATCATCGCTTCACCCACGGCCTCGGCTTCGGCGACGTGAACGGGGATGGGCGCAAGGATATTTTGGAGAAAGATGGCTGGTGGGAACAGCCTGCCGACCTCGTCAGT
>CAYHFK010000098.1:8217-15294 GCA_964355895.1 uncultured Bifidobacterium sp. | reverse complement strand
CGAATCTTGGACGGCCACGGCCTCTTTTTGTTCAACTACAAAATAGACGGCACTTGGGGCGAGCCTTGCCTCTATCGTCATGGCCCGCAACCCGGCGATCATCTTTCATAGGCGCAAAGTCCCAATTCTTTCTTCGGTCTTTTTTTCCGCCCGGTTACTTGCTTGCCACCAAGGCCGGAAAACTGCCGACCTCGCACAACCGCTTCGCGATCCGCCGCCGCAGGGCGACCCCGTTCAATGGCGACCAGCGCAGCAGCCGGCGGACAATTCCCAATTGCGCCCGCAGTTCATCGCCCTGCGAGGTCGCCGCCAGCGCCTGCCGCGCTTGCAGTTCCATGCGGCCGACGGCGTCATTGATGAAAACCAGCGTCAGATCGGCCAGCACGGATGAATTGCCCTTGGCCTGGCGGACTTTGAGGGTTCGCAGCAGCGCGCTTTCCGCCAGGTAAACGTCAATCATCAACTCGCTCAGGTTGGCGACTACTTCCTGTTCCTCGCCCAGCTTTTCACCATATTTCTGGTAAGCCACCCCCGAAACGAACAGCGCGAGTTTCTTCGCGTTGGTAAGGAGTGCCCGGGCGACGTCCAGTTCGTCACCTGCGTTTTCATCCAGCGGCGACATCTCCAGCAGTTCCTTGCTCACCTTCGTAATCGCCTGCACGAGCGGGAAGCGTCCGCGTTGCGCGCGGCGCATGAGCAGGCCGGGAATAAACAGGCGGTTGATCTCGTTGGTGCCCTCGAAAATGCGGTTGATGCGCGAATCCCGACAGGTGCGCGCCGCCGGGAATTCTTCCGTGTAGCCGTAGCCGCCGTGGATTTGCAGGGATTCATCGGCCACCTCGTCCAGAATTTCGCTGCACGCGACCTTGATGATGGAGCATTCCAACGCGAACTCATCCAAACCACGGAGGAACGGCGGGTTCGTCGAATCCATCGTCTCGCCGGTGGCGAACACGGCGTCCATCATGGCCGCCGTGCGGTAAACGGCGCTTTCGCCGACGAAGATGCGCGCGGCCATGTCCGCCAGTTTGTGCTGGATCAGGCCGAACGAAGCAATGGGCCGGCCGAACTGCTGGCGCTCCAGCGCGTAGCGGGTGGCGACCTTGAGCGATTCCTTCGCCGCGCCGATGGCCCCGGCGCCCAGTTTGAACCGGCCGAGGTTCAAAATGTTGAACGCGATGTAAGCGCCCTTGCCGGCTTCGCCCAGGAGATTCTCCACGGGCACTTGGGCGTCCTCCAGAATCACGCGGCGGGTCGAGGAGGCTTTGATGCCCAACTTGTGTTCTTCCTTGCCGAACGAGACGCCAGGGAAAGTGCGCTCGACGAGAAACGCGGTGGTGTGCTGCCCATCCACCTTGGCGAAGACCGTGAACAGGTTCGCCCAGGCGGCGTTCGAGATCCACATCTTGGTGCCATTGAGGAGGTAATGCTTGCCGTCGGCCGAAAGGGTGGCTTTGGTGCGCAAGCTGAGGGCGTCGGAGCCGGAGCCCGTTTCACTGAGCGCGTAAGCCGCCATCCACTCGCCGGTCGCCAGTTTGGAAAGATACTTTTTCTTCTGCGCCTCCGTGCCGAAATAAAGCAAGGGTTGCGTGCCGATGCCGCAATGCGCGCCGCACGTCACGCCGAAGCCGCCGAGCCGGGTTAGTTGCTCTTCCACACCCACGTTGGTGGCCCGATCCAAGCCAAGCCCCTCGTACTCCGCGGGCACGCCCATGCCGAGCAACCCCAGTTCCCCCGCCTGGCGGAAAAGCTTTGGGGTGAGCCCCTCCTGCTGATGCTCCAGCGCTTCGACATTCGGCATGACCTCCTTGTCCATGAACTTCTCCGCGGTCTGCGCCATGAGGAGTTGGTCGGATGACAAATCCTCGGGCGTGAACACAAGGCTGGGGTCGGTTTCGGTGAGTAAGAAATTTCCGCCGATCAAGTGGGCGGGTAGTGGTTTTAAGTCTGACATCGCGGGAATTCTCTTAAAATGCCGTCGCATTTGACAATCAAATTCGCGACTTGGCCGATAACAATGCTGGGCCGAGTCTTGTTAGCGCTAAACGACCTGCCTGCGGCGAAACTTCATGGTCGGCCCGCCAGCTCGCGTTCCGTTTTCAGCCGCAACTGACCGCAGGCGGCGGCGTGGCCCTTCGCCCGGCGGAGCGTGGCAACAAAGAGCGGAAGAGAATCATAAAAAGGAATCAGGCAGGAACCGCTTCGCGCATCGGACGGGTGCTGGGGAGGGGCAACTCTTTGCCCGATTGATGCAAGTCCTCAACCTCCTCCCGCACCAAGGCGCAGAGTTTTCGGTAGGTATCCTCTTCCGTGTCGCCATCGCAAACCCCGCCCCACGGGAAGAGATCGGGACAGTAGCCGACGTACAAACCATCCTCTTCGCTGAAGCGAACGAATTTCAAATACTGGTCTTCGGTTTTCATTTGTTGGCCGCCCGGAGCGCGTTACGAACCTGCTTTTCTTGATAATGATGGGCGTCGTCGCCGTCTTTACCGCTTATAATAACCGATCCCGGAAATCGCGCATGTCGAAATTTGCGATGCGAACCTTTGCCACCCGGAGCCAACGTGAACCGGAACCTTCCAAGTCGGAGACAAGTTGACGGATCTTTCGCGGCATCTGGAAGTTCAATACCACCAAGAGCGTGGCGGGTCAATTGCGTTGAATTCAGGGATTCATGCTGGATTCAGGTCTGAACTGAACTGCTCGCCAGCTCGCGTTCCGTTTTTAGCCGCAACTGGCCGCAGGCGGCGTCAATGTCGTGGCCTTTCTCGCGGCGGAGCGTGGCCACGACGTCCAGCTTTTTGAGCGCGGCCAGAAAGGTTTCCTGCACGTCTTCGGTTGGGCGCTCCCAGGGCAAACCCTCGACTTTGTTATAGGGAATGAGGTTCACCTTGGCGCGGAGCCGGCGGGCCAGGGCGGCGAGCGGGCGGGTTTGATCGGGCGAATCGTTCACGCCGGCGATAAGAATGTATTCAAACGTGATCATCCGGCCCCGCTGGGCTTGATAGTAATCCAACGCGGCGGTCAGTTCCCGGAGCGGGAACTTGCGATTGACCGGCATGATCTTCTCGCGAACCTCGTCCGTCGCGCCATGCAGGGAGACGGCGAGACAAAACTGCTCGGGCTCGTCGGCGAGTTTGCGAATCTGCGGCGCGAGGCCGCTGGTCGAAATGGTGATCTTCCGCGCGCCGATGCGGCCGCCCCACGGGGCGTTCAGGATGCGCAGGGCTTTGAGCAGGTTGTCGTAGTTGGCCAGCGGTTCGCCCATGCCCATGATCACGAGGTTGCTAATGAGGCGTGGAGCGGCAGTATTCAGTTTGCAGTATTCAGTATTCAGTTCGCCACCTGTGCGCACAACGGAGTCCGACTGAACACCGAATACTGGATACTGAATACTTTCCCTTGCCGCCCACCGCTCCACCGCCATCACCTGCTCGACGATTTCGTGGGGGCTGAGGTTGCGCTTCCACCCATCGAGTCCGCTGGCGCAGAATTTACAGCCGTAGGCGCAGCCGACCTGCGTGGAGACGCAAAGCGTATGGCGGTCGCTGGCTTCGCCGTAGAAGGCCGGGCTGGCCGGGATCAGGACGCTTTCGATGAGCGCATGATCGGCGAGGCGCCACAGGAATTTTTGCGTGATGTCGCGCGCGCCTTGCTTGCGGACGAGTTCGAGATTTTGCAGCGCGAACGCGCCCCGCAACTGGTCGCGCAGCGTTTTCGGCAGATTCGTCATCGCGTCCCAATCGCTGACGCGATGGATGTAGAGCCAGTCCAGCAGTTGTTTGACGCGATAGACCGGCTGCTGCCACGCGGCGAACTGCGCTTCGAGTTCGGCGCGCGTCTGGGATTTGATGTCGTTCGGCACGGGGTTCTCTTACTCGTAATCTCCGGGTCGCCGGAGCAAGATTACGATTAAGAGTAAGAGGGCAAATTTACTTCGTCAGGTAATATTTTTCCGCGTAATCCTGCACCATGCGACAGGTGCTGAATTGCGTGACGAGCGTGGCCATGGCGCGGCGGATTTTTTGCAGCCATTGACGAGGGATGCCGTTCGCGTCGCGGTCGTAGAAGCACGGGATCACCTGTTCGGTGAGCGTCTTGAACAGATTGGCGCTGTCGAGGCGATCCTGCTCCTCAACCGAACTCGGGTGCGAGTCCTCGCCGATGGCGAAGCCGTTCGTGCCGTCGTAGCCTTCGCGCCACCAGCCGTCGAGGATGCTGAGGTTCAAACAGCCCTGGCAACTGGCTTTCATGCCGCTGGTGCCGGAGGCTTCGAGCGGCCGGCGCGGGTTGTTCAGCCACACGTCGCAGCCGGAAACCATCTGGCGCGCGACGTGAACGTCGTAGTTTTCAATGAACACCAGGTGGCCCTTGAGGTCGCTGAAGCGGCTGAGATGAATAATGTGCTGGATGAAACGCTTGCCATCTTCGTCGCGCGGATGCGCCTTGCCCGCGAAGATGAATTGCACCGGGCGCTTCGCGTCGCGCGTCAGGCGGACGATGTTCTCGAACTGCTGGAAGACCAGCGGCGCGCGTTTGTAAGTGGCAAAACGCCGGGCGAAACCGATGGTCAGCGCGTCGGGGTTAAGCAACTGATCGAACGCAATAAAGTCGTCGTGGGTGACGCGTTGCTGTTGCAGGAGCAGGCGGCGCCGGGAGAATTCGAGCAACTCCCGCCGCAGCTTGTAGCGCAAGGCCCAGAGTTCCTCGTCACTGACGAATTTCGGGTCGAGCATTTTCTGCCAGAACACCGGCGAGTTGATTTGGTTGGCCCAGTCGTGTCCATCATTGGCCTGCCAGAAGCGCGTGGTGTCGCCAGTGCTTGTGGGGGTGGGCGATTTGGCGTTGCTGTTGGTGAGGCGTTTGCGCCAGAACCGCCGCACCGTGCCCTTCATCCAGCCGGCGACGTGAATGCCGTTGGTGATGTGGCCGATGGGCACTTTGTCCGGCGCCACGCCGGGATAGAGGCATTGCCACATGTGCCGGCTGACTTCGCCGTGCAGTTCGCTGACGGCATTGGCCGCGCGCGAAACTTTGAGCGCCAGCACGGTCATGCAGAACGGCTCGTGCGCATCCGTGGGTTTGACGCGGCCCAGGGCCATCAGTTGCTCGGGCGAAAGCCGGAGCTGCTCGGCGAACTTGTGGGCGGCGTAGGTCACCAATTCGCGGTTGAACCGGTCGTGCCCGGCTTCGACCGGGGTGTGCGTGGTAAAAATACATTCCGTTTTCGTCGCCGCCAGCGCGTCATCAAACTTCCGGCCCCCGGCCATTTTCTCGCGGATCAATTCCAGCGTGAGGAACGCCGCGTGGCCTTCGTTCATGTGGAAGGTGGACGGCTGCACGCCCAGCGCGCGCAACAACCGCACCCCGCCGATTCCGAGGACGATCTCCTGCATGATGCGCGTGGTGCTGTCGCCGCCATACACGCGCTTGGTGAGGTCGCGGAAATGCGGTTCGTTGTCCGGGTGATTGGCATCGAGCAGATACACCGGCACGCGCCCCACATTCGCGCGCCACGCGAGCAGCTTGACGTCGGACAGGGCGATGCGCACGGAGATGACCAGCGGCTTACCCTGCGCGTCCACCACCGGCTCCATCGGGAGATTCTTTGGATCCAGGCGCGAATAGAATTCCGTCTGCCAGTTGTTGTGATCCACCGCCTGCTGAAAATAACCTTCGCGGTAGAACAGGCTGATGCCGCAGAAGCCGAGGCCGAGATCGCTGGCCGCTTTCGTGTGATCGCCGGCAAGGATGCCCAGGCCGCCGGCGGCGATGGGCAGGGTTTCGTGAAAGCCAAATTCGGCGGAGAAATAGGCGACGGGATTTTTGAGCAAGGCCGGAGCGTGCTGCGCGCCCCAGGTTTTTTTGTCGCTCATATAACTCTCGAAGTCGCGGAGGACCTGGCCCACGTGGCTGGCGAAGTCCGGGTCCTGCAGCCGGGCGCGCAATTCCGTCTCGGACACCTCATGCAGAATGGCGACGGCGTTGTGATACAGATTCTGCCACCCGCGCGGCGAGAGGTCCTGAAACAATTCCTGGGCTTCCTGATCCCAGGTCCACCAAAGATTCCGGGCAAGCTGGTTGAGACCTCGGACGAGCGATGTGACTTCGTCTGACGACAGCGGTTTATTGACCATAGATAAATTAAAGATCCGTTTGAATTTTACTACAATTCAGTAGCAGGGTAGCGGCTGGATGCGGGCCGCGTAAATTAAAATCCTTGTTTCCAACGGAAATCGCTGCGACTAGGCTGAGAATACATTTGCCGTGAAGAAATACTGGCACGCCATCAACATCGGGTTTCAGAATCATCTGACCTACCGGTTCAATTTTCTCGCGCGCACCCTGTTCGGCTTCATCCCGCTGCTGGCGGTGGTGTATCTCTGGCGGACCATCTTTGCGGGCAAAGGGGCGGACGCCACGGTGTCCACGTTCACGCTGGCGGAGATGACTTCGTACTATCTCATCGTGACCATCGCCGACGCGCTCACCGCGGTGAATGAGGACGATTGGCAAATCGCCGCCGACATCAAGGACGGCAACATCAGCCAGTTCCTGCTCAAGCCGGTGGATTACCTGTATTTCCGCTTTTGCCTCTACCTTTCCGGCCGGCTGACCTACATCGCCGTGGCGGCGCTGCCGATCGGGCTGCTGATCTTTTTCTTGCGGGAGTATTTCGTGCTGCCCCCGGACGGGCTGACGTTCGGATTATTTCTGGTCTCCCTCATCATGACCGCCCTGCTGCAATTTCTGCTCTCCTACGCGATGGCGATGCTGGCGTTTTGGGTGCTGGAAGTTTCCACGTTCATTTTTATTCTCTACGCCTTTGAATACATTGCGAGCGGACACATGTTCCCGCTCGACATCCTGCCGCCGGTCATCAAGGAAGCGCTCTATTTCACGCCGTTTCCCTATCAACTCTATTTTCCGGTGGGCGTTTACATGGGCAAAATCACCGGTGCCGAACTCGTCCGTGGTCTGGCGATGCAAGCCGGCTGGGTCGTGGTCGCTTATTCCCTCGCGCGCTTTGCTTGGAATCGGGGCATCCGGAAATACTCCGCCGTCGGCGGCTGA
>CAYHFK010000098.1:1633-8117 GCA_964355895.1 uncultured Bifidobacterium sp. | reverse complement strand
CCGCGCTCTGGAAAAACTCCGTGACGCGCGAAACCATGTTCAAGGGCAACTTCCTGCTGTGGATCCTGGTCGAAATCATCTGGTTCGCCCTGCAACTCGCTTTCATCAGCGTGCTGTTTCTCCACACGGACACGATCGGCTCGTGGACTCAATGGCAGGTCGTTATGCTCGTCGGCGCGAGCCAGTTCATTCAGCAGATCTACCAGGCGTTCTTTCTCATCAACTGCGTGAACCTGTCCGAACTGGTGCGTAGCGGGAAAATGGATTTCCTCCTGCTGCTGCCGGTGAACACGCGCTTCGTGATCTCGCTGCGCCAGGTGGATCTCGGCGGCTTCGTCAACGCGGGCTTCGGCGTGGCCGTGATGCTCTACGCCGCGCGGCAAATTCCGATCACCCCGTCTTTCGCCACCGTGCTGGGCTTCCTTGCGCTCTGCATCGTCGGCGTGCTTATCCACTACTGCCTGATGTTCATGCTGGCGGCGGTGAGTTTTTGGACCGTGCGGGCGCAGGGCATCGTCTATGGCTACTACAATCTCTTCAACATCGCGCGCCTGCCGGACGAGGCCTTTCGCGGGGTGTTCAAGGCGGTGTTCACGTTCGTCCTGCCGGTGCTGCTGGTGTCAAATGTGCCGGTGCGCCTGCTGACGGATACGCTGCATTCGCGAGCCTGGCTGCTGTTGCTGTTGGGAATGGCCGTCGTTTGCGCCCTGGTTTCCGAATGGGTCTGGCGAATCTCCCTCCGCCGTTACACCAGCGCCAGTTCCTGAGCGCGCAGAAGCTGACGGCGACAGCGAGTGCGAATAGCCTGCCATGTTAACGCAGGCTGTTACGGGGCAGGTTAAACACAGGATTGAAAGGATGCTACGCGCGACTACCCCCCACGACAAAGCGGACTTCCAACACGCACTCCGGTCCTTTCAATCCTTTGCCGAATAGGCTGCTCGCGCTCCAATCTCCGCGTCCTTAGATACATAGACAGGCCGATGCTGACGAAAGCAACTGCTGCGATGGATGCCAACACAATAGCAAGCCAGTCAATCTTTTGAAAGGAAGTGCGCTCATACCGGCGAATGTGAATAAGGATGCCAGCAAGGCCAAACGCGGAAGGGCTACCACCAAGAAACATGGACAGCCAAAACCCGGGGACAGTGTCATCCGACGTGCCCCCGCGATGTGCGACAAAAAGAACCGAGGCAACAATCGAAAGCACCGCGAGGGGGAGAATTCCGAGGCAAAGAATTGAGGGAGATACTTTCATGCGATAGACATCCGTGGCAGCCTAGCAAGTATGGCTCGCCATGAAAGCGAGCGCGGTGTTTTCGCTCCGGCGTAAGCGTGGGTTGCGTCCCGCCGGCTTGGATGCCAAACCATCCGTTGTGGTACTCGCGACCCTGAAAAATAGGAACGAAGAGTAAACAGCATGAAGACTTACATACTCCGCACCCCCAAACCTGTCGAGCCGCAAAATCCTCCCGCGTCGGTCGTGGTCGTTTCCCAGTTTTTGCGTGATGGGTTTTCCATCTCATTAACACCCGGCTTCAGCCGGGTGCTGAATGCCCTGCGGGCGAAGAAACGGTTTCAACCGTATCTTCCTGGCGAGGTTGTTCCGCGCAACGGTCAAGCCGTTGAAACGGCTTCGCCAGAACTCTGCTCAAACACCGGGCTGAAGCCCGGTGCTAATGAGCGGTTGCAAGGAATAGAAATGAGCCAGCGATCATATCTTCATATCGAGATGCGTTGATTTTTAACTTGGAACCCGGCGGGCTTGGGCTATTTTGTGCCCCGTGAACAGCAATCTGCCCATCACGACTTCGGCGGGAGCGCAACTCGCCGCGTGCCTCCGCGAACGCATCCTCATCATTGACGGTGCGATGGGGACGACCATCCGGGCCTACGGTCTCGGCGAGGCGGAGATTCGTGGCGAGCGCTTTAAGGATTCCAAGAAGGACCTCAAAAACAACGGCGACCTTTACTCGCTCACGCAGCCGAAGACGATTGGGGACATTCACCGGCGCTTTCTCGAAGCCGGCGCGGACATCATCGAGACAAACACCTTCTCGGCGACGAGCATCGGCCAGAGCGAATTTTTCGTGGACGACCCGCGCGAGCACGGCGGACGCAAAGACCCGGCGTTCTACCAGAAGATCATCGAGGATAAATTCCTCAACGACCTCGCCTGGGAGATCAACGAGCAGTCCGCCCGGCAATGCCGCGAGTGGGCCGACCGCATCTCGAACCAAACCGGTCGGCCCCGGTTCGTGGCCGGCGCCATTGGGCCATTGACGGTGTCGCTCTCGAATTCGCCGGATGCGGACGATGCGGGCTTTCGCGTCTGCACGTTCGATCAGGTGAAGGCGGCTTACGTGCAACAAGTGCGGGCGCTTATCGCGGGCGGCTCGGACCTGCTGCTCGTCGAGACGATCTTCGATTCGCTCAACGCCAAAGCGGCGCTCGTCGCCGTGCAGGAAGTGTTCGCGCAGGACGGCAAGATTTTGCCGGTGATGATCTCGGCCGCCGTCGGTCGCGGCGGCGAGACGATGATTTCCGCGCAGACCATCGAAGCGCTTTGGAATGCGGTCAAGCACGTCAAACCCATCGCCGTGGGTTTGAACTGCTCGCTCGGTCCGGACTTGATGCGGCCATTCCTGGCCGAACTGGCGGAGAAATCTGACACCGCGATTTCCTGTTATCCAAACGCGGGCTTGCCAAATCCGCTTTCGCCGACCGGTTTTGATTTGTTGCCGGAAGACATGGGACATTATCTCGGCGAGTTTGCGGCGAGCGGCCTGCTCAACATCGCCGGCGGTTGCTGCGGCAACACGCCCGAACACATCGCGGCAATTGCGAAAGCGCTTGAAGGGCGGCATCCGCGGGAGTTCGCGCAACGCCGGACAAATCGTGCGCTGTTCCCCCTCACCCCGGCCCTCTCCCCCGGGGAGAGGGAGAATCGTTCACCGTCTCCTGGCAAAGCTGCAACTGACTCAAGCTCGACATCTTCAGGAATTACTAAAGACGAACCACGGCTGTCCCCTCTCTCCGAGGGAGAGGGTCAGGGTGAGGGGAAAGGAAACGTTAGTTCTACCGAATCTCCTCTTCCTTTGCGTCTCTCCGGCTCGCAGCCGTTCACGCAGCAGATCGGTTCGTTCATCATGATCGGCGAGCGGACCAACGTCGCCGGTTCGCCTAAGTTCGCCAAGCTCATCAAAGAAGGGAACTACGAGGAGGCCGTGAGCGTCGCGCGTCAGCAGGTCGAGAGCGGGGCCAACATTATCGACATCTGCATGGACGAGGGAATGATTGATGGCGTCGCCGCCATGTCGCGTTTTTTGCACCTGCTCGGGAGTGAGCCGGAAGTGGCCAAAGTTCCGTTCATGGTGGATTCATCGAAGTGGGAAGTCATCGAGGCCGGCCTGAAATGTCTTCAGGGCAAGGGCATTGTGAATTCGATTTCGCTCAAGGAAGGCGAAGCGAAGTTTCGCGAGCACGCGGGCAAGGTTCTCAAATACGGCGCGGCGGTGGTCGTGATGGCGTTCGATGAACAAGGCCAGGCGGCGACGCTCGCGGACAAGATCCGAATTTGCGAGCGCGCCTATCGCATCCTGGTGGACGAGATCGGCTTTCCGCCCGAGGACATTATTTTTGACCCGAACATTCTCACCGTCGGCACGGGCATCGAGGAACACAACAACTACGCTGTGGACTTCATCGAAGCCACGCGCTGGATCAAGGCGAACCTGCCGCACGCGAAAGTCAGCGGCGGCGTGTCGAATGTTTCGTTCGGTTTTCGTGGCAACAATCCCGTACGCGAGGCAATGCACAGCGCGTTTCTCTATCACGCCATTAAGGCCGGGATGGACATGGGCATCGTCAACGCCGGCATGTTGGAGGTGTATGAAGAGATCAAGCCGGAGCTGAAGGAACTCGTCGAAGACGTGTTGCTCAACCGCCGTCCCGACGCGACCGAACGGCTCGTGACGTACGGCGAAAAACTCAAAGCCGCCAGCGCTGGCACGACCGCGACCGACAAGAAGGCCGAGGAAGAATGGCGCAAAGGCACGGTCGAAGAACGCCTGTCGCACGCGTTGGTGAGGGGCATTGATACTCACATTGACGCGGACACCGAGGAAGCGCGGCTGAAATACGGCAAGCCGTTGACGGTCATTGAAGGCCCGTTGATGGCCGGCATGAGCGTCGTCGGGGATTTGTTTGGCGCAGGGAAAATGTTTTTGCCGCAGGTGGTGAAGTCCGCGCGCGTGATGAAAAAATCCGTCGCCTGGCTTACGCCGTTCATGGAAGCCGAGAAGGCCGCGATGCTGGCGCGCGGGGAAGTCGTGAAGGCGCAGGGCAAGATCGTGCTCGCCACGGTGAAGGGCGACGTGCATGACATCGGCAAGAACATCGTCGGCGTGGTGCTGGCCTGCAATAACTACGAGGTGATTGATCTCGGGGTGATGGTGTCGTGCGAGAAGATCCTGGAGCGAGCGAAAAAAGAGAACGCCGACATCATCGGCCTGAGCGGGCTGATCACGCCGTCGCTGGACGAAATGGTCCACGTTGCCCGCGAGATGGAGCGAACCGGTTTCAAGATTCCCTTGCTCATCGGCGGCGCGACCACCAGCCGGGCGCATACGGCGGTGAAAGTAGCGCAGTATTACAGCGAACCGGTCGTCCACGTCCTCGACGCCAGCCGTGCCGTGCCGGTGACGAGCAGTCTGTTGAGCAAGGACGGCAAAGCGCCATTCGTGAAACAACTGCGCGAGGACTACGAGAAACTTCGTTCCCATCACGCTGGTCAACAGGTGAAGTTGCTTCCGCTGGAATCAGCCCGCGCCAACGCGCCGAAGCTCAAATACGACAATCTAGCGAAGTCGGAGTTTGTCGGCGTGCGCGTGGTTTCATCCCATTCGATCGGAGGAGAAGATGTGAGAAGTCTCCAACAGGTTTCCCTGGACGATCTTGTCCCCTTCATTGACTGGACGCCGTTCTTCCACACCTGGGATTTGCGGGGCGTTTATCCCAAAATTCTGCAACACGAGAAGCACGGCGAAGAAGCGGGCAAATTGTTCGCCGACGCCCAAAAGCTCCTCGGCGAAATTGTGAGCCGGGAATTGATTCAGCCGCGTGGAATCTTTGGGTTCTTCCCGGCTAATCGGGTTGGCGATGACGTGGAACTGTACACCGACGAATCGCGCACGAAAGTTCTGACCACGTTTCATTTCCTCCGTCAGCAAATGGCGAAAGGGGACGGCACGCCGAACTGGTGTCTCGCAGATTTCATCGCCCCGAAAGGCGCGCCGGATTTCCTGGGTGCGTTCGCCGTTACCAGCGGTCACGGTCTCGACGAACTGGTAAAGCGGTACAAGCTTGAACACGACGACTACAACGCCATCATGGCCGAAGCATTGGCCGATCGTCTGGCGGAAGCGTTTGCCGAATTTATGCACCAGCGCGCGCGCGAAGCCTGGGGTTTCGGCCGGTTGGAAAAGCTTTCGACCGAAGACTTGATCGAGGAAAAATATCGCGGCATCCGCCCGGCGGCGGGTTATCCAGCGTGCCCGGACCATACGGAGAAGGGAATTCTCTGGGACTTGCTGGAGGTGGAAAAGCACACCGGCATCAAGCTCACGGAAAGTTTTGCCATGTGGCCGGGCAGCAGCGTGAGCGGACTTTACTTTGCGCATCCGGAGGCAAAATATTTCGCCGTCGGCAAACTGGGCAAGGACCAGATTGACAACCTCGCCCGGCGCAAGGGCATCAGCCCCACCGAAGCCGAGCGCTGGCTCGGTCCCTGGCTGAATTATAACCCGCAATAGCGGGAACTTGTTTTTTTCTGTGTCCGCTACTAAGCTTTCGCCATGAAGAACGATGTGGTGTCCGTTCAGATTCGGGGAATCCTGCCAGCCAACAGCGGCTGCGCGTTGTTCGTGGGCAACGACGAGAAGGTTTTTGTCATCAACGTCGAACCGCAGATGGGCGCGGTGATCGGCATGTTTCTGCGCGACCAGCCCAAGGAACGCCCGCTCACGCACGATTTGATGCAGAGCGTTTTCAAGGGTTTCGGCATCGCGATTGAGCGCGTTGTCATCACCGATCTGAAAAACTCGACTTACTTCGCCCGGCTCATCCTCTCGCAGAGCAACGAAATCGCCCGCAAGCTCGTGGAAATTGACGCCCGGCCCAGCGATTGTCTGGCGCTCGCGGCGGCGCAAAAGAAACCCATCTTCGTCCACCGGGCGTTGTTTGAACAAGTCGAGGACATGAGCGAAGTCCTCGACAAGATCAACGAAGGCGGCAACGAGCCGGAATAAGGGATGTCTTCCTCTGTCGCCAAGCCGGATGCGCCGGTGGCCCTGGTTTGCGGTGAAGATGATTTCGCCGTGAAGCAGCGCGCCAAACAGATCTACCAGCACTGGTGCGATGCCCTGGGCGGCATGGATCATGAGATGATTGAGGCCACCGTGAGCAACAGCGGGGACGCCCTGAA
>CAYHFK010000098.1:0-1533 GCA_964355895.1 uncultured Bifidobacterium sp. | reverse complement strand
GGCTGGTCGGTGAACGACAAGGATTGGGCGGATCAGGCGGAGGCGTGGGCGCGCAAGGGGATTCAGTCGCGCGCCAAGCAAATCGGCGAACGGGCGCTGGGCGAGTTGATCACGCGGGTGGGCCCGCATCCCCGCCAGCTCGACAGCGAGATCGAGAAGCTTTGTCTCTACGTCGGCGAGCGCAAGGAAATCAGCGACGCGGACGTGAAGGCCGTTTGCGTCAAGAACAAGATGTCGCGGGCGTTCGCCCTGGGCGACGCGCTGGGGAATCGTGATTTGCCCGGATTGCTGCGCTGCCTTGACGAGGAGTTGTGGGAGATGCAGTTCGACAAGGAGAAGAGCGAGATCGGGATGCTCTACGGTCTGATTTCCAAAGTCCGCGCTCTGCTGATGCTCAAGGAAATGTTGCGCGAGGGCTGGATCAAACCGACGGAGAATTACAACCAGTTCAAGGCGCAATTGGAGCGCGTGCCGGCCGCGAAACTGCCGACGGACAAGAAATACAATCCGCTGGCGCTGAATCCATACGTGCTGTTCAAGGCGCTGCCCCAGGCGCGCCATTACTCGGAGACGGAACTCGTCCGCGCGATGGATTTGCTGTTGCGCGCGAACCAGCGGCTGGTCGGCAGCGCCCTGGATGAGAAACTCGTGCTGCAACAAACCCTGGTGCAAATTGTCGGCACCGCCACCGCCCGCGCAACTGCGGTGCGCCTCGCGGCGTGAGTTCCCGTTGAAACATGAGTACCCCGTGTGCAAATCTGACGGTCCTGGCGGGCGAGCAGTTTGCCTGCGTGAAGGTCGCGGGCCGGGCGAATTTCAACGCGAGCGTGAATTTCAAGACCGTGGTGAGCGAGTTGTTGCTGGAGGGCTATCCTTACATCGTCCTCGAGCTTTCCGAATGCGCCTTGATGGACAGCACGTTCCTGGGGGTGCTCGCGGGGTTTGGTTTGAAGGCCAATGCCACCACCGACGGCTGCGTCACGCATGCCATCGAGTTGCGCAACGCCAACGAACGGGTGATCGAACTGCTGGAAAACCTGGGCGTGCTGCATTTGTTCCGGACCACGCAAGGGGCCTTGCCGGCGGGCGAGCCGGTGCCCACCAGTCAGCCGGGGCCATGCGAGCCGTCGCGCGAACAACTCACGCGGGCCTCGTTGGAGGCGCATCAAACCTTGATGGACCTCAACCCGGAAAACGTCGCGCGCTTCAAGGAGGTGGCGAAGTTTCTCGCGGAGGACTTGAAGAAACTCCGGACGAAGCCGTGAAGAAGTCAGTGCCCCGCGATCGCTGAGGGATTGCCCCGCGCGCCGGAGCCGGCCAATGGCACGGGTTGCTACTTGCCCTCACAATTTTCCTTGGGGTTGCCCACGCGGATCCGGTGGACGACCTGGTGCGGGAGGAAATGCGCACGCATCGGATTCCCGGCGTCGCGCTCACGGTTATCAAGGACGGTCGGGAGCTCAAGACCGCCGCTTACGAACTGGCGAATCTGGAATGGAGTGTGCCCGTCCAGTCCAACACGGTCTTCGAAAT
>CAYHFK010000097.1:0-15413 GCA_964355895.1 uncultured Bifidobacterium sp. | reverse complement strand
GTGAACGACTGCTGGCCGATGAACCGTTGCGGCGGAAGTTAGGTGCGGCGGCGGCCAGGTTGGTTCACGGCAAGTTCACTTGGGACGGCAACGCGGCGCGTGTGGTGGAACTGGCCCGGAGGCTTAAATTGTGAGTCCGGTTTACGCAAAACCCCTGCCGTTGAACCACCTATTCGTAGCGCAGACTGGCAGTCTGCTGTGTCGCGGATTGACAATCCGCAGGCGTCTGATGGTGCGGCACCGAGCCGACTACCAGTCGGCGACACAGCAGGTTGCCAACCTGCGCTACAAGCAGGCGGTTCATGGGCGGGGGATTCGGGTGGAGGTATTCCACGGAGCATGAGCATGACAATCCAGCGCATTGTTTACGTGCTGCACATTTTCCCGAAGCTCTCCGAGACCTTCGTTGCAGGCGAGTTGGCCGAGCTGCGGCGGCGTGGGGTTGAACTGCGAATTCTTTCCCTGCTGCCGCCGCGCGCGGAGTTGCAACACGAAATCATCCGTCGCATGGGCCTCGCCGAACTCACGACGTACGACGTGGCCAGGTTCACCACGGTTATTCGCGAGTTTCAGCCGCAACTGCTGCACGCGCACTTTGCCACGGAGGCGACGGCCACGGCGCGGGAGCTGTCCGCGACGTGCGGCGTGCCGTTCACTTTCACGGCGCATGGTTACGACATTCATCGCAAGCCGCCGGCGGATTTTCGCGCGCGGGCGCTGGCGGCAAGGGCGGTGGTGACGGTGTCGGCGGCGAACGCGGATTACATTGCGAATACTTTCAACGTGCCGGCGGAAGATGTTCGCGTAATTCCGTGTGGGGTGGACACGGAGCAATTCTGTCCGCGAAACGAGCATGGCAAGACGGCTGTCGAGCCGCCGTGGATTGTCTGTGTCGCGCGGCATGTCAAGGTGAAGAACCTCGGCCTGTTGCTCGATGCGTGTGCCGCGTTGCGACGTCGCGGCCTGGAGTTTCGCTGTGCGATGGTTGGCGAAGGGCCGCTGCACGGTGAATTGAAGGCCAGGCGCGCGGCGCTGGGGCTGGAAGGGCTGGTCGAAATGCCGGGTGCCGCGGAACAAAGCGACGTTTTGAAATGGTGGCAGCGCGCGGCAGTGGGCGTGTTGTCGAGCGAGAACGAAGGGATGCCCGTGAGCTTGATGGAGGCAGCGGCGTGCGGCGTGCCGGTGGTCGCGCCGGCGGTGGGGGGGATTCCCGAACTCGTGCGCGACGGCGAAACGGGCTTGCTGGCGAAGGTGAACGATCTGGAAAGTCTGGTGGCCGCGCTGGAGCGTTTGTTGCGCGACGCTGAACTTCGGGCGCAGTTCGGCGCCGCCGCAAGACAGCGCGCGGTGGAAAAGTTTTCGGTGCGGCGGCAGGTGGATCAGTTGTTGGAGGTATGGTCATCGGCTTTGGAAGTTAGTGGAAACGCTCGCCCTCACCCCAGCCCTCTCCCCCAGGAGAGGGAGAAGCCGGGCGCGGCTACTGGCGTTTCGAATATCACTCTACATTCGTCGCGAATCATTCCAGTTACAGATCCCTTCAACGCGGCGGCAGACGCGGCTTTACCCATGCTTGGGGCGGCACTCGATCCGGCGCATGCGGCGTCGGAATTCAAGCGGCGACTGCCGAGCCTCTCAGGCGAAGGGCGGCTCAAGCTCAAGGCCATTCGCGTGGTTCGGCACAAACCAGGAAAACGTTGCGTCATGGAGTACGACGTCGAGGTGAGGCGACCTGGCGAAGTGGATCATGCGGTAACGCTGATCGGCAAGGTGCGCGCGCGGCGGTCGGGCAACGAGGGCTTTCGCCAGCTCGAAGCGATCTGGAACGCGGGCTTCGACGCGCAGAGTGCGGATGGCATTTCCGTGCCCGAACCGGTGGGCGTGATTTCGGAATTCAAGATGTGGTGTCAGCGCAAAGTGCCGGGGGAAACCGCGACGATGGTTCTCCGCCGCCCGGAGGGGGCGGCTTTGGCGCGGCGCATTGCGGAGGCGATGCATAAGTTGCATCGCGCAAACCTCCCGACGGAGCGGGCGCACACGATGGGGGATGAACTGCGGATTCTGCGCGAGTGTTTCGCCAAGTTGACGGTGCAAAAGCCGGGGTGGACGGCGCGGTTGGCGCGGTTGCTGGTGGCGTGCGAGCAGTTGGGCGCGGGGGTGCCGCCGCCGAACGCTTGCGGCATTCACCGCGATTTTTATTCATCGCAAGTGATCGTGGATGGCGCGCGGCTCTGGCTGATTGACTTCGACTGTTTCTGCCTGGGCGATCCGGGGCTCGACGTGGGAAACTTCCTGGGCCACGTCATCGAGCAGGCACTGCGCGAGCGCGGGGATGGCGCCGCGTTCGGCGCCGTGGAGTACGCGTTGGAAGAACGTTTTGTGCAACTGAGCGGCGAACGGGTGCGGGCGGCGGTGCGAGCCTACACGACGCTCACGCTGGCGCGGCACATTTACCTGAGCACGCAATTTCCTGAGCGGGCGCACACAACGGAGCGTTTGCTGGAGTTGTGTGAGCGGCGTGTGGATCTGCGGCAATAATCAATCAGGGCTATTCATTTTGTTCCTCTGACCGCTGCGGGTCGCTTTTCTTCCCTGCTTTCCCCAACGGATTTGTTGGGAAGTAATTCCACATCCGTTGGAACTTTTCATCCGTTGGCGAGGTATGCTTGGCAACCCATCACGCGCCGCACTCCTCGAATCGGGGTCGCCCACCAGGGGAGGTCCGCTGGGAAAATTGAATCATGATTGACGGTATCGCGTCATTCCCACTACGCTTTGTTAACATGACGCCCAGTTCGTTCCCTTTCTCTCCCACTCGTCGCGGGAAGTCATGTCTCGCGGCTGCGCTGTTCAGCCTGTCGTGGTGGACTTTTGGTTCCGTGGCGTTGGCACAGACTAATGCCCCGGGTTTCGTGTTTTTTGAGAACAAGATTCGTCCGGCCTTGGTCGAGCACTGTTACTCGTGTCACAGCGCGGCGGCGAAAAAAATTCGGGGCGCGCTTAAGCTGGATACCAGGGAGGATTTCCTCAGAGGCGGAACAGATGGGGCCATCGTCGTCGCGGGACAACCGGAACAGAGCCGGCTCATCCGCGCCGTTCACTATGAGGACAAGGAGTTCCAGATGCCGCCCAATAAAGACGGCGGGAAGAAGCTGCCGGACGCGGTCATCGCCGACTTGGTCCAGTGGGTGAGGATGGGCGCGCCCTACCCGGAAGCACCGGCCGGCCGGAAATCCACCGCCGCCAGCCCCTGGGCTTTCAAACCCATCAGGAATCCACCGTTGCCCAAGGTGAAGAACAGGGCGTGGCCGTTCTCCTCCATCGACCCATTCATCCTCGCGAAGCTCGAGGAGCGAGGGCTTCAACCCGCCGCGCCGGCCGATAAGCGCACGTTGATCCGGCGCGCGACCTTCGATCTCACCGGTCTTCCCCCAACCCCGGAGGAGGTGGACGCATTCACAGCGGATCACTCCACGAACGCCTTTGCCAAAGTGGTCGAGCGCCTCCTGAGTTCACGCCACTATGGCGAGCGGTGGGGACGTCACTGGCTGGACATTGTGCGCTACGCCGACACCGCTGGCGACACCGCCGATTATCCCGTTGGGTTGGCGTGGCGTTATCGGAACTACGTGATTGATGCCTTCAATGCCGACAAGCCCTACGACGAATTTCTGCGGGAGCAGATCGCCGGCGACATCCTGGCCGAGCAGGGTGGGCGCGAACATTACGCCGAACGGGTTACGGCCACCGGATTTCTCGCAATCTCGCGCCGCTTCGGGTTCGATTCGGAGAATTATCAACACCTGACCATTCAGGACACCCTCGACACCCTTGGACAAACGGTACTCGGACTGAGCGTGGGCTGTGCGCGGTGTCACGATCATAAATTCGATCCGGTCTCGATGAAGGATTACTACGCGCTTTACGGCATCTTTGCGAGCAGCCGCTACGCGTTTCCCGGCTCGGAACAGAAAGCCAAGTTGCGGGCCATGGTCCCTCTCCGGCCACCGGCCGAGTCACAACCAAAATGGCGCGCGTATGATCAGCAGGTGGCTGTGCTTTCGGACAAGATTGCCCGGCAGAAACAGCCGGTGCCTGCGGCCGTGTTTCGCTCCCTCCACGATCCGGATGGTGATTTTGAAATTCAGAAGGATGCCGCTGGCGGAAGTTATGGCGTGATTGTTCCACCGTGGCTGGGGGAGGGGAAGATCAGCGTGACCACCGCGGCCCAGAGTCCGTTCAAGAATCTTTATCCATCCGGAAAATTCGGCGTTAACATCGCCGCGGACGAAAAAGAATACCGGCTCGCGCAGTCGCTTTATCCGCGGCGCACCCGGGACACCTGTCGCGTGCTGCATGTGAATCTCGATTTCCGGCCCGCGGCGCCGGATGGGGGAACGAAGGGAATGCACCGCTTTTGGATTGGAGCGCGAGCGGATTCACCGGCCGTCGAGTTGCTAATTTCCACGGAAGCCGTTTTCACCCGCGCGGGCGGGCAGATGGAAAGACTGGCCGGGTTGAAGCCTCACCAGTGGCACAATCTGCAACTGACGCTGGATCTGGAGCGCCGCACTTTTTCCGGGAGCGTGGGCTGGCCAGAAAACACCACTATTTTTTCCAATAAACCGTTCACGCCCGGGTGGTCGGGCGCAATCGACTACGTCGCGCTCGACTCCCACGCCCGGGCGGGGGCGGTGCTGCCGATCCTGGAAATCGATAACTTCGGTGTGCAGCCAGAACCCATCGCGCCGGTCTCGACCACGCTGCCAACCTTCGCGATCGCGCCCGGCCAACCCGACCCGGTGGCGCTCGACGCGGAACTGCAGAAGTTGATTGGACTGGACGGCGGCCTTGAGTGGCAGACGGACGGCGCTCTGCCGGCCAAACCATGGAACCCCGGACCGAACAGCGTGGTAAAGGTGTCTTCCGCCGCGCAAAGCCCTTATCGCAATATTTTCCCGGCCGGAAAGCTGGGTGTGCAGATGCCCAATCGTGGTGAGTACGACGGATTTGGTCTGACGTTCGCCACGCAGTGGTCGGCGGCCAGCAACGATGTCTTGTATGTGGCTTTTGACTTCCGGTGCGGCAATCAGGATGCGGGCGGTGATGGCTCATGGCGTTATTATATCGGCCATGGAACCGGCAGTTCCGCCGCTGTCGAGTTGCACTTCAACGGCGGCGAATTCTTCGTCCGCTCCGGCGCCACGCACGATCCCGTCGCGCCACTGCGATCCGGGGAATGGCATCAAGTGCAACTCATGCTCAATCTGAAAGCGAAGAGCTACACCGGCACCCTTGCGACCCCGGCGGGGAACACTTCTTTCAAGGGCACTTTTGCGACGGGATGGGATGGCACAATTGATTACGCGTTTATTGACAGTTACGGCCACCGGCCCGGGGTTCGGCCCGCGCTGGAAGCTGATAATTTTGTATTCCGCGAGGTGCCGTTTCCGCCACTGAACGCCCCGCCGTTGACGGAAACCGAGGCCGAGCGCGAGTCGCGCCACGCCCGGGTGGCGGAGCTGCAGAAGCAACTGGCCGTGCTCGGTGGCGACGTCGCGAAAGCCACCCGGGAACTCACGGCCTTGCTCGTCGAAGGTCCGTGCGACATGACTTATGGCGTGGTGGAAGGGACGCCGCAGAATGCGCGTCTGCAACTGCGCGGCGAGCCGGCCCGGCCCGGCGAGGAAATCCCGCGCGGTTTCATCAAAGCCCTCGGTGGCGGGCCGTTGTCGACGGACACCGCGGGCAGCGGCCGGCTCGAACTCGCCCGGTGGTTCACCCGAGCCGACAACCCGCTCACCGCGCGGGTGATGGTTAACCGTCTCTGGCAATATCATTTTGGCCGCGGCCTTGTCCCCACGCCCAACGATTTCGGCGTGCGCGGCCAGCCACCCACCCATCCGGAATTGCTCGATCATCTGGCGACCCGGTTCATGCAGAGCGGCTGGTCTATCAAGGCGATGCACCGGCTGATTATGCTGAGTGCGACCTATCAGCAGGGAGGGCAGTGTTCGGTATTCAGTAATCAGTATTCAGTGTTCAGTGATCGGTCCTCAGCGGCGGGTGACAAACTCAGCGCTGGCCCACTGAATACTGACTCACTGAAAACTGAATACTCATTTTTCGAGCGGCGCCGTCTCAGCGCCGAGGAACTCCGGGACGCCATCCTCGCCATCAGCGGTGAACTGGACCCAACCCCGGGACGCGGGCATCCCTTTCCTTCGCCGGTGACTTCCAGTTACTCGCAGCACGGTCCCTTCAGCGCCGTTTACGACCATAACCAACGCAGCATTTACTTGATGGCCCAACGCATTAAACGCCACCCATTCCTCGCGCTGTTTGACGGGCCGGATCCCAACGCCACCACTGCGGACCGCCGCACCACCACCGTGCCGACGCAGGCGCTTTACTTCCTCAACTCGCCCTTCGTCCATGAGAAGGCCGAAAAATGCGCCAGCCACCTGCGGTCCACCTTTCCCGACGAGGCGCAGCAGGTCGAACTCGCCTGGCGGCTGACAACGGGACGGGCGCCGACGGAATCCGAGCTTGGCGAGGCCGCCGAATTCCTGGCCGCTTACCGGGCCGATCTCATCGCCGCCGGACAAACCAATGCCGAACCCGCCGCCCTGGCGGCCTACGTCCGCTCGCTCTTGGGCAGCAACGAATTTCTCCACCTGGACTGAAATCACCGCTATGGAACCTGACTGCCAATTCGATTGCTCCCGGCGCGGATTTCTCCGCTCCATGGTGGGCGGCTCGATCCTTCTGCCGAACCTTGTTTCGCAACTGCTGGCCGACGAAGCCACCCCTGGCCTTAGCCTGGATCCCTTGGCGCCCAGGCCGCCGCATTTCCCGCCGAAAGCCAAACGGGTTATCTTTCTCTACATGAGCGGCGGCGTCTCGCACGTGGACTCTTGGGACCCGAAACCCAAACTCTTTGCCGACGTGGGCAAGACGACTTCCGTGAACGAGTATCAGGGCCGGAAAGGGGACTTCAAAATGTTTCTCAAGCGACCGCAGTGGGAGTTCGCGCGCCATGGCCAGTCCGGCACCGAGGTCAGTGCGCTCTTTCCGCACATGGCGGGCTGCGCTGATGATCTCTGCGTGATCCGCTCAATGAAGTCGGATCACACCAACCACTACGAAGCCACGCTGGGGATGCACAGCGGGTCGTTTACCTTCGCGCGGCCCAGCATTGGCTCGTGGGTCAGCTACGGGCTGGGAACTGTGAATCGCAACCTGCCGTCCTTCGTGGTTATCGCGCCGAAGTCGCCGTATGCGGGCGGCCAGGTGTGGGGCAGCGATTTCCTACCGGGCGCGCATCAAGGAACGCTCGTGGTGCCGGGCGCGGAGCCCATCGCCAATGTGCAGCGCCGCGCCGCCACCAGCCGGTTGCAGGAACTGGAACTCGGTGTGATGGCGCGGATGAATCAGCGGCATCTCGCCACCCGGGCCGCCGACCCGCTCCTCCAGGCGCGCATCCAATCATTCGAAACCGCCTTCGGCATGCAGATGGAAGTGCCGCACGTTTTTGACCTCGCCAAGGAAAGTGATGCCACCCTTGACCTCTACGGCCTGAAGCGCGGCCAGACCAGCGGCTTCGGTTGGCAGTGCCTCATCGCCCGACGACTCGTTGAAAAGGGCGTCCGGTTCGTGGAGCTGATTGACACCGGCTCCTCCGAGAATTGGGATGCCCACGGCGACATGCTCACCCACGCGCCCCTGGCAAAAAATGTTGATCAAGCGATTGCCGGTTTGCTGCGCGACCTGAAACAACGCGGTATGCTCGACGACACGCTCGTGGTTTGGACCACGGAATTCGGGCGCACGCCGTTTGTGGAATTGGAGAAGGCGGCCGGGCGCGAGCATCATCACTGGGTGTTTTCCTCGTGGCTCGCCGGCGCCGGCGTGAAGCCGGGAATCGTTTACGGTGAGTCGGACGAATATGGCATCAACGTCGGCAAGGACCCCGTCCATGTACACGATTTCCACGCCACGATCCTGCACCTTCTGGGCCTTGACCACGAGCGCCTGACCTACCGCCACACCGGCCGCGATTACCGCCTGACGGATGTCCACGGCAACGTTGTGAAGGCCATCCTGGCGTGAACTTGAACCCGTGCCAAGAAACACGGCAATGGTGTATTCGTTAAGCCGAATACCGGCTGCCTGATTCTATCTGTGGACGGCGCAAATGGGCTTTGATAATGGCTGCCATTTGCCAAGTTACCCGAGCGGATTGGCATCCGGCAATTTGGCGGCCATCGTCCAGCCCACAAACTTCTGGAAAGTCAGCCAACCCCTGACCTGATACTCCATCGGTGCATCCGACAAATTGTAATACCTTTGCACGACCAGCAGCTTGAACATCTTGATCGGGGCGTTGGCCGGACGACCGCCCAGCCCCTTGACCGGTTTTGCCAGAGCCTGCGCCGACGGCTGGGTGTTCATGGCGTGCCGCCCAAGAATCCCTCGATTCCATTTCAATTTCGTTCTCAGCGACGCCGGACTTTTCACACAGTGTCCAGAGTTGCCCACAAGTTAACCGCCAGGTGGGAAATCATTGGACTTTAATCCGATAAAAGCGGGTCGCGTTGGTCGCGGTCCGGTCCAGTTTGTTCGTCACGCTGCCATCGCCAATGATGCCGGGCAGAATGGGCGACCAGGTTGCGTCGGTCAGTGCCTGTTTAAATTCAAGCACATGGTTCGCGCCGCTGAGGGTGGAAAACCAAATCGTGGCGGTGTCCCCGGATTTGTTGAGGGCGGTGATGATGGGTGCGGACGCGCCGCAATTCGTGTTCAGGATGCCGCCGTTCGCGATGCTGCCAACAATTGTGCCGCAGCCGCTGACCGTGGCGTTGGCGGCGATAACGAGTCCGTCCGCGAAACTGTAAGTTCCGCCCTGAAGCTCCAGCGTGGCCGGGTTGACGCCGTCGCCGACGACAAACGGCACGCCGTTCGCGACGGTCATACTTTTCGCACGGATCGTTCCGCCGTTGAACGTGAATTGTCCGGCGTTGGTTGAGAGAAGAATGTTGTCGGCGGTCAAGTTGCCAGCGTTGAGCGTGAAGCTGCCCGGGCCGAGGTCGAGACGCGCACTGCCGTTGCCGTTGGTGATGATGAGGTCGCCGCCCGCCATCACCACCAGGCCGGTGGAAACCTGGCTGGTGCCGACGACCAGGTTGGAAGTGATCTGCGTCATTCCGCCCGCGAGCGTCAAGCTGCCGGACGGCGCGTTCGTGCCGTCGTCGGACTGGCCGACATGGAGCGACTTCGCGTGAACCGTGCCGGCGGTAACGGTCATGTCGCCCGTGCCGCCGCGTCCGACCCACAGATCATCATTGGTGAGGGAAAGTAAACCGCCGGTGATAAGCACCTGCCCGGACGAACCCGCGAGCCGCCCGATGGAGAGGTCGGCGATGAGGAAGACACTGGCGTTGTCCTGGACGGTGAGCGTGCCGAGCGCGTCGAGGTGGCGACCAACCGAGGTGTTGGTCAACACGACGAGCGCGTTGGAAACCGTCATCGTGCCGACGCCTTTGCGACCGATGGCCACGAGGTCGTTCGTGGCGAAGAACTGACCGCCGGTGATGTTCAGGTCGCCGGTTACGCCGCCCGAATCGGCGACATGAAGTTCATTTTGGATGACGATGGCGCCACCGCTTTGGTTGAGCGCTCCGTTTTCGAGATTACCGATGATGGCGAGATCGTTAGTGGTGCGGGGCGTGGTCGTCATCTGCCCGCCGTTGAGATTGAATGTTCCAACGCCCAAATCGCCGATGCTCAGGTTGGCGAAGGCGGAATTGCCGCCGCCCTGGGTGAACGTGGCGGTGGCGCGGTCGGCGATCTTGGTGGTGCCGTTGGTCACGATGAGATTGCCCGCGGTCATCGTGGCGCTCCCGGTGGTGGCGGGAAGTTGCGCCAGGCTGAGGCTGTCGGTGCAAATCAGATCGCCCCCGGCGAGCGTCAGGCTGCTTTGCGATCCGCTGACGGAGCCGAGCGTAACGCGCAGGGTGTTCACCGTGCCGCCGTTGAGAGTGAGGTTGGCGTTCGCGCCGGAAAAGCGGCCCATGCGAATGCCCGTGGTGCCGAGCGTGGCGTTCAGCGTGCCGGAATTCACGGTCAGGCTGCCGGACTGGAGGTCGCAAATGGCCGCGCAGGTGAGGCTGCCTGAATCAAGGATCAACTCGCCCTCGGTGATGTCGAAACTGTCCGTGGCGCTCACGGCCGAATTGGTGATGGCGAGAATGGCGCGGTTGCCGACGAGCAGCGGCTTGGACGTGGTTAGCGGCGTACCGAGGGGAACATCTATCAGCGCGAGGGTATTGGTCGCACCAAGGGGCGCGGAAAGGGTCATGGAGCGGATCGAAAGGTTTCCGGGGACCGTGGCAGCATCAATCGTCACCGTCTTCGTGCCGGCGTTGGTGATTTGCGTCGGGTCAATGTTGGAGGCGCTGGTGGGCGCGGTGTTGGCGGACCAGTTGCCCGGCGCCACGCCCCAGAGTCCGCTCGCGACATTCGTCCAGTTGTTCGGGACGGCCAATACGCTCAGGCCCGGTAGGAGCATTGCCAGTGACACCACGAGGGCGGGCGTTCGGAAGCAAGAATAGTTGTGACTCATATCAATTTAAGGTGACGGCGAACAAAAAACGAGAACTGGGTCGGCGGCGCCAGCCGTCAGGCGCGGTCGTGATCAAACGAACCGTGCGGGTCTGCGTTTCCGAAAGCATTAAGCAGCCGGCTTGCCACGGGTAAAACGGCCAGAGCTGGAGCGTGTCCGACGCAACGATGCGGCTTTGCAAGGCGCTAATATTCCGGGAACGGAGCTTGACCGTTCCGCAATCGGTTTGGATTGCCAAGCTGGACCGTCGTTTTAAGCACACCCGGGGATGGTCTGGTTTCTGCGTAGGGAGATGGTCATTGAAGATGAAGGCCAAACTACTATCTCCGACCATCAAGCGGCGGGCGACGCAGCATGGTTTCACGCTTATCGAACTGCTCGTCGTCATTGCCATTATTGCGATTTTGGTCGCGATGCTCCTGCCCGCGCTTTCCATGGCGAAGGAGAAGGCGCGCAGTATTTCGTGCATCAACAACCTCAAGCAAATCGGCATAGCCATTGTGATGTACGCCGACGACAACAACGACTATCTCGTGCCGGCTGAATACAATTTGCGCAACGGATCACAATACGAGGAGGGCTGGCCGACGATTCTCTACAACGGCAAGTATCTTCCGGCACAGAAAGCCCCGACGTATTACAAGATCGCCGATTACGGCAGCGTTTTTCGCTGTCCGTCGGCGCTGCCGAAGGTTTACAAGTTTGGCCCCGTCAGCCGCGACGACCCGGAGGGGGCCATGGCCTGGCCCTATACTTCGCAGAGTACGGGGAAGGAGTTTCACCTTGATTGCTGGTACGGGATCAACGGCTCGACTGGCAATCCGCAGAAGTGGCCGTTCGTCCGGCTGCCGATGGACGGCACGCACTTGACCAAGGGCAACAAATTCACCAAGGCCGCGCTTTATCCCCGGATGCCCGCGATCTTTGACGGTTACTGGCTGCACAACGGCAAAGACGAGCGCGTAAACGCCCGCCACGGCAAGCGCACCCGCACGAACATTTTGTTCTTTGACAACAGCGTGAAGGGCTACGACACATTCCGCATTCCCAGTGTCCGTGAAAAGCAGCCGGGCGACATCCAATGGCGTTTCCCGGTGGAGCCAGGCTCCGCGAACTGAACCCGCGCCTTTTTCGCCATGTCACCAAAAGTAAAAACCGTTTGGACGATCACCCTCGCCGGGTTGGCCATCGCCGGTTCGGCGGCGTGGATTTACTGGCACGAATTCAAAGCGCCCCAGCACGACGTGGAACTCCATCAGCGTATCGGGGAAGTCATGGCTGAGCAAACGGCGATGGTTGCCGGAACGAAAGGCAAGATCGTGCTGATCACCATTCCAACGAGCGGCGAGCCGGAGTTGAGGACGCAACTGGAGGCGTTTCACGCCAAGCTTGAAAAGCTCGGCGATTACTCCGTCCGCGAATACGAGATGGACACCAAGGATCAGGACAAATACGGCGTGGGCATGGGCTTGTCCGGTCGCCGCTACGTGCGCACGGCGAACAAGAATTTGGATGCCGCGGCCATTGTTTCATTTGTCGGCGCGCCGCACATGAAGGACGAAGACATCGCGGAGCTGCAAAAAGTTCCGAAATTCATCGCTCAGGCGCGCGCGGTGGACAACCTGCCGAAGCTCTTCAAGAAGGAACTTATTTCTGTGGCCGTAGCCGCGCGCTTCAATTTCCCCGCGCCCGGCCCAATCACACCGCGCACGGCCCAGGAACGCTTCGACAAACGGTATCAAATCGTCGCCGCCACCAACGTCGGCACGATTCCAAAGCCCGAGTGAGCCGCGCGTGGCCTTTCCGTGCCGCGCGGGTTTTGACAGCCTCCCTTTTTCTGCGCGCGGCGCCATGAACCGGGTGCGGCTGGCTGGCCCTGGCGGGGTTTGGCTATTTCTGCAGGCGCCGAATGCAGAACTCGGTGATGCGCGCCCAATGTGCGGCATCCGCCGGCCCTTGGTAACATTGCAGGCTCACCTTCGGCGCGCCGTGCGCTGGTAAATCACACTCGCCGGCTTCCCGCCACTCGTCCGAATCGGGGGTGCGGAACTGACCGCGGATCCGGTTGGTTGTCACCAGAAATCGCAGTCGCACGGGGAAGGATTTCAGTGGAATGATGGCAATGGTCCGCGTCTGGTCGGCTTCTTCGCGCCCCATGACGATGCTCAACTTGCCGTCCACCAGTTCCTGCCCCAGCTTCACCATGTGGCTGTCGTCGTAATACCAGACCAGATCCACCTGTTCGTACTGCGCCGTGGGCTGGTTCGTCACGTTGACTGAAATTTCGAGTTCGCTTTTCGCCGGGTCGGGTATGGTGCGAACGAGCACATTTTTTGCGTTGTTGCCCGCCCCCCACATATTGCCCGGCTGGACGCGCACCTCGAGCCCGCGCTCCGTGACCCGCCACCCGTTGCGGTCTTCGCGTATCCACGACCAACCTCCGTCCAGCTTGCCCTTGAAGTCGTCCTGAAACACGACTTCATCCGCGTGGCTGGCGGCGGCGGCAAACAGGGCCAGGGTGAAAACAAACCGGGGAATGTGTTTCATAGTCATTGGCGGTCAGAGGAATTTACCTGTTCGCAAAGGATGGCGAATTGGGGCGCATCCGTGTTCATAGCGCGACTTTGCGCCGGGTGGTTTTCAGCGTCAAGTTCCGTGTGCGAGTTTTGCGCGGCGTTTGTTGCCGCCCGTCATGGCATCAGCTTGGCATGGTTTCGTTCACTGATTTGCGAGTTGAGCGTCCAATAGTCGTAAAGAATTCCAAAACCGAGCAAACCGACGGTCACGAGGTAAAGGAGGCCGGTGACCCACTTGCCCAGGTAAAATCGGTGGAGGCCGAAGATGCCCAAAAATGTCAGCAGAATCCAGGCGATCGAGTAATTGATGGGGCCGGCGGCAAATCGCCGGTCCGCGGCCCGATCCATCGCGGGAATCAGAAACAGGTCAATGATCCAGCCGATGAGCAGCAGTCCGCAGGTGAAAAACCAAATCGTGCCCGACACCGGTTTGCCGTAATAGAAGCGATGCGCGCCGGTGAAACCAAAAATCCAAAGGAGGTAGCCAATCACCTTGCTGTGAGTGTCGGGCGGTTGGTTCATGATGGGCATGACTTTACCGCGTACATCACCGGCGGGCGATCACAATTCCGGGCGGTGTTTATACCGGTTGGACTTTGGGTTTCCGCCGCGGGTTTCAAGGTCAAGGTTCAAGGACAGATTCCCTGCGGCAGCCAGAATTTAAGTTGACCAAAGCAGAAGGCCACCCGACCGGAAGGTCGGATGGCCTTTGCGAATCTATTGACGGTTCAATTAAGTTTGCCGACGACGAAAAAACGCCAGCAGAGCCGCAGCACCCAATCCGGCCAAGGCAATACTGGTCGGTTCGGGAACGGCGGTGATGTCAACCGATCCGAACGGGGCAACATCGGTAACCCAAACATTGACTCCGATGGTTTCGAAGCCGTACTGAACGTGGCGGGCCGGATCGTTAAGAGTCAAAAGGTCGATGCTGAACACACCGTTCACCAGTGGGGCAGTGATTGTGTTGAAGGAAGAGTAGTCCGGAGCAAAATCCTTGATGAATGCCACCGAAGTATGGGCACTCGTCAGGGTGTTGGCCAGAACCTCACCGGTGAAGGTAAGGGTTTGCCCCGAGAATGTTCCATCAGCAGGTTGCACATACATGTTCGCATCCATGATTTTGTTGCCGGGATTGCCTGGAGCCCCACCACCGATGTACCAGAAGGCAGCAGGATCACCTATGATATTGGGGGACAAGGTCAAAACAGCGCCAGAAAAAGTGGCGCGAAGATCGGCTGTTCCCCAGCCACTCCCGAAAACATATGCTCCCCCGTTCGACGGGAGTTCAGAAACGTTCATAAAGCCCTGCCAAGATGCTCCAGGATCTACTGTGACGGTGGCTGCTTTTGCGCTGATGGCTGCGCCAATCACGGCGCAGAGAGCGAGGTTTCTAATAACTGATTTTCAATTTCAATAATCCCTGAAGCGGCTGCGTTAACATTGCTTCGTCCTGATGACCGCAAATTAGCGGTTCCTTTATTGCGCCACGCGAAATCCCGGTGCCGGTCAGGACTTCACCGGTTTGGCGGTGGCGATCCAGCTCCGCCTTCGTGTTGCGACCTGCGGGTACGTCAGGACTACGGCAGCCATTGAGCGCGATAGAAACGCGCGGCGTTGGTCGCGGGAAGCGCAATTGGTAGGGTCCCCGACGCCAGGGTGTTGGTCGTGCTGACGCCGTTGCCGACGTCGGGAAACCATTGCCAGTCGTTGTCCGTCTGCGGCCCGTACTTGGCGATGGAATAACTGGTGAGCCGCGCGCGACCCGGCCCAAGCTTCGGCACCCAGCCGATCATCGGCACGGTCAAGATGGGTTCGGCGTCACCGCTCTTGCTGCTGGCCACATGATTGTCCGCCTCCGCGCCCGGCGTGCCGGAGGCGTCGGCGAGACTCTGAAAATACCAGTCGCCGGCTCGGTTGTGCGCGTTGAGCTGCCAGTTCAGACTGACCGCGCGCGCCCGATTTTGCCAAACCTTCTGCGGGATTTGCGCAGCTTTACGATCCGTTTGCTGGCCCGGCCTGGTGGGCGGACGAAAGGCAGGCGGACGAGTGTTGCGCTGCGCTGTGACTTGGCAAGCTGGCATCAAGTCGGAGTGACGGCCGAAAGTTTTCTCCGTGTGGGTGTGCCGTGGGGTGAAGCCACGCGGCATTTAGTTTTTTTAAACAGACGACAAGTTCACGATCAAACTGAAGTTTATGGGCTGAATCGCGGTCAA
>CAYHFK010000096.1:0-15431 GCA_964355895.1 uncultured Bifidobacterium sp. | reverse complement strand
ATAGCTGGGAATGGTGGTTTCGAGGTAGAGACGCGGCTTCATGCTATAGAAGTTTTACACCCCGTTTCTACACCCGCCGGGCCAGGGAGAACAAGCGGTATTTGCTCAATAGTTTTTTCCGCGCATCCCCTTCCGCCGGAGCGCCGGTCTCTATGACCGGCTTTGGGTGTGCGCTGCACGACTCATGCTCGTATTCACTTTCGATGTGATCATCGCTGACATTCCCAGGGTCTAAGCCGACGGCACGTCGGCGCTCCGCCTCGGGCGGAGCGCCGGTCTGCGGCCAACTCACGGCTCACGCACCACGGCTCGGGTTCCGCCCTGGTTTCATCATGCACCGCGCGGGTTTAACTGCGGCCAAAGCCCGACCCAGTTCCGCGTCTGCCTGCCCAAGAATTGCTGGAACGGTTTCAGCGAGGGCAAGCACGGCGGCAACATCCTGGACTTTGTCTCCCGCAAGGAAGGCATCAGCAGGCGACTTTTCCAGGGTGGGCTGTAACCCAAGTCATCCCCACGGCGTTATGAGGGATGCAGACGCAACAAACGCAATTAACAAAACCATGAAACGAATCATCATTGCCCTCACCGTATTGACCTCCCTCCAACTCGTCTCCGCCCAGGAAAAACTTTCCCGGCAGGAAGCGCTCCCCTACGCCCAGGCCGTCAGCGCCGACGCCAAACAACTGAACGGCACGCCCATCGCCACCGACGTGGACGCGCAACAGCCCGTGGTGATGAAGGACGCGGATTACGGCGGAATGGTGTTGCCGCAGAAAAATCTGAAGGCCGAGACCATTGCCCAAGCCGGTGAAACCGCGGTCCCCATCGGCCAGTTGTGGCTGCAGAAGTTGACCCCGATGCGCAACGGCGAAGCGATTGGCAAAGACAGTCTCCGGTTGGTCACGGTGCGGGCGGAAGGCGAAGAGGTCACCGCGCCCCAGTGCGCGCTCGCCGTCCGGCGCAACGCGGGCGGGATGCTCGAATTGCTCGTTTACGGGAAGAGCAAGGAACCGGTGCTGACCGTGGCGCTTAAGCCGCTGGACGCAATCCAATCCATGCCCCTCGACCTCGCCGCCGAACGGGACGGGGACGTAGGCAATTTGACGTTGAAGATTCTGGGCAAGTATCAGGCAAAGTTGTCGGTCACGGAGTTGGACATTTAACCCAGGACCATTTCTTCAGCGCATCGGCCCGGCGAGTTGCTGGGCCGGTGCCATTTAATCGGATAACGCAAAACCTTTCACCCGATCCGCCACCGGCGATGAAAACTACCACGCCGGAGGTCACCGCTTTCACCCCGGCGCAATGGGGGCCAGCGGTGGCGACGCTCGTCCAAGCGTTCGCGGAGGATCCCGTCGCGGTGCATTTGTTTCCCGACCCCGCAAAACGCCCGGCCGGGATGGCGCACATTTTCCGGATGGGGCTGCGCTACGGACAAAAGTACGGCCGGGTGGACGTGATCAAGTCTGTTGGCGCGGTGGCCGTCTGGATTCGGCCAGAATACACAACGCCGAGTTGGACGCGGATGGTCAAAGCCGGGATTCTGGCGTCCCCGTTCACCGTGGGCTGGAATGCCACCCGGCGGATGCTGCGGTTCGAGGCTTTCATCGAAGTCTGCCGGAGGCGGACAATCGGCGATCCGCATTGGTTTTTGTTTTGCATCGGCGTACGCCCCGATCAGCAGGGCCAGGGGCTGGGGGCCGCCTTGATTCGACACGGCCTGCAACGCTTTCAAGCGACGGGCGTCCCGTGCTACCTGGAAACTGCCAATGAGCGCAACCTGGCGTTCTACCAAAAAAACGGCTTCCGGCTGGTCAGCCAGCAACATCAGCCGAGCGAAGGACCCGGGGTCTGGAGTCTGGTTGCGGGCGGCCATCAGTAACCGCAAGTAAGAGGGGTTTGGTAGGGCGCGTCACTCCGTGCGCGCCGTTCAGTGCTTGTCAGTTGCGGCGCGCACGGAGTGACGCGCCCTACCTGGAGATTCATGGAGAGACTCCGACCGTCTTCGCTTTGGAAAACCGGAATGTTTGAGCCTCGTCAACTCGGCAGCTACTAGGATTTAACCCGAACTCCGAAATAGAAGTTTGCGCAATGGTGGTAGGGTCCTCGCGCTGCGATGACCCCGCGCCGTACCAGGCGCGGAACGAATGGTGGCGTTCGCAACTTCCAACGGTAATCTTTTCGCCCCTGGACGCGGGCGAGGTCATCGCCGCGCGAGGACCCTACCGACTGCGAAGTCCAGCTTCATTCCCGCTCCACGTCACTGTTCCAGTATTGGCGCATCGCTTCGGTGGTCGGAAGGGCAAGAGGTCGGACAATGCGGAAGCCAACAAAATCACAATTTCGGAACCAGAACCGACTCTTGGGCAGTTGCGGGTCGTTCAACTTCCAATCGGGAGTCGAGCGACCGCGCACGGCGCAATGGACGTCGGGCATCGGGTCACGCCAGGAGCCGCCCCGAACCGAATGTGGATATTGTTGGGTCGCCTGGTTCCATGGCTGAAGCGTCGTGCCGCTTTCGGCGCAGATCCGGTAGTAATCTTCGTCGTATTGATCCAGCACCCACTCGCTGACGTTGCCCAGCACGTCGTGCAGCCCCCAAGCATTGGGCAGTTTGCGCCCGACTTTCTGGTATTTGAAATCGCTGTTTTCTTCGAACCATGCGTAATCCGCGAGCTTGGTTGCGTCTTCACCGAAAAACCAGGTGTTCATCGAGCCGGCGCGCGCGGCGTATTCCCATTCCGCCTCGGTGGGCAGGCGATAGAAGTGGCCGGTCTTGGCGCTCAGCCATTGGCAATACTTGTTCGCCGCATGTTGGGTCATGCCGATGGCTGGGTAACCGTCCTTCCCCATGCCAAAGGCCATGTCCACATACGGCAGGCTGGGATGGGTAATGGCATCGGCCAGCCGAGGGTCGAACTTGCTGTTGAGCGGTGGCGGCGCGGCTTGCCGGCGTTCAAGGTCGTCGAACACGAAAGCGTTGTACTCATTCCAAGTCACTTCGTATTTGCCAATCCAAAATGGCGCGAGCCTCACCTGATGGGGCGGCAGTTGGTCGGGTTGGACATAGCGTCCGCCGGTGGGACTGCCCATGACGAATTCACCACCGGGAATGGCCAGCATGGCGTAACTGGCCTTGGTGCCGGGAATGGGGTTTGTGTAAGCGTTCATGGCCTGGGGCGGGGACGCTTCGGCCTGGGCCCGAATGCGGGCAGCGATTTTGGAAACGGTCAGCGCGCTGGAGTCACCGGAAGGCTGCGGCTCGTCGGCGTTGACGGTCGCCGGCAGCGCCAGAAATCCGCCAAGCAGTGCCGCGAGGATGGGCTTCATCGTGCGCACAAACCTTGATGGGACACTCGCTGAAGTCAAGATCACGCACGGCCGGCCGCGCGATTACCACCAGGCAAAATTCGGATCGGGGGGCGTCCAAATCCAGTCAGGGGTTTCCTTGGGAAACCGGAAATACTCAACGTGCCCATCGCCAAACAGCATGTTAAAGCGGCTCTGGCCTTTGTAATTATGCCAGACGCTTTTGGGATCGACCACGCCGCGGTTGGCGTGCCACGGCCAGTCACCCTGGATAATCTTGCTGGCGGGCCGGCGGGCGACTTCGCTGGCTTTGATAGGGGTGGCTTCGTAGCTGCCGCGCGGTTGTCGTTCATCGCCCGCCACGTGCTTCACCCGGAAAGAATCATGCTGGAATTGCACCAGATAACTGTTGCCATACTCGGTGAAGCAATCCTTCGCTCCATAGGAAGCGTCCCCCCTGTCGGCTGGACAATGGAATACTTCCACCGCCCCGACGTAGAGATTCAACGGGCGATTCGTCTGCTCAACGCTCACCCCAAAGGACTCAGCCACACCCGCGTCGAGCCGGTAATTGCCTTTCTTGCCACCGCCCGCGCCCCAGCCTTTCTGGCTGGGATAAAAACCATTGTTGTCCTCAACATAGAGCTGATAGGCGATGGCGATTTGTTTTTCGTTGCTCAGGCATCGGGTTTGCAGAGCTTTGGCTTTGGCGCGGGCCAGCGCGGGTAGGAGCATTGCCGCCAGGATGGCGATGATGGCAATGACCACCAGGAGTTCGATCAAGGTAAAACCCGCCCCAACCCCTCGATGACGGTTTCGTCGCGGCGGGTGCCAGAACTTTGCGCTCGGTGGGAGACTTCCGAAAACTGCCTTTTGGAGTCGGGTTGATGGTTTCATGACGGTCAATCTTTCGTTGCTGATGGGTTTTGGGGCGTTGTTGGTTTTAATCTTCGCTGTTCAGGCGGCGGTTCGTGGCCGCCGCATTGTGCCGCGGCCCACTGGAGCGCAGTCTCACATCAAAGAATCCGGCGCTCGAAGCCGACGGGAATTTTGGATTGCTTGCATCGTAAACCTCGTTTTCGGCCTCGTCCATTTCTTTCCCAACGATTCCGAACTTTTCACCAAGTTTTCGGAGGTGACCAAACGGTGGGTCTGGCGGGCGGGCGATTCCCGCTGGCGATTCCCGCTTGTCACTGGCCGGGGTGTGTCTCACTCTGGCGGTACCAGGTCGCACCAACCGCTGAAAGGATACAACTATGCCGGAATGGGCTTTGGTCATCGTCTTGATTCTCGGCGTTCCCATCTTTGTGGGCGTCTGGTTGATCGTGCGCGCGGTTAAGTCCGGTCAACGGATCGAAGAACTCTCCCGCCGCGTCGGCGGATTGGAACTGGAGCTTTTCCGGCTGAAAAAGGAGCCGCCCGCAGCCCCGGTTGCCCAACCCGTTGCGCCAGCCGTGCCCCGGGCGGAAACACCGGCACGAGCGGAGATGCTTGAGCGCTGGCAGGAAACCGCCCCCGCTGCGCCGAAACCGGCCCCCGCCTTGCCGCCGCTGGTGTCGCCCATTCCGCCCCCGGCCAAACCAGTGCTATCGCCCCCGCCCATTTCCGTTGCGCCAGACCTGCCCCCGCTCGCGCCGCCGCCCTTGCGCCCGACGTTGCCAGCGGTGAACTGGGAACAATTCATGGGCGTGAAGATGTTCGCGTGGGTGGGCGGGCTGGCGCTGTTTCTCGGGGTGGCCTTCTTCGTGAAGTATTCCTTCGAGCACGATCTCATTCCCCCGGAGTTGCGCGTTGCCATCGGATTCCTCACCGGCCTCGGCTTGCTTGTGGGCGGCGTCTTCCTCCATCGGCGGAAACAATACGTCGTCGGCGCCCAGGCCCTGTGCGCAACGGGCGTCGTCATCCTCTACGCCGTCACCTTCGCGTGCCACTCGGTTTACAAATTCCCGTTCTTCGGCCTGGTACCGACATTCCTGTTGATGGCGCTCATTACCACCACCGCATTCTTTGTTGCGGTGCGGTTCAACGCTCTCGTGGTCGCCATCCTCGGCATGTTGGGCGGCTTCCTCACGCCTCTTCTTATTCACGCCGACAAAGACAATCCGCTCGGCCTCTTCGGCTACATCGCCATCCTCGACGCTGGCCTCATCCTGGTGGCGCTAAATCGCCGCTGGTTTTTCCTCACCGCGCTCGGCGCCCTCGGAACGGCCTTCATGCAAATCGGCTGGGTGGACAAATTCTTTGAGACGGAAAAATATTTCGAGGGCAACAAAATCCTCATCGCGCTTGCCGTGCTGCTGGGCTTCAACGTCCTTTATCTTGCTGCCGTATGGTGGACGAAACGCCGCGCGCAAACCAATTGGTGGCTGACGGGTGCCCAGCTCGGTCTCGCCGCCGTGGCGCTGGCCTTTACCGCGTGGTTTCTCAGCTTCCCGCCGCTGGCCCAACGACCCTGGCTCCTGTTCGGTTTTGTCTTCCTGATTGATATCGCCGTCACCGCCCTCGTGCTGCTGGACAAAAAGGCTTCCCTCGCCCAACCGCTTGCCGGATTGGCTGTCTTCGGATTGCTTGCACTGTGGACCGGCAACTCGCTGACGAATGAACTGCTAAACGCCGCCCTCACTTTTTACCTCCTCTTCGCGGCCGCCCACACCGCGTTTCCGGTCTTGCTGCAAAAGCAGCGCGGCTACCCGACCCCGCCTTGGGGCAGCCAGATGTTTCCGCCGCTGGCGCTCTTGTTGGTCCTGATCCCGATCTTCAAGCTCGCGGAACTTTCGCTTCTCGTCTGGCCTTTTGTGTTGCTCGTGGACGTGATGGCCATCGGCGTCGCGGTGCTGACGGCCTCGTTGCTGCCGGTACTGGCGGTGATGGTTCTAACGCTCGCTGCGACGGGGGCGCTGATTTTCAAAATCCCGCAAACGCTCACCGGGCTGCCGACTTCGTTCTTCCTGCTCGGCGCCTTTGCGACTTTCTTCGTCGCCGTCAGCGTATGGGCGGTGCGGAAGCTAAAGCCCGATGCCTTCGTCCGGGAAATCAAGCTGAACGATGACTTCACCCAGCCCGATAATCTCGCGGCGCTGCTGCCGGCGTTCTCGGCGGCGCTGCCGTTCCTCCTGCTCATCATGGCCACGCTGCGCCTGCCGCTCACGAATCCCGCGCCCGTCTTCGGTCTCGCGCTGTTGCTCGTCGTGCTGCTGCTCGGTCTTGCCAAAATGTTTTCGTTCGACTGGCTGCCCGCCGTCGCGCTGGTCTGCGTGACCGCGCTTGAATGTGCCTGGCACTTCAACCGCTTCGACCCCGCCAGCGCATCGCAACCGCTGATGTGGTATCTCATTTTCTTCGCCGTGTTCGCGCTGTTTCCCTTCGTGTTCCTGAAACAGTTCAGCGACAAAGTCATTCCCTGGGCCACCGCCGCGCTCGCCGGGCTGCCGCAGTTCTTCCTGATTCATCGGCTCGTGAAGGTCGCTTATCCGAACGAAATCATGGGCCTGCTGCCGGCGGTGTTCGCGCTTCCGGCGCTGCTGAGTCTGGTGGTCGTGTTGAAAAAAATTCCCGCCTTGAACCCGGCCCGGCTGACGCAGCTCGCCTTCTGTGGCGGCGTGGCGCTGTTCTTCATCACGCTGATCTTCCCGATCCAGTTCAGCAATCAATGGATCACCCTTGGTTGGGCACTCGAAGGCGCGGCGTTGTTGTGGCTGTTCCATCGCGTGCCGCATCCGGGCCTGCGCCTCACCGGCCTGGGATTGTTGGTCGCCGCCTTTGTCCGGCTCGTGCTCAACCCGGCGGTGTTGAAGTATCATCCGCGCAGCGCCACGCCGATTCTCAACTGGTATCTCTACACCTACGGCGTCGTGACGGTGTGCCTGTTCGTTGGGGCGCGCCTGCTCGCACCGCCGCGCCATCTGGTTTTGAAATCCAACGTGCCGCCCCTCCTTGCCGGGCTCGGCACCGTGCTGGCGTTCCTGCTGTTGAACATTGAAATCGCTGATTACTTCAGCGCGCCCGGCTCGACCCTGACGTTTCAGTTCGAGGGAAACTTTGCGCGGGACATGACGTATTCGATTGCCTGGGCGCTGTTCGCGCTGGTGTTGCTCGTGATTGGCATCGCCCGAAAAATTCCCGCCTCGCGCTACGCCGCCTTGGCGTTGCTGAGTGTGACATTGCTCAAATTGTTTTTCCATGACCTCGCACATCTCGGCGAGCTTTATCGCGTTGGCGCTGTGATTGGGGTGGCGGTGATCGCCATGCTGGCGTCGTTCGCCTACCAACGCTTCTACGCCGCGAGCAACTCGGAGAAGGAGGTAAAAGATGAAACGGTTCAATAAGCGATCAAACGAGGATGCGGGGATGAGGTTTGTGGAAACGTCCTCCCTCACCGCAGCCCTCTCCCCACGGAGAGAATTCCCCGACCTTTGTGCGCGCGTTGCGCCCTTGAACCGTAGCGCAGACTGGCAGTCTGCTGTGTCGCGGATTGGCAATCCGCAGTGGTGCGACATTTCTGCGGCCAGCCGACTACCAGTCGGCGACACAGCAGGTTGCCAACCTGCGCTACGGCAGGGAGGTTCATGGAAAGTGAGAAGCAATGTGCGCCGCAGGTTTGCGCATGGGTTTACGCCTATCGCCAGCCTGCCGTATTCTCGCGCGGAAAATATGCGGAGCGACAGAGCGGTCAGATTGCAGAGTGACCGGACGACGATTCTCCCTCTCCCCGGGGGCCGGGGTGAGAATTCTCCGAACAGAATTTCGCGCATTGAACCCCTGAACTTGGTAGGGACGCGTTCCACCGCGTCCCCATCTTTTCGGCAAGAAGTTAGGGACGCGGGTGGAACGCGTCCCTACCAAAATCGCATGGAGGTTCATGGAAAGGGCGTGCGTCAAACAAACCTCTCCGGTTTCCTTCTCTGCCTCTTCGTCCTCGTTCCCTTGTCCGCGTCCATCGCCGCCCCGCTCCCGGCCGAGTGGCAATACGCCCAGAAGTTTAATGTCACTGCGCCCGGCCTCGTAAAATTAAGCCTGCCCGTCGGGACGCTCGATGCCGCCCGTCCCGCGCTCGAAGATTTGCGGCTCTACGATGATGCCGGCAACGAACTGCCGTATCTGATTCAGCGCCCGACCCCGGCCGCGCGGGCGATTCAAAGCGTGAAGTTGTTTCAGGTTTCACTCAATCCCAGCACGACCGTCATCACACTCGAAACCGGACTCGCCCAACCCCTGGACGGCGTCACGCTGGAGAGTCCGGCGGCCAGCTTCATCAAGTCGGTGCAGATTGAAGCTTCCGCCGACGGCAAACACTGGGAAACCATCGCCCAAGGGCAGCCGATTTTCCGTCAGCCTAACGGCGCGAGCCAACTGCACCTCGCGCTTCCTCCCGGCTCGCGACCCTGGTTGCGGCTGACGGTGGACGATCAACGCTCGCAACCGATTCCCTTTACCGGCGCGATGGTTCACGCCGCAGCCGCCGAACTGACCCCGAACGAATCCATTTTCGTCACCATCGCCGAGCGCCACGAAAATCCCGGCGAGACCCGGCTCACACTCAATCTCGGCGCGGCGAATTTGGACCTCGCGAACATTCAAATCGAGACGGCCGAACTGCTCTTCACCCGGTCGGTGACGCTGGCCGTGCCGCAGGTTTTGGAAGATTCGATCCGTGAGCAGACCGTGGCGCGTGGCACGATTTACCGCGTGGCGGTGGAAGGCCAGACCGCGGTCGCAACCTTACCGTGCCGCTGGAAAGCCAGGTTCGCCCCCGCGAATTGCTGCTGCTCATTCAAAATCACGACAGCCCGCCGCTGCCCATCACGGCGGTGCGGGTGGAGCGGCGTCCGGTTTATCTCGTCTTCCTCGCGCGGTCGGCCGGGGTTTATCATCTGTTGACCGGCAACCGCCGGTGTGTCGCACCGCGCTATGACCTGGCCGCCCTCGGGGCGAATCTCAAAGACACGGCGGTCTCCCCGATTCAAATTTCGCCGCTGACGGACAACTCGGGTTATCGCGCGCCGGAACTTTTGCCGGGCGTGCCGCAGGACGGCACGACGCTCGACGTGTCCGCCTGGAAATTTCGCAAAGCGGTCAAACTCACCCGCCCCGGCGCGCAGCAGCTTGAACTGGATCTCGATGTCCTCGCGCGGGCGCAACCCGACTTTCAAGACATGCGCCTGCTGCGCGCCGGCAATCAGTTGCCGTACATCCTCGAACGCACGTCCATCAGCCGGGCGCTGACGCCCACCGTTACCGCGACGAACGACGCCAAAGACCCAAAAACCAGCCGCTGGATCATCAAACTACCGCAAGCCAACCTGCCTCTCACACGCCTGAGTTGCGCCACACGGACTCCGCTGTTCGAGCGCGAAGTAACGCTATACGAAGAAGTCGCCGATGAACGCGGTGAAAAATACCGGCGAAACCTCGGCACCGCGACATGGGTGCAAACGCCCAACCGCCCGGCCAAGGAATTCGTCATGACCTTTGGTAGTCCGCTGCAAACCGCCACGCTGATTTTAGAAACCCATAACGGTGACAATCCACCGATTGAACTGGAGAAGTTCCAGGTCTTTTACGCCGCCACCCGCGTCTTGTTTAAGGCGGAACCGGGGAACGAACTCTTCCTCTACTACGGCAATCCGCGAGTGTCTCCGCCACGCTATGACCTCAGTCTGGTCGCAGGTCAGTTGCTCGCAGCGGACAAATCATCCGCCACGCTGGCTGCCGGGGAGCAACTCAAGAAATCGTCGTGGGCCGAAGGCCGGACGCCGGGCAAAGGCGGCGTGGTGTTCTGGGGAATCCTCGCGCTCGTGGTCGTGGCCCTGTTGGTAATTATTTCACGGCTGCTGCCGAAATCGTCGCAACCAAGTGAACCCCCATGATCTGAAATTCCGCAGATCAAAAGGCTGCGAAAGAACATAGAGAACCCAAAGGCAGCCAGACAACCTACAATCCCGCCGAACCATCGAGTTCAACAGTGAGTTGAACCTTGCCGGTAGTGAAAAGGCAGCGCAGTAAATTGTCTATGCGGGCTTTTGCGGCTATCCCAACTGGCTTCGGCGAGTGTGGCGCGGATGCACGGCGACCGGCGATGATCACCGCGATTCATCAGAGGATAGCTCGCTCCGGTGTATTCCATTCGTAGCTTGCTGGCTATGCTTTGAGTTTGTCTCCGACCCAGACTCAGTCAATCATAAGACCCCTTTCATGCCTGCGCCTCCGCCGGCCACACCAGCTCGCGGTTAATCTTGTAGGGTGTTCTACGCATTGCGTGTCGGGTCTTATTCTTGCCGACCATCCCTTGACCGAAACCCTGACTGAATTATTGTGAGGCGTGAAGAAATTCACGAGCAAACATCAACAATTGCGCGCCTAAGCGGTGCGCCAGACAGAAAAGGAATAAAACAATTATGAACCTACGTACATTCTGGCTGATCTTCGGATTTGCCACCCTCGTTTCCATCGAACAAGCGCGAGCTGACGGCACAGAAACCCTCGGAACTCCCAGCATCGCGATCGCCTCCGGCACCGGCGTCGCTGCCGCCGGTACCGGCATGCACGACCAACCGGGGATAATCACCGTGGAGGTGCCGACCGGCGCTACAGTGAAACAAGTCCTCCTCTATTGGGAAGGCTTCATGGATTTCGATTCTTCAGGCGACGACACCATATCGGTGTCGAAGATTCCCGGATCCGCGAACGCAGTCACTGGAACTTTGATTGGCGGTCCGACGTTTTTCTTTTCCCCGGCATGGGCCTCGACGTACCGCGCCGACATCACAAGCCTCGGTCTGGTTACCGCGGGGTCAAACACACTGCAATTGTCCGGAATGGAGTTCACCGCTGTAAACAACGGCGCCGGTGTATTTGTGGTGATTGACGACGGAACCACCGATGCGCAGATTCGGATTCGCGATGGCTCCGATCTCGCCTACATTGGTTTTGTAGGGCAGCTGCAGAATACCGTGGCACAGACATTCAATTTCCCGGCTTCGACCACTGCCAGGTCGGCGCACCTCAACATGTTCTTCGCCAGCGTGTCCGGAACCGTCTCCGGATATGGCCTGCGGCCGACCGCGATCGAGATTACCTCAGGTGGGACCACCACCGTACTAGACAACCTGCTGGATAGCGTCAGCGGTCAGGAATGGGACTCTTTCAAGATTTCCGCGAATGTTCCGGCGGGCGCTACAAGCCTGACGGTACAACCGTTTTCACGTGACGATCTCGGCACGGGAGGGCGTCCCGCCTCGTTGAATTGGCTGGCGGCCTCCTTCGCACTGGAACCCGACGTGCCTTCAGATATCCAGGGCCGGATGACCGGCGGTGGCAGCGTCTTCACGATTGACGATGTCCGGGTCACCCGCGGCTTCCAAATTCACTGCGACCTTCGGGAGCCCAACAATCTTGAAGTCAACTGGCCGCGTGGAAATAAATTTCACCTCACCAAACTAACCTCTGCCGCATGCACGGACAGCCCGGCGGTTGACCAGCGGCCGCCCGGGGCGCCGTTCGATACATTCACCGGCACGGGGATTGGAAAGTACAATAACAAACCCGGAGCGCACATCGAGTTCGTGTTCGTGGATGCCGGCGAGCCGGGCGTGCTCGACACGGCTTCGATGAAGGTTTACGACCCGAACGGAAATCTCGTGCTTGACGTAACGGGCGATCCAAACGTTCCCGGCTACCTCGACAAGGGTAATATCCAGGCGCACAAAGACAATAAGTAAACTCTGCTGAGGGCCGTTTGGCTGGAGCAGGCGTCGCCCGCCTTCGGGCGGCGCCTTACTCTAATAATGAGTGATTAGAGCAGACGGATTGAGAGGCACGAGGCCAATGACCGTCTCACGCCACCACTCATTAAACCGGACGGGCGGTTTTCCCGCATCCGACTTTTAGTGGGCCTTCCACTCACCTCGTAAAGAAAACAGTCGAAGCTAGCAGTTCGGTGTGCGACTTTCATGTGACGTGCGAAGACAACGCACTGATCTGGCACGGCCGCCGAAAGCGGGTGTGGTCTGCAATTATGATGTTCGAGCTTTCATAAGCGGTCTACTGCGGGGCGTGGCAGCTGTTTCCCGCATCGCTTGGTTCGGCGCTCTCGTCCTCGGTTTCTTTATACAAAGCCAGACCAGCAGGGCCCAGCCCATCTCCTGTGCCCGGTTCGACCTCTTCGATATCCTCGCCGCATAGAATAGTTGGATCGTCATCGGAATTGAGCGACCCGTCCATCAAAGCGCGATACTTTGTGCTCTGCGAGCAGTGGGTCGGATGCATCAGCCAACCGAGGCGTGTAGAACCCCATCTTCTCCCACTTGCCCTCAAGGTTGAGTCGGAAGTTCCGGCCGTGAATTATGACGCGATATCTGGGCATGAGTCTACGCCGAACGACCCAATATGGGTGAGCTCAGCGACGGAGGGCACGAGACGCGTGAGTTGCAAACGCGGCGCTCACGCCGGGTTCGATGCAGAAGGTTAGGCCTCATAATCTCCTGACCAAAATGTCCGCTATGATGGCACAAAACAGGAACGTCAGCATCCTGCACAAGTAGGGAACATGAAACAAACGCATATCACTGCCGAATCGCTGCCAGTGGTCGACGCGATGAATTTCGCGGCAGGCAGCTCGTTCTGCGCGGCGAGCCATCGCCTCTCGATACTGAGGTAAGCCAAACACCAGAAGAAAACCCGCTCCAAAGAAAACAAACACGATCACAGCCTGAAGCGCTCGAAACGAATGCTCACTCCGCTCATTGATACCAATAAGGCTACCAAGGAGGAGGCCTCCAACAGCGCTCGTGATGCGGGTGGCTCGGAACACGGGTTAGGTCCAACGCAGAGTGCAGCCACGCCGGGCCGATTGCGCTCGATTGGAATCGGGACGTTTTACCGGCGTTGGCTGGCACGACTTGTTGGCTGCGTGTGTCATAAAGCAAACAACCACCTCGCCAAGAACACCAGCGCTACGATTTCCACTACCATTAGCAGTACTGTCTCGAGAACTCCGAGCGTAACCAGAGCCCAGTGCCGCTTGGTGCAGCGTGCCCGAATGTCGCCGCGATACCGTGCGGAGAACAACCATCTCCATCCCCGAACGTACGCAGAGTCGAAGGTGCAGAACTCCCCAAAAATCGCGATGATGCTCATGGCGCGTGCTGTCTCAGCCAACCATATGATAAACGAACCGTTCGTATCTCCAACCACTGCAATTGCGCGGGGAAGTGAATTTGCATAAGCGACTTATACGCTCAAACACAGCCTCGTCAAACTTCGCAAAAAAACCACCCCCGGCTGAGGGTTGAGAGCGCGAGTCGAGGGCAATGAAGAATTAAAAATGCAAAATGTAAAATGGCGCGAGGCGGCGGGGCTCAGATGCGCTTCTGCCAGTGGCGGTCGTGCCGCGCGGCGTGCAGAACCGCGGGGCGTGGCGTTTGGGAATCACGGGCTTGGCTTCGGTTCGGGCGCTTCGAGAATATCGACGAGGCGGCGGGCGATAAAAATCCGGCCGTACTTGCGGCCCGGGACTTCCTCCAGAATCCCAGCCGAGACCAGTTTTTGAACATTCATCTGGGCGGCCCGGAAGGTGACGTTGAGCGAGGTCTTGGCGCTGGAAAAGGTAAGGTAAGGCCGATCAAACAAGTCATCGATCAACTTCAACAACAATGAGGAGGAACGGGCGGTTTGTACGGAATGCCGATACGTGTGCCAGAGTTTCAACAATTTGTCGGAACGCGCGATCGCGTCGCGGGATTGTTCCCCGAGCCCGCGCAGGAAAAAAGAAATCCATTCCTGCCAGCGGCCGGCGCGACTCACTTCAAAAAGCCGCTGGTAATACTCGGCGCGATTCCGCTCAAAGTAAGCGCTCAGATACAGCATCGGTTGCGGCAAGACTTGCTCGGCGCACAGCAGCAAGACAATGAGGAGCCGTCCGATTCTCCCGTTCCCGTCGAGAAACGGGTGAATCGCTTCAAACTGATAGTGAACCAGCGCCAGGCGGACGACGAGGGGGAGCGGGGAGGGGGCGTGGATGAATTTCTCCATTGCGGCAAGCGCCTCGTTCATTTCATCCGGGGGCGGCGGGACGTAATTGGCATCGTTCAAGGTGCAGCCGCCCGGCCCGATCCAATTTTGGGAGGTGCGCGTCGCGCCCGGCGTCAGATGGTCGCCGCGCACCCCGGTCATGAGTTCACTGTGCATTTCGCGCAGTAGCCGCATGGAAATCGGCAACTGGTCGAGGCGTTTGAGCCCCCGCTCCAGCGCGCGGACATAATTGCGAACTTCCCGCACGTCGGAATCGGGCGTCGGCGGCGCTTTGGCCGCCTCGAAAAAGTATAAATCGGAAAGCGAAGCGTGCGTGCCTTCAATGCGGCTGGACAAAACCGCTTCACGGCTGAGGAAGGGACGAATGAGCAGATGCGGATTGGGCAACGTGCGGGCGACGCCGGCCAGTTCGCTCAGGCCACGGTCCGCCGCGGAGATTTCGCCGGCCAGTTGCCAGGTCAATTCAATTTCCGGCGGCAGCGGATGCGGGACAAAGGCCCAATAGCCGCGCTGGTGTTTAATCAGTCGCCCCGACTTGCGATCCGTAAAATCAGTGGGTTGCATAGAATGCTACTTCAGTATGCCGAAGCATGACCAAATGCTACCTTGGAGTCCAAAAGTATAATTTAGCCCCGGCAATGTGAACGGAAGTAGCTTTTGATTAAACCTGCCGTTGAAGGCTTCGCGGCGCAGGGTGACGGAAAGCTTTTCCGCGGCGGTGAGCACCTCCTCGGATTCGCTCCGCGCGAACCGTTCCAGCAAGCCGGCATCAGGGATGTCGTGCATTCACTGGTTATATGTCCGCCGACGGGGAAAGGAGACATATTATTTTCAATCTTCGCTTTTCTGACGATGAGCGATGAAATGCAAAAAGTATTTTCGAGACGGGTGATTTTTCCGAATGGGGATTTACAGCGTTGTCACTGGGTCAAAAAATATTACGAGGTGAGTCCCGTTTAGTTTGGGCCGGTAGCTAGCACCACATCCTTCTGCCGCGCTGCAGGGGTGACCTTCAACGATTCCAGCTTGCCGTTGCGATAGACGCCTTCGACGGTGGTGTTCTTCGGAGCGTGCAATTTGAATTTCACGTTCCA
>CAYHFK010000095.1:8647-15489 GCA_964355895.1 uncultured Bifidobacterium sp. | reverse complement strand
TTCTACAAAGATGTCGCGCCGCTGGCGCTGGGGAACGGCGTAGCGGCGACTCGGTAGAGTGCCGCCGTTTGGAATTGAGTCTGCCGACCTGCCGCAAAAAACCGCATGAAAATCGCCGAAAACTGATCGAGAATCGCCAAAAAGGAGTCCCGGAATGGCGCTGCCGCGTCCAAACGCCCCCATGCGGCAACCGACTTGAACCATCTGGGTTTCGGCGGGGCGGGCGAAGGCACGCGAAAACCCTTGATGGAAATTCGCAAGTCCGCTTTCATAAACCCATGATACAAGCCGCAGAAAAAAATCAGCCATGCACGCGACCGTGCATGCTCTGCGGCGCAATCAAGTTAAGCAGCATTCGCACACATGAAGCCAATCACCAAAGCCATCTGCTTCGGCTTCACCACTGAGGTTGGCGTCATGTTGTTCGCCGTTCTCACGGGCAGTTACGCCACTCCCGTCTTTACCAGTCCACTTTCGGAGTCCGGATTCGACATCCCCGGCAGGCTTCTCCACTTTCCCGGCCATCAGCTTTTCTTCCTGCTGTTCGGTTTCCTTCACCGATTCGACGACTGGCACTTAAGTTGGTGGTCACAGCTATCGTGGCTGTTCACGTTTCAAGCTGCGTTCTGGTCAGCCCTGTGGTTTGCTTTTCTTCGCCTGAGATTACGGAGACAGAGACATGAGAGACACGCCACCTAACCCCGCTTAAGCCCGAGGGGTCAATAGGCAAAATGGTTCCTTTGCGGAAAAGTTTCCTTTTCCGGTTTAGTGTCTCGGGAACTGCTGTAGAGAATAATCGAGCCGCAAATTAACTCGATTTTTGCGCCGGCCTTCCCATCATTTGCATCGCCATGAACTTCGCGCCCATGATTCCACGCTTCGTTGTCCGGTTGCCTTCAACCGTCGGCAGGCAACAAATTGCCCCAATCCTCGCCACCGCGCTTTGGCTCGTCGCGCTGTCCCCGGCGGTTTTCGCGGGCGGACCCGATCTGCCCCCAGGCATTCCGTCGGCGGTGCGCCAGGGCGCGGAAGCTTCGCCGTTGCGTTCGTGGTTTCTGCCGCCGGTGCGTATCGTCTGGCAGAGCAAGTCGGGTGTGCAGCACGCGGATAGCCTGTTGCAGCCCAAGCCCGGTCAGGCCGTGCTCAAAGAACCGTCGCCGCCGTGCAAACTGACGGTAACCACAAATCAAACCGGCGGCATCCTGCTGGACTTCGGCGTCGAAGTGCAGGGCTACCTCGAGCTTTTCACCCCCATGACGGGCGACCACACGCCGGTGCCGATGCGGGTCCGCTTCGGCGAATCCGCTTCGGAGGCGATGGCGGACATCGGCGGAAAACAGAACGCGCAAAATGATCATGCCGTGCGCGATCAGACCGTTGTGCTGCCGTGGCTGGGCAAGAAGACCGTCGGGTCGAGCGGCTTTCGTTTTGTGCGGATTGACGCGGTGGACCCAAAGTTGCCGGTGGCGTTGAGTCAGGTGCGCGCGGTGCTGGTGTTGCGTGATGCACCATACATCGGCTCGTTCCGTTGCGACGACGAGCGGTTGAACCGCATCTGGCAGGTCGGCGCTTATACGGTTCAGCTCAACATGCAGGAATATCTCTGGGACGGCATCAAACGCGACCGCCTCGTCTGGATCGGCGACATGCACCCCGAGGTCAGCACCATCAACGCCGTGTTCGGCTTCAACGAGGTCGTTCCCCGCTCGCTCGACCTGACGCGCGACGTCACGCCCGTCACCGAATGGATGAACGGCATCTCCAGTTATTCCATGTGGTGGGTGCTCATTCACGAAGAGCTGTGGATGCACCACGGTAACCGCCAATATCTCGAAGCGCAGAAGGCCTATCTAACCGCCTTGCTCAAACGCCTCGCCGCCCTCATCGGCCCGGACGGCAAGGAACAGATTGACGGGATGCGCTTTCTTGACTGGCCCAGTTCGCCGAATAAACCGGGCGTCACCGCCGGGCTGCAAGGGTTGCTCGTGATGACGCTCGAAAGCGGAGCCCGCCTCATGACCACGCTTGGCGACGCCGAAACAGCGAGGCTTTGCGCCGAGGCCGCGGCGCGCGGACGCAAGGTCGTGCCCGACGTGAACAAATCCAAGTCCGGCGCGGCGCTCCTCTCGCTGGCCGGCATGATGGACGCAAAGAAAACTTCCGACACTGTGCTCAAGGTTGGCGGACCCAATGACGTTTCGACCTTCTACGGCTTCTACGTGTTGCAGGCGCTCGCGAAGTCGGGCGACACCGACACCGCGCTGGATTTCATCCGCACGTATTGGGGCGCGATGCTCGACTTTGGCGCGACGACGTTCTGGGAGGATTTCAATCTGGAGTGGACCAACAACGCCACGCGGATTGACGAACTTGTCCCGCCCGGGAAGAAGGACCTTCACGGCGACTGCGGCGCGTATTGCTACGAGGGCTTTCGCCACAGCTTTTGCCACGGCTGGGCCAGCGGTCCGACGGCATGGTTGAGTCAGAATGTACTCGGCGTGAAACCGCTCGAACCCGGATTCAAGCGGGTCCGGATCACGCCTCAACTCGGGAATCTCAAATGGGCGGAAGGCACTTATCCCACGCCGCTCGGCCCGATCAAAGTGCGTCACGAGCGACAGCCGGATGGCTCGGTCAAATCCAAAATTGAAGTCCCACCCGGAGTTGAGGTCGAGCAAACCCGTTGATCCAGCTTTTATGATCCCTCGCAAATTGAGTTTCCTCGTCATCCTGGCCATTGCCGTAGGGAATGCGTTCGCGGCTGACGTCAAACCCGTTGCCTTGCGCACCGAGTATCTCGCCAATCCGCTGAGTCTCGACACCACCGCCCCGCGTTTGCAGTGGCAGCTTGTGTCAAACGAGCGTGGGGCCAGACAGACGGCATATCGCATCCTTGTGGCCAGTTCGGCTCCGAAGCTGGCAAAGGACGAAGGCGACCTGTGGGACTCGGGTAAACTTGCCAGCGATGCGAGCACGCAAATCGCCTACGCCGGCAAACCGCTCGCCTCCGGACAACCCTGTTTCTGGAAGGTGCAGGTCTGGGACCAGCACAGCCAAGCCTCGCGCTGGAGTGTAGCGGCACTGTGGAGCATGGGCTTGCTCAAGACGAACGACTGGAAGGCGCAATGGATTTCCTACCGCGACCATGCACCGTTGCACACGAACCGTGCGTCGCTCTTTCTGCCGCCGGCGCGACATTACCGCAAGGCGTTCGCTGCGGCCAAACCCGTGAAACGCGCGATGATCTACGTGTCGGCGCTGGGCTTGGTTGACCTGCACCTGAACGGGCAGCCGATCACCGACTCATTTTTTGAATCGGGTTGGGCGGACTACCAGAAGCGCGCTTACTACCGCGCCCACGATGTCACCGGGCAGCTTCAACGCGGGGAGAATTGTCTCGGCGCCGTTGTTGCGGACGGTTGGTATGCCGGTTATGTCGGCTACGGGCTGCTCGTGGGCTACGGCCCCAACAAAGTGGGGCGTTACTTCTACGGCAAGACCCCGGCGTTTCTCGCCCAACTGGAAATTGAATACACCGACGGCGCGCGAGAAACCATCGTCACCGACACCTCATGGCAGGTGAGCAGTGACGGCCCGATTCGCGAGGCGGACATGATCATGGGCGAGGCGTTCGACGCGCGAAGCCTTCAGGCCGATTGGTGTTCCGCGCACGGGGCAAAAGATTGGAAATGGGAATCCGCGATCCGCGCCGAGGACAATGGCAGCACCAAGGCGATATTCTCCGACAACCGTGGTAAGCGTGAAGTCGAGCTGGGTTTCCAGCGTCCGCCAAAGTTGCAAGCCTACGCCGCCCAGCCCATTCGCGTAACGCAGGATCTCAAGGCCCAGCGCCTCACCGAACCGAAGCCGGGCGTTTACATCTTCGACCTCGGCCAAAACTTCGCGGGCGTCATCCGCCTGAAAATCAAAGGCCCGGCGGGAACCAGGTTGCAAATTCGCTACGGCGAAATGTTGCATCCGGACGGCCGTCTGATGACGGAGAACTTGCGCAAAGCCCGCGCCATTGACTATTATACGTTGTCCGGCGACAAGGGTGGGGAAACTTGGATGCCGCGTTTCACGTATCACGGTTTTCAATTCGTCGAGATTACCGGCCTCCCGGCCAAACCATCTTTGGATACGGTGACCGGGCTGGTCCTGCACAACGATACGCCGCTGACGGGCGAGTTTGCCTGCTCGGACGAAGTAATGACGCGCTTCTGGAAGAATACGCAATGGACGCAACGCGCGAACTTCCTCGAGATGCCCACGGATTGTCCGCAGCGCGACGAGCGGCTCGGCTGGATGGGCGACGCGCAGATTTACGTTCGCACCGCCAGCTACAACGCCGATGTCGCCGCGTTCTTCACCAAGTGGCTCGATGATCTGGTCGAAGCCCAACTCGCTGACGGACCGTATCCGGATTATTGCCCGTATCCGATGGGCCACGGCGCAAAGGATCAAAATTGGGGCACGGCCTGGACCGACGCCGGCATCATCTGTCCCTACACGATCTGGCAGGTCTATGGCGACACGCGGTTGATCGAAAAGAACTGGGATTCCATGACGCGCTTTATGAACTGGCGGCGGCATCGGGCATCCGACTTCCGCGGCGGCAAGGACGGCAACACCTGGGGCGATTGGCTGAATGTGAATGAGGCGACGCCGATTGAGTTCATTGACGCGGCGTATTTCAAACACGACGCGGATCTGATGGCCCGCATGGCCAGCGCGATCGGACGGCAGCAGGAAACGGACGATTACGCGGCGTTGTCCGCGAACATCGCCGCGCAGTTCGCCAAGGATTACCAGAATCCCGACGGCACCTTGAAAGTGAACACGCAGACGGCGCACGTTTTGGCGCTGACCTTCGGACTCCTGCCGGGAGCGACGGGAAAAGGAATTTCCGATAAACTCACGGAGCGCATCGCGAAGAATGACTTCCGCATGGCCACCGGCTTCCTCGGCACCAAGCCGCTCTTGCCCGCGCTTTCGGCAAGCGGCCAAAACGATCTCGCCTGCCGCTTGTTCCAGAGTCGCCGCTTCCCTTCGTGGGGTTACGAAGTTGTCAATGGCGCGACGAGCGTTTGGGAACGCTGGGATAGCTACACGAAGGAGCACGGTTTCAACGGCGCGGACGGCACGCAAAACGCCGCGATGAACAGCTTCAGCCACTACTCGTTTGGCGCCGTGATGGAGTGGGGTTTCCGCACTCTGGCCGGCATTGACACCGCCGGCCCCGGCTTCAAGCAAATCATCATTCGCCCCAATCCGCCCACGCCCGGCAGCAACCCCGAGCAGAAGCCGATTGACTGGGTGAAGTCGCATTACGACTCGATTCACGGTCGCATCGTCAGCAACTGGCGGCGCACCGACTCGCGCTTCGAACTGGAGACGACGATTCCGGCGAACACCACCGCGACGATTTATCTCCCGGCTAAGGGCGCGGAGGCCGTGACCGAAAGCGGCAAGGCGTTGGCAAAAGCGAAAGGCGTGAAACTGCTTCGTCTCGAAGGTGACCGCGTAGTGCTGGCGGTGGAGGCCGGGGCGTACCGGTTTGCCAGCACGGTTCAATAGGCTCTAAATCACGGCTGCGACCGCCGTACCACAGCGAGGGCCTTGAGCAAATCCACCGCTCGCGCCAACGCGGGATCATTGATCTGCGGCTTCAACGGCTCGCGGTCGCGCGCGGGGGTAAATTCTTCCAGCCCCCTGCCCTCGCGGCGTTCGCGCACCAAGTCCGCTTCGGTGATCCGCGGCCGGCGGTTCGCAGCGTTCGTGCCGGCGGGCGCGTTGGAAAGCGCACCCGACTTGACGACCGGCTTCGCCACCAAACCGTATGCGTCGCGCAGATAAATCCGCTCCTCGTCCAAGCCCACCTTCACTTCGATATCCGGCTTGACCCCTTGCGCCGAAAGCGCCGTCCCGTCACCGAGCTTGACCGGGGCCGAAGCGATGCGCAGCGATTGACCGTCTGACAACGGGTATTCACTCATCACCATGCCCGCGCCCGCCGTCGGGCCGCCGAGCAACAAACCCGCGCCCACGTCGCGCAACACCGCCGCCAATGCCTCCGCCGCGCCGGTGGTTTCGCGGTTGATCAACACCGCCACCGGCAACGTCAGCGCGTTTTGCTTCTCCGTCGCTTTCACCACGCCCCGACCCCAGTCCAGCAGGGGGCGTTCTTTCGCGATGAACAAGTCGGCCACGGCGGCCGCCGCCGCGAAATCTTCGCCAGCGGTAAAGCGGAGGTCAAGGACGAGGCCCTTTAACTTGTTCGACGCGCTCAACGTCTGATACGCCGCGGTCACCGCGCCCGACAATCCGTCCGCCACGCGACCCGCGCGCACGTAGGCGATGTCGTCTTCGAGCAAATTGGTTTTGCTCACGAGCGGAGCGTTGGTCGGTGCGACGGGCAAATTGGTTTCCGTAACGAGCAACACCTTGCCCCGCAGGCCGGCCAGCAAACCCTCCACCGCCGCGCGATTCAGTTCCGCTTCCGACGTGCCCGCGAGATGCGTCCGCACCAGATCGAACACGACGCGGAAATCCGGCACGGCATTGGTCGCCGCCCGAACGCGCGGGACGGGAGCGAGCAGAAACAGGAGGCAACCAGCGAAAAGGCCAAGACGAAAGGGTCTCATGTGCGCGACAAAATGCGGGACACCCACGGGAAAGTAAAGCCGCGAGGAAACAACGAAGATTTTTTGTCGGATTCCCCGGCCCGGCGACGATACACTTGTGACAATGAGCGACACCGACTTGGAATTGTTGCAACGCTACACTCGCGACCGCGCCGAAGACGCCTTCGCCGAACTCGTCCGCCGCCATCTCGATCTCGT
>CAYHFK010000095.1:0-8547 GCA_964355895.1 uncultured Bifidobacterium sp. | reverse complement strand
GCGAGCGGACTCGTTGTCGTCATCTCCGCCAATGCCGTCCAGGCCGCGCCCGTCGGGTTAGCTGTCACCATTTCAACCGCTGCTGCCCTCGCCGGAACAACCATCGTCACCACCGCAACCGCAACTGCCATCAAAGCCATCGCTATGACTACACTGCAAAAAACTGTTATCACCGCCACCCTCGCCGTCCTAGCCGGAGCGGGAATCTACGAGGCCCGCCAAGCCTCACAACTGCGCGAACAGAACCACACGCTCCAGCAATTGCAAGCGCCGATGATTGAACAAAGCCAGCAGTTGCAACGCGAACGGGATGAAGCGACGAACCGGCTGGCAGCATTGAATGACGAGTTTGTGAAGAACAAGAAGGACAATTTGGAGTTGTTAAAGTTACGCGGAGAAGTGACACGCTTGCGTCGTGAATCACAAGAACTCGCGCAAGTTAAGTCAAACGCCGCCACCAAAGACGAAGGGGATTTGGCAAACCAGTCATGGCTTGATCGCGTCAAGCTTCTGAAGCAACGGCTGGAGCAAACGCCTTCAGAGAAAAATCCTGAGATTCAGTTTCTGACTGAAGATGACTGGCTTTTTGCCGCCAAGCGTAAATTGGACACCGATGTCGATTATCGAGCAGCGTTTTCTGAACTGCGCGGACGCGGCGAAGGCAATTTTCTTCAGAAGGCAGATTCGGCGTTGCACAACTATCTGGCGACCAACAGCAATGTCTTTCCCACCGATCTGTCGCAGTTAAAGCTTTTCTTCAACAACCCGCCACCGGATGAAATTTTACAACGTTACGAAATTGTGCCCGCAGACAGCCTCCCTCAGGCGAATATCTCAGGAAACACAGGCGGTTGGCTCATCACTTTGAAATCCCCGGACTCAGGAGCATTGTTGGCTCTGGGCACAAATGGTGTGGGCGGTTCCCACTATGATGCGGAGAATTCGATGGGCATCTTGGCGCCGGCAGTGAAAGCCGCGTTGGACGCCGCACCAATGATTAACGGGAGAAGAAACGTTGAACTTCAGCAGCTGGAGCCATACCTCACGACGCCGGAACAAAAAGCTGCCTATCAAAGACTGATGAAGTCGCACAAACCAGCATCCCAATAGAAACCACCGGTTTCATTGCTTTCGCCGCGATGTCGCGGCGGAAGTACGCGCCTTCGAAATGGATTTTCTCCTTTCCCTGTCGGATTTGGGAGGCGGCGGCTACTGTTGGGTGAGTGAACGGCCAAACCGACTTACAACTGCTGCACGCCTACGCCGAACACCGCTCCGAACCGGCATTCGCCAAACAGGTGCGCTGCTGGATGCTGCCAGCGCCGTAGGCGCGGCATGTTTATAGAATCCGTCCCACACAAATCACAAGCTCCGTAGGAGCGCCATATCCTCGAACGATGCCGCTCCTACGAAGCTATGATTTCACTGGCACGCGGTGGCTATAAATATGTCGCGCCGCTGGCGCTGAACGTCCTTTCGTGTCGTTCGTGTGCTTGGGGGTCAATGCTTTTGGGATTGTCCTTGGCGGCTTGGCGTTAAAACGCCTTCGCCGCGATGTCGCGGCGGAATTGCGCGCCGTCGAAGTGGATTTTCTCGACGGCGGCGTAGGCGGCGGCTTGCGCGGCTTTCAAATCTTTGCCCTGTGCCGTCACGCCCAGCACCCGCCCGCCGTTTGTCACGATTTGCTCCCCTGCCCTGACCGTGCCGGCGTGAAAGACTTTTGTATGCGGCAACGCGTTCGCGGCATCGATGCCGGTTATCACTTTGCCTTTCGCGTAGTTCCCGGGATAACCGCCGCTGGCCATCACCACGCAGACGCTCGCTTGCGAACTCCATTTCAGTTCCATCTTGCCGAGCTTGCCACTCACACTCGCATCGAGCAGTTCGACGAGATCGTTTTCCAATCGCGTCAAATAAACCTGCGTCTCCGGGTCGCCAAAGCGCGCGTTAAATTCCAAAACTTTCGGGCCGTCCGTGGTCAACATCACACCGGGATAAAGTATGCCGCGATAATCAATTTCCTCCGCCACACAGCCGCGCATGAACGGGTCGAGAATTGTTTTGGCCGCATCAGCGAGTTGCGCGTCGGTCAGAAACGGCGTGGGGGAATACGTCCCCATGCCGCCGGTGTTCAAGCCAAGATCGCCGTCGAGCGCACGCTTGTGGTCTTGCGACGTGGGGAAAATTTTCGCCGTCTTGCCATCGCACAGCGCGTGCAGGGAAACTTCGATGCCTTCAAGGAATTCCTGAATCACAACGCGCGCCCCCGCCGCGCCAAAGGCTTTGCTGACCATGATTTCATCCACCGCCTTCGCCGCCTCGACCTGGCTCGTGCAGATCAGAACCCCTTTGCCCAGTGCGAGCCCGTCCGCTTTCACCACGCAACGCCCGCCGAGCGACGCGGCAAAAGCTTTCGCCGGTTTGGCGTTTGAAAAAGTTCCCGCCCGCGCGGTCGGGATGCCGTATTTCTCCATGAACCGCTGCGCGAATACCTTGGAAGATTCGAACTGCGCCGCCTTTTGATTCGGCCCCCAAATGCGCAGCTTGTGCTGCTGAAACAAATCCACGATGCCCAGCGCGAGCGGATTGTCCGGCCCAACGACGGTCAGTCCGATTTTGTTTACCTGCGCGCAGGCGACCAATGTTTCCAGGTCGTCCGCGGCGACGTCCACACAAAGAACTTTCCTTCCGTTTCGTAAATGCTCACCGGCAATGCCGGCGTTGCCCGGGGCGCACCACAATTCAGTGACGTGCGGCGACTGCGCCAGTTTCCACACCAGTGCGTGTTCGCGTCCGCCGGAACCGATGACCAGAAGTTTCATTGAGTTCAATGAAACAGGAAGGTTTGACCAGTGAAAGGTCTTTTTAGTCCCGCTCGCCCCAGTCGGTCAGGGGGGGTGACCGCAACGCGTTGATTCGGTCTGCCGAAGATTGGATTTCCCGATCGAAAGTCCCGATCGAAAGTCACTGGTCAATGTTCTTCCGCACCCAACCGGCGTGCAGGTCGAGGTAAAGCTGGTTACGCCCCCCGTGGTGCGCGGACCAGCCACCAGGCGGCGGCACGCTCGCCCCCACGCTCCACTGATCCTTGAAGCCAGCCCACCACGGTTTCTCGAAGAAGGGGCTCATCAACCATTCCTCATCTGAGACACTGGACTTGCGGGCGGCGGCCACGCTTTCGGGGGTGCGTCCGCGGAGATATCGGGCCGCGTCAGGATTCGGTTCCGCCAGCTTGTCACTAATGTAATTCCCCGTGCCGCGTTCCGGGGCGTTGGTGCCATTCTCCCGCCACGGACTGAAGAAGTGCTGCTGCCACTCGTTCGTGCTCGCCAGGGGCACCGGCGGACTGAGCCACATCTTCACGTTCGGCGCGTACGGATGAAACACTGGCATAAAGGATCCCATCGAGTTGTAACGTTTCCCGCTCGCATCCACGGGCGGCGTAAGCTGCAACTCGGCGTCCGGCACGTGCGGCATTTTCCCCGAGCTGTCCAAAAGATACATGGATGTGGCCAGGCCGATCTGGTGAAGGTTCGAGAGGCAGGAGGTGCGTTGCGCCCGCCGCTTGGCCTTGCCGAGGGCCGGGAGGAGCATCGCCGCCAGAATCCCAATGCTGGCGATCACGACCAGCAGTTCGATCAGCGTGAAGGCGGGCCGGTGGGTGGCCGACCGAAGGGCCACGCGAACGGAACTCACCGAACTGGATGGTTCAAATCTATCCATAAGAGGTCAAATGCGGGCGCAGAATTGCGAGCAGCTGTACCGATGTCAAATATGATTCCAGCCAACGTTGTATCGCGGACTGCGCCGGCAGATCGCAGCGGCTCCGTACTCCAAAACCTGGCAGAACGATCGGAAACCCAACCCGCTCGGGCACACATTTGCTTTGGAGAGCGGCGACTACGTTTAGACTTTAAAGCAGCAAACCCGACCCGTTTCGAAATCACCGAAGCCGCGAAAACACTTCGCACGAGATGTGACCACCAACACATCAGGCGAAGGTTTAATCAAACCGGCGGGACTGAGCGCTATGATGTTTTGTCCTTCGCTCGCTGAGGCTGCCCCCGTATGTCGCGCCAGTATTGAACCCGTGCGTCGGCGTCAATGTTGACCAGGATGCGCTCCCTGCATAATCGGTCTGCGCCGTCCTTTCTCGGTCCTGAAATCCAATAATCCTCTCCATTGGCCACATCATAGGAGCTTCTTTCAAAACGGTAGCAGCGGACGTGAGTCCGCTCTAATTTCCAAACCCTTTGAGCCGACTCACGTCGGCTGCTACGGGGTTTTGAAACTGCCTCATAGTAGTTGGATTTGAAGCCAGCGCCCTTGAGACTCTTGAAAGTCTGGCCTTGGTAATACAGCGGCCGGCCGGTCTTTGAGCAGGTCACGCGTCCAACACGAGCGGTCCCAGTCAAGCTGCCCGCTTTGCGCTCAAGATACATGATGCGCCCTTCACACGCTTCTGCCTTCTTGGTCGGCGACACAGCAGTTCTTTTACCCCGCGAAGCGTCTGTAATCGCAGTCGCAAGTGCATCTGCCCTTCTGGTTAGACGTTTTGGCATAATCATTCGGTTCGCATTGGCGTTACCGCTCACAGCTTCTTTCCCGTCAGCCGCTCGTAGGCTTCCAGATATTTTGCCCGCGTTTTGGCGACGACTTCGAGCGGGAGCGTGGGGGCGGGCGGGGTCTTGTCCCAATCGAGCATTTCGAGGTAGTCGCGGACGAACTGTTTATCGAAGCTGGACTGGCCTTTGCCGGGCGCGTATTCGCTGGCGGGCCAGAAGCGCGAGGAGTCGGGCGTGAGCACTTCATCAATCAGGATCAGCTTTCCCGCGAACAGGCCGAACTCGAATTTGGTGTCCGCGATGATGATGCCGCGCTGGCGGGCGTAGTCGCGGGCGAATTTGTAAATTTTCAGGCTCAGGTCGCGCGCCTGGTTCGCGATGTCGTCGCCGAGAATTTTCCTCGCCTCGTCGAAAGAGATGTTCTCGTCGTGCCCCGTGTCAGCCTTGGTGGAAGGGGTGAAGATCGGCTCGGGCAACTCGGAGGATTCCAGCAAGCCAGCGGGCAACGGGATGCCGCAGACGGTTTGCGACTTCTTGTATTCCTTCCAGCCCGATCCGGCGAGGTAGCCGCGCACGATGCACTCGACGGCCAGCGGTTGGGCCTTCTTCACGATCATCGCACGTTTGGCGAGCGAAGCTTTCAACTCGGCGGGGATGCCGGCTAAAGCCGGAACGCCGAACGAATCTCCGGCTTTCGCGAGGCGGTGATTGGGCACGAGCGATTCGGTCTGGTCGAACCAGAAGTGCGAAATCTGCGTGAGCACCTCGCCTTTGCGCGGGATGCCGTTGGGCATGACGCAATCGAAGGCGGAGATGCGGTCGCTGGCGACGAACAGGAACGCGTCGCCGAGGTCAAAAATCTCACGAACCTTGCCGCTCTTGAGCTTCGGGATGCCGGGCAGTTCGAGGTTGAGTAAAGTTTCATTCGCCATGCCCGGAAGTATGGGAATCGGTCGGCGCGGTTCAAGAATCAAGTGAGCCGGGCAGCGAAAGTTGCGGGCAAGCATCGAAAGACGCCCAAAGCCATCCTTCCCCTCTCGACTCTCGGCCCTCGACCTGGTTATCCTCGGTGCGTGAATTTTCTGGTCACCGGCGGTGCGGGTTTCATCGGCTCTCACGTATGCGAGCGTTTGCTCGGCGCGGGCCATGCCGTCTGGGCCTTTGACGACCTCAACAGTTTTTACGATCCGCAAATCAAACGCCGCAACCTCCGCGACATCCAATCGCTGGCGAAGCCGTTTGAATTCGTGCATGGCGATCTGGTAAATCGGGCGGCGCTGGAGGATTTGTTCCGCAGCGTGAAGTTCGACCAGGTGATCCATCTGGCGGCGCGCGCGGGCGTGCGACCCAGCCTCGCCGAGCCGGCGCTCTACCAGCGTGTCAACGTGGAAGGCACGGTGAATGTCCTCGAAGCCACCCGATTGAATGGCGTGAAGAAAATCACCATCGCGTCGTCGTCGTCGGTTTATGGCGTGAACGCCAAAGTGCCGTTCGGCGAGACCGATCCCATTTTCTCCGCCATCTCGCCCTACGCCGCCAGCAAGCTCGCATGCGAAGCCCTCGGCCACGTTTATCATCACATCTACGGTCTCGACGTGGCGATGCTCCGCTTCTTCACCGTCTATGGCCCGCGCCAACGACCCGACCTGGCGATCCACAAGTTCGCGCAACTCATCAGCGCCGGGAAACCCATCCCCGTGTTTGGCGACGGCCGCACGGCGCGCGACTACACTTACATCACGGACATCGTGGACGGCATAATGGCCTGCACGCAGAAGGAATTCGGCTTCGAGATTTTCAACCTGGGCGAATCGCAAACGGTGACTTTGAGCCAGTTGATTGAACTCCTGGAAAAATCCCTTGGCCAAAAGGCCATCCTTGATCGTCAGCCGATACAGCCGGGCGACGTGCCGATCACCTTTGCTGACGTTTCCAAGGCCCGCACGAAGCTGGGCTACCACCCGCGCGTAAAGATTGCCGACGGCATCCCGTTATTTGTAGATTGGTTTCGGAAGAACAACCCATAGACTACCAACATGAATCAAGCCGCACCCATTTCGCGCCCCAACTTGAAAGACGCGCTCGCCGTCTGGAATCAACTGCTCGCCGCGAAGGGGCACGCGACGGAACTGCTCTGGATTTTTGAGGAGAACCTTTGTTTCGAGAAGCGTCCCGACCTGCCCGGCGGGCTCCACATTGGCTTTCAAACCCGCTTCGCCCCCGTCCCGCCGGATGCGCTGGAAATTGCCTACGAACATTTCTGCGAGTCGGACGCGCAGCTCGTGTTCTACCGGCTCGGCGAGAGCAAGGGCCGCTCCGTCTGCGTGCTGCTCGGCGATGCCTGGTTCGATGACAAGCAGGAAAGCGATGGTTTCGTCCGCCGCAACGAGTGGGGCGTTTCCTTTTACCCCGGCCAGAAAATCGAGATTGAAGAAGTCACCGATATGCGCCGCTGGATTCGGCGCATCCGTCGCGAACGTCCGCTGCACGACGTGGATTTCTGCATGACGCTCGCCGCCGTGGACGAAATCCAGGTGCATGGCCGCGTGCTGTCGGCGGGTGAACGCTATTCCGAATCCATGCTCGGCCAACTGCGTCGCATCTTTTCGCACGCGAATTGAGCGGGTCGCGCGAATTGTTTCGCCAATCGAAACGCTAGTACACTTCGTCGTGACTGTCGATGTCCTCGAACACCGCGCGGTTGTTCGGCAGAAATGCAAAAACCACGCGCACATCGTATTCAACGGTGAAACTCCACAGGTCGCGCAGTTCGCCGGAAAACCGCGCTGCGGGAAATACCGACAACGCAAAGACGCCAAGTGGCAAAGGCGAAAAAGAATTCCGCCATCCAGCACCAGAGGTGCGACATCTTTGTAGATCGCCAATCCGCCACGCTCACAAGCTCCATCGGAGCGACATATTCTGCCCTGCCACACAATGCCGCCCCTGAACGGGGCTTGATTTGTGTGTAATGGTCGAGCTGCAAATATGTCAGCCCTGACGGGCTTTTCTCCGCGCCTTTGCGTTGAATTCCGTCCGGGTTGGATGCCGCAGAATGGATCGTAATCAATCAACTCCTTGATCGTCGGGTTGTCGCCGCAGATCGGGCACGCCGGATCGCGCCGCAATTTGAATTCGCGGAACTTCATGTCGGGCGCGTTGAACAAGAGCAAACGCCCAATCACTCGACAATGCCGCGCTCACTACTGATCGCGTCGGCTGTATAGCAATCTCCAAAGTTCCGGCGCGGCGCGAAAGTTGGTTTTGCGAAGCTGGTCGAGAGCCTCGGGAAGTTTCAGCAAACCCGCTTGAGCAGCGTCGCGAAGCACACCAAGAGTTCCGGCAACTTTTAATCCTCGTTGGCTGGCCAGAGCGCGCGCGGCGGCTTCATCCAGCAAAACCACGTCGGCTCTGAGTTGTTCGGCCAGAAGAATGGCGGTGCGCTCGCCGGGATCAAGTTCAGCCAAAGTGTTGTCGCGAGGAACGGGATCGGGGTGAACCTTCAACCATTCTGGTGGAGCCGCGGCCCAATTTCGAACTGCGGGCGGCGCGTCCGCATGACGGAGTTCCGCAAGAACGGTTTCGGTGGTGGCGAGGTCGCCATAAAGTTTGGGCAAGACCGGCGCGTGACCGATGAGAATGAGATAACAAAGCGGCGAAGTGTTGCTGACAATGGTCATCAGCCTCGGGCGGCGCGCAAGACAGCGAGGTCGCGCTCAAGGTCGGCTTCGGTATAGGCAAGCCAGGCACCGACGCGCTTGAGAAATTCTTCCGTCTCCCAGCGCGACTTGTGACCAAGCAACTGGCCGACTTGATGTGCGGTCAGCGCGCCCGACCGGTAGGCTTCAGCGGCAATCGCTTCCAGTGCCCGGCGCGGGACATCCTTCCATCCCGAACGCAGAGAATCCGAAACGGATTCTGGTATTTCTAGCGCTACGTTCATGCGCCGGACAATACGGCGGATTTAACAAGGCTGCAAGCC
>CAYHFK010000094.1:0-15508 GCA_964355895.1 uncultured Bifidobacterium sp. | reverse complement strand
GTTCACGGAGCTTCCCAGCTCCGTGTTCCCAACCGAGTTTCCAAACAGGCTCTTAATCTCCCCCGGAACAGATCAAGATTAAGATTAGGATGAAGACCAAAGTGATGCTGCCGCCGCTTCCCAAACGCAGCCCCCCGCGCGGCCCGCTGCAACGCAGCGCCCGGCAGCGCATCCTCGCCCAATGGCGCGGCGCGGATTGGACGCCGCTCGAAATCGCCCAGGCCAGTTGCGCGCGCTCGGCGGGCGACGTGGTGCCGAAACTTTTTTCCGGTCTGCACATCGAACAAAAGCGCGCGGAAGTCGAAGTCGTCCAAGTCTGGAACAACCTCATTGACCCGAACATCGTCGCCCACGCCCAGCCCGTCGGTTTGCGCAAAGGCACGCTCTTTGTGAATGTGGACAATAGCACCTGGCTCAGTGAAATCGTCCGCTACCGCCGCAAGGAAATCCTCGACCGTCTGCAACACAGCTTCGGGCGCGAAATGATCGCGCGGATTTCGTTCCGGGTTGGGTGAGCAGCGACCACCGGTTTTTCGCCCGTCGGCCTGTGCCAACCTTTAGTTTTTATCGGGGGAAAATTGGGTTCATTTCTAAAGAATTAGGGCTCGACGACGGAAAAAGGCCAGGAATAGTATCCGGAATATGAAGCTGAGAATGTTGCAGATCCTGTGGTGCATTTAGCTCTTGGGGGTTATGCGAACGTCCCAGACAAATGAGCATTTCCAGCCTTTCAAACACGCTACGCTTTACATCTTCGCCGCGCTTTTCCTGCTGCCGTTCCTTTATCTGACCTCTTTGTCCTTGCTTCTTTCAGCCTATGTTCACGGCTGCGCCTTCCCGAGTCGGCCATTCCTCCGAGCCTACGCTGCACCATCGAATTTCATGGCAAGAGCACCGGGAGTTGGAAGTATGTATTCCCGCTATTTTGTGTTTTGTGTTTGGTTGACCAGAGCGGACTACAACCCAACAAAAAATGGCAATACGGATGTTTTGATAAGGCTGAGCCAATCAAATTCAAACGCACCACCGACCGCGCAACAGAACGAGGAGAGTAAGGACTTGCGCCATGGAGGTGCGCAATGATCCCGATTGGGTTTCCAGCGTGACGTGGGCTCGCGCAATTTATCCTTTGGACGGGAAGACAACAAATGAAGATCAGACCGCTCATTCAATTTGCAGCCCTACTGGTCCTTGCAGCCGTAATAGCGGTCATCCTTTTCCAGCGGCGTCCTCCGACTGCGCCAGGTTCGGTATCCGTCAGTTTCCTTTCACTCACCAACGATGCCACAGGCAGGAGGTCTGCGCTTTTTCTCGCCTCGAATAACACCGCTCGGCTATTCGTGCGAGGACGATCCGAACTAGAGCTTCAAATCGGTGCAAGTAATATCGTTTCGGTCGTTCAACTTACTAACGTGAACTATCTGAAACCGGCGGCGGGGATCACGTTCGCGGTCCCGTGCGACGGCTGGACGAATCCGTGGCGACTAAATTTTCACTATATCGGCCAATTTGATCGTCGTGAGGCGATTGTTTACGAAGCGGGTTGGAGTCTGCAAAGCAGACGAATGTTCCCCGAGTGGTGCATTTCGTGGCTCCCGAAACATGAGGAATACAAGCTCAACACAAGGTGGGTAAGTAACTCGATGAATGCCCGTTGATCAAGGCTGGGCTGCATGTATGCTCAACCCACTGGTTTGTCCATGCGGAGAATCTCCGCCGCATAGCCCTCGCGGAAGCTCGGATACTTGAACGGATAGCCCAGTTCATGTTTCAGTCGCCGGTTTGAGACTTTCTTGTTCGTCAGCCAGCGCCGCCGTGAGGTTGCCTCGTCCGCCGTCGCCGAGGGCGGCAGGTCCTTGCCCAGCGTCCCAGCCAGCCACTCGAAAAAGTGGAGCTGCGTCACCGGCTCGTCATCCACCGCATTGTAAATCTCCCCGGCCGGCCCACGCTGAAGCGCCGCGATGATGACGTCGATCAAGTCGTCGCGATGAATCATGTTCAGGATGCGTTCGCCCCGGCCCTCGATGCGCGCGTCGTTCCGCAAATACTGTTTCAGCAAATAGCCGCGCTCCGGCCCGTAAATCCCGGCCACCCGCAGAATCACCGCCGGAAAGTTCTTCTCCCGCGCCGCCGCCAGCAAAACCTTTTCCGTCTCGACCAGGACTTTGGCGGTTTCGCTTTCGGGTGCCGCCGGGCTGGCTTCCGTCACGAGCTCACCGTCGTTCTGCCCGTAAACCCCGGTGCTGCTCGTGTACACGAATTTCTTCAGCGGCGACACGGCCAACCATTCGATCAAGTTGCGCGTCCCTTGCAAATAAAGCTGCTGATACTCCCCTGCCCCACCCCCGCCCGACGCGACACAGTTCACCACCCAATCAAAGTCGCGCGGCAGCCCGGCGAGCGATTCCGCCCGCGTGATGTCAGCCGTCAACGGCGTGATGCCCGCCGCCTTCAACCCGTCCGCCGCCGCCCGCCGCAGCCCGAAAACCTCATGCCCCTGCTTCACCAATTCCGCTCCCAGCGGCAAGCCGACGTAACCACAGCCCACAATCAAAACGCGCATGGCCCGAGTTAAACCCAAAGGTGCCGCGAGGCAAAGGCGCAAACGTAGCGGCAGGCGTCCCCGCCTGCCGTAGAGGACGCGCGTCTCGCCGCCCGAAACCAACGCTCGAACTCTCTGCGACCCACGCCATCTCCAACGTCCCACCCGTCACGCACGTTCCTTCCGCCGGGCGGGACGCCCGACTCTACGGCAGGCGAGGACGCCAGCCGCCACGGGAGAAGCGCAAAGAGGTTTTGTTTCTCCGGCGCCACGCTGTTACGCTGATTCCGTGGCTGACTTGCTCACAGTTCAAAGCGGCGTGCCGAGCGCGGAGGAAATTCCGCACTCCACACTCCGCCCTCCGCCTTTGCCCGAGCTGCTCGCGCCCGCCGGCGATTGGGATTGCGCCAAGGCCGCCGTCGAGAACGGTGCGGATGCAATTTATTTCGGCCTGGAAAAATTCAACGCCCGGATGCGGGCGAACAATTTCACCGTCGCCGATCTGCCCAGGCTGATGGAATTCCTGCATCGGCGCGGGGTGAAGGGTTACGTCACCTTCAACACACTGGTCTTCGAGAACGAGCTGGCCGCCGCCGAGGAGCATCTGTGCGCCATCATCGCCGCCGGCGTGGATGCCGCCATCGTGCAGGACGTGGGCATCTGCCGCCTCATCCGCCGCCTGTCGCCGGACTTCCCGATTCACGCTTCGACGCAGATGACCATCACGAGCGCGGCGGGCGTGGACTTCGCCCGCGACCTCGGCTGCAATCTCGTCGTCCTCGCGCGCGAGTGTTCGATCAAGGAAATCGAGAAGATCCAGAGTATTCAGTATTCAGTGTTCAGTCGGCAGTCACCCCCCCCACTGAATACTGAAAACTGCATACTGAATACTTCCCCCTTGCCCCTGGAAGTTTTCGTCCATGGCGCGCTGTGCGTCGCCTACTCGGGCCAATGCCTCACCAGCGAGGCGCTCGGCGGACGCTCGGCCAATCGGGGCGAATGCGCCCAAGCCTGTCGGATGCCGTACGAATTGATCTCCGACGGCAAGTCCGTTCCGCTCGGCGACCGGAAGTATTTGCTCAGTCCGCAAGACCTCGCGGGCCTCGACGTGTTGCCGGACCTCGTCCGCGCGGGTGTAGCGTCGTTAAAAATTGAGGGCCGCCTCAAGTCGCCGGAATACGTTGCCAACATCACGCGCATCTATCGGCAAGCCCTGGATGAGTGCGGAACGCGGAGTGCGGAACGCGGAACCGCGAGTGCGTCGCCGCTTCCGCACTCCGCACTCCGCACTCCGCGTTATGAACTGGAGATGGCTTTTTCCCGCGGACTTTCCACGGGCTGGTTCGGCGGGACCAACAATCAACAGCTCGTCCACGCCCGCTTCGGCAAGAAGCGGGGCGTTTATCTTGGCGACATTACCCGTGTGCTCCGCGATGGCGTCGTCCTGAATCTTGAAGCCCCGCTCAAGCTGGGCGATGGCGTGGTGTTTGATGCGGGCAAGCCCGAAGCGCCGGAGGAGGGCGGGCGGGTTTATGAAGTCAGCAATCCGCCGTCCGGGGCTGGAAACGCAACGCTCCGCTTCGGTGATGGGGACATTGATTTCAATCGCATCCACGTCGGCGACAAGCTGTGGAAGACCAGCGATCCGGAACTGGACAGGCGTTTGCGCCAAAGTTTCGCGGGCGACATGCCGAAGTTTCAGCGGCCAATCCATGTTGAAGTTCACGGCGGCGTCGGCAAGCCGCTGACCTTGCTCGTGCGCGACGAACTCGGCCACACGACGAAGCTGGAATCCACGATGCCACTGGCGCTCGCAGAGAAGCAGCCGCTCACGACCGAGAAGTTGCGCGACCAACTGGGCCGGCTCGGCGGCACCCCATTCACCCTCGGCGAGCTGGCAAATCATGTCACCGGCGCCACCATGCTGCCCGTGAGCGAGTTGAATCGCTTGCGGCGGGAGGCGGTGGCGGAGTTGGAACGGCAGCGGGCGCAACCAAAGCGGTGGCAGCTTAATCCTCGTAGCAGCCGAGGTAACGAGGCTCCAACCAAACCCGCCCGGATTAATCAGAGCCTCCTCACGTCGGCTGCTACCAGTGCTGAATTGATCGTCCTTGTGCGCAACCTCGCGCAGCTCGAAGCTGCGTTGCAGTGCGGCACGCAGACGGTGTATTGCGAGTTCGAGAATCCGAAGAAGTATCGCGACGCGGTGACGATGTTCCACACCGCGCGCGGCTGTGATTCCGCACTCCGCACTCCGCACTCCGCACTCTTCGTCGCTCCACCGCGCATTTTCAAAATGGGCGAGGAATGGACGCTCAACCAGGTGCGCGCCTGCAACGCCGATGGTTATCTCGTCCGCAACTACGATCATCTGACGTTCTTCGCCAACGACCGGCGCGTCGGCGATTTCTCGTTGAACGTCGCCAACCGGCTCGCGGCGGATTACTTTAAGCACCAGTTCGCATTGGAACGCGTGACGGCGAGCTACGATCTGAATTTTCAGCAACTCGAAGCGTTGCTGACCAGCACCCCGCCGGAGTGGTTCGAGGTCACGATCCACCAGCACATGCCGATGTTTCACATGGAGCATTGCGTGTTCTGCGCGTTTCTTTCGAGCGGCACGGACTACACGAACTGCGGCCGCCCGTGCGACGTGCATGACGTAAAGCTGCGCGACCGCGTGGGCGCCGAGCATCCCCTCAAGGCGGACGTGGGCTGTCGCAACACGGTGTTCAATTCCCGCGCACAAACCGGCGCGGAATATGTGGAACGGATGCTGGCGCTGGGCGTCCAGAACTTTCGGATCGAGTTCCTGAACGAAACGCCGGAGCAAGTGGCCCAAACCATCGCGAAGTATCGGCAGTTGTTGCGCGGTGAAATCAGCGGCACGCAATTGTGGCGCGAGTTGAAGCTCTCCAACCAGCTCGGGGTCACGCGGGGGCAGATGGCGGGCTGACGCTTCCTCACATCCGCATTGCTTTCGCCCGCACTTTTCGGTTCTGTCTGGGCCGTGCAACTTAAATTCTGGCGGGAACATTTGCGACTGGCCAATACCTGGACCATTGCCCGGGGCAGCAGCGACGTCGTGGACGTAGTGATGGTCCAACTGGAACGGGATGGGATCGTCGGCGTGGGCGAGGCGTCGCCCATCGGGCGTTATCACGAATCGGCGGCATCGGTGGAGGCATTCTGCCGTCGTGTGGATGCCCGCCAGCTTTCCTTTGCCGACGTGACCGGCAGCATGAATTATCTGAACACGCTTTCGCCGGGCGACATGGCGGCCAAGTGCGCCCTAAACATCGCGCTGGTGGACGGCGCGGCCCGGCAAGCGCGCCAACCGGTCTATGATTTCCTCGGTCTCGGCTTTCGCGAGCAACATCATGTCACTTCCTTTAGCATCGGTATTGACCGGCCGGAAGTCATCCGGAAGAAAGTTCTCGCCGCCGAAGCTTACCCGGTGTTGAAGCTCAAGGTCGGCGTGCCCGATGATCACGCGATCCTCGCCGCGCTCCGCGAAGTCGCGCCCGCCAAGCCCGTCCGCGTGGATGCCAACGAAGGCTGGCGCACCAAGGAGCAGGCCCTGGAACGAATCGAGTGGCTCGCCCGGGACAGCCACATCCAGTTCGTCGAACAGCCGATGCCGCAAACCACCCACCCGCGCGATCTGGTCTGGCTCAAGGAGCGCTCGCCGCTCCCGTTGCTGGCGGACGAGTCCTATCACTCGGCGCGGGACACGGCGCATTGCGCCGAATGTTTTCACGGCGTGAACGTGAAGCTGGTCAAGACCGGGGGCGTGAGCGCCGGGTACGAAGCGTTGAAAGCCGCGCGCGCCGTCGGCCTGAAAACGATGATCGGCTGCATGATCGAAACGAGCGTCCTCATCAGCGCCGCCGCGCACCTGGCCGAGCTGTGCGATTTTCTCGACGTGGACGGAAATCTTTTGACGACGAATGATCCCTACGCCGGCGTCACCGCCGAGAAGGGAATTCTCTCCTTCCAGTCGGCGAGCGAGAAGGTGGGATTGCGGGTGAATCGCGTCACGCCACCAGCCGCCATCTGACGGGTGTGGCTGGAAGTGGCGGTCAGGGCGGAAGCCGTAGCGCAGAGTGGCACTCTGCCGTATCGCGGATTGTTAATCTGCGGGGCTGGGAAAAGCTCGGCAGCGGTAAAAAGTATTATGCTCCGCCGAATGCCATTCGGCGATCCAGCAGATTGCCAATCTGCGCTACCCCTGACCGCCACTTCCGGTCGCACCCCCGGTTTCAGATGCGCCGGGTTTGCTCGAGGATTTGCTCCAGCAAGTTGATGTAGCCGGCGAAAGCTTTCTTGCCCGCCGCCGTCAAGGAACAGGTCGTAAGCGAGCGGTTATTCTCGATGGACTTGCTGGTCGCAACGTAGCCAGCCTCCTGCAACGTGCGTATATGCGAGACGAGATTGCCGTCCGTCATGGCCAGGGTGTCGCGCAGTTCCGTAAATGACAGCTCCGGTGTCGCGGCGAGCATGGACATAATAGCCAACCGCCCCTTCTCGTGAATGACCCGGTCGAGCTGAAGAAAGGGTTCGGGATTCACAGATCACGTTTCTCGGTCACGTAGAGGTAAACGCCATAAGCCAACTGCAGGAAACCAAACAGAAAGCCCATCAGGTAGTGACTGTTTTGCCACGCCAGATCCGGGAACTCCTGGGGGATGAAGAGGAGAAGCAGAATCAAATTGCCGGCAGCTATGAAAAGCCAGCCAAACAACCTTAACCCACGCAACGTGAAGAATCCGGCAGCGTGCAAGGCGCACCCATAGAACACAGCCCACAATGCAGGTAACCAAATCAAATCGCCGGCGTCATCCCTCATGTCATTAGGTGACTCCACCACTGATGGTCGCGACCATACAATGAAAACCAAAACACCCACCCACAATCCGGCCGTGAGCGAGGGCAACAACGCTTGGGCGACGCGGCGGGCGGGCGGCGACCAGAACGGCTCGGCGGTCTTGAGCGCCTGTCGGCGCACGAGCAAAAACGCGCCCGCAAACCCCGCCAGCGCCATCCCCATCCAGTAGCCGATGAATCCAGTTTGGGTCGCGATGCTTAGAACGCGACCCGCAACTGCGGCCCCAATCCCAACCAGTCCGGCGAAGATCATGATCGGTGCGAGCGCGCGGCGATAGAGCGCGGAACGCTCCATCAGCGTGCGGATGGTTTGAAGATGTTCAGCGGCCCAGTTCGTTTCCATGCCGTGTCTTTGCATTGCAAAGCGCGGGTTGGCAAGCGCAAAGTACAAACTCGCCGGGGCGGTGTTCGGTAATCCTGTTCAATCGCGGGCGTTCGTCGGGCCGGTTTGAAAACGCTGCTTTCTGTTTCGTTCTCGTTCTCGTCCTCGTCCTCGTTCTCGATCTTGGGCGGGTTTCGAGGACGAGGACGAGAACGAGGACGGCATTTCGTTAAGACACTGTTTGAACCGGCACTCAGGGCTTGATCAACACCTTCCCGAGAACGCTGCGGGCGCGAAGTTTCGCGAAGGCGGCGGGGGTTTGATCCAGCGGGAAAATGGCATCAATCACCGGCTTCAGCTTTCCGGCGGCGGCCCATTCGAGCGTGGCCCGAAAATCCGCCCGATTGCGGCCGTAGCTGCCGATGAGCCGTTGCTCCTTCACGAAAATCGGCCAGAGGTTGAGCGCCACGTCGCGCCCCGCCGTGGCGCCGCAAGTGACGATCGTTCCGCCGCGCGCCAGGCACTCGAAACATTTCGGCAACACATCGCCGCCGACGTGCTCGACGACCACGTCCACACCGCGCTTGTTCGTAAGCTTGCGGACTTCGGCGGGCCAATCGGCCGCGGTCGAGTCCACCACGAAATCCGCGCCGAGATTCTTTGCGAGCGTACGCTTCGCTTCCGTCGAACCGGTGCTGATAACGCGCGCGCCCAGTTGTTTGGCAATCTGAATCGCCGCCGAGCCAACGCCGCTCGCGCCACCGATGGCCAGCACCCAGTCACCGGCGCGGACTTGCGCGCGGTGGGTGAGCATGTGCATGGCGGTGCTGCCCGCAAGCGTGAGCGCGGCAGAGGTGGCAAAATCAACCCCGGCGGGCAGACGCACGAGCACACGCGCCGGCACAACTACTTGCTCGGCAAACCCGCCGTCGCGCCCAATCCCGAGCAACTCGCCGCGCAGGCAAAGGGAATCATCGCCGCGCTGACAAAACTCGCACTCGCCGCAGAACAGGTTGGACTGCACTGCGACGGCATCACCGGGTTTCCACTCGCCCGCCGCGTCGCCAACGGCGCACACGACGCCGGCCACCTCGCTGCCCGGTGTCCGCGGCAGGGGAATTTGAACCGGCAGCCCGCCGGCTTCGAGCCAGAGGTCGAGGTGATTCAGTCCGCAGGCTTTGACCGCGACGACTACCTCGCCCGGCCGGGGTTGGGGCTCGGGCAAATCGCGTAGCTCGAATTTGCCGGGTGTGCCGTAAGCGATGAGTTGAATGGCTTTCATGACTGGAGTCTAAAGCAACGAGCCGCAGTCGTGGAGCAGAATCGGGCGATTCATCCATCAAGGTGGGGCGCGTCACTCCGTGCGCGCCGCTGTCCGCACACCTCAACTCAAGACGGCGCGCACGGAGTGACGCGCCCCACCCGGTCCGCTTATGGCTTCGGAGTCGCGGCCATCGCGCCCATTGCGCGCTCAAGCCGGGCCACGGCCACAGCGTAATCGCGCAGCGCCAGGGATTGCGTCGTGCGCGCTTCGGTGAGGGCGGTCTCGGCATTGAGCACGTCGAGTTGCGTGCCGGTGCCGGCGTCGGCGCGCGCCTTGGCGAGGCGCAAAGATTCTTCGGCCTGCTCCTGCACCTTCTTTTGCGATTCCAGCACTTCGCGCGCTTCGATGAAATCCGAGTAGGCCGTGCGCACTTCGAGTTCGATTCGGCGGGAGGTGTCGGCCAGTTCGGTCTGGGATTTCTGATGAACGGCTTTGGCCTCCATGACCTTGCCGCGCGTCAGCATGCCGTCAAAAATGTCCCAGCTCAATTGCGCACCCGCCAGCCAACCATGCCGTTCCGTGGTCAGATCGGTGCTAAAAGAGGAATTGCGAGCCCCATAGCCGCCGAAGATTTGCACGCTGGGTTTGTAACCCGCATTGGCGTTCACGATCCCCTCGGCCTGCAACGCTTCGGCTTTGCGTAAGGCGCTGAGTTCGGGGCGTTTTTCCAGTGCCTGGCCAATGGCGGCGGAGAGATCAATTTGATAGGGCGCGGCGTCGAGGGTGTCGGTCAACTGCACGGGCACATCCTCCCCGACGGTGCGTGGGAGATTGTAACCCAGCAAGTCCACGAGTTTATTTTTGGCAACGCGTTCGGCGTTGCGGGCGCGAATCAATTGCGGCCGGGCATTGGCCACGGCGACTTCCGCACGGAGCACGTTGAACCGCGGGACCGTGCCGGCCGCGAAGCGCCGTTGCTGATCGTCCAGTTCGCGCTGGAGCAAATTGACCGAGGCTTCGCGCACGACGATCTGTTGCGCGGCAAGCAGGATATCGTAGTAATTGATGCGCACCGCCAGCAAGGTGTCCGCCACCACGGCCTGATACTGAAGCAACGCCTGCTCCTGGGTGAGTTTCGCCGAACGGAGCGCCGAATTAATGCGCCCGCCTTCGTAGATGGATTGCACGAGGCGAATCTCCGTCCTCCAGCTCTTATCCGTGCCGAAGGCGAAGGCGCTGCCCGCCGGCGTATCAATGGAGCTCTCCGCAATGGCTTGAAACTGACCGCCAATTTGAACTTTCGGCAGAGCGATGGCGCGGGTCTGCACCACGATGCCGTACGCCGCCTCGAGGTCGCTCTTGCCTTTGAGAATCGTGCCGTTCTGTTGCAGCGTAAGATTGAGCGCCTCCGCCAGTGAGAGCTGACGCATGCTCCAGTCCTGGGGCTTGGTATTGGCGCTCTCGGCCGCGCCGACGGTGAAAACCATCACGAGCAAAGCGGCCAAGGGCAAACCTATTATCCGGGCAACCTCAGATCGCGAACCGCAGTTTTGTCTCTTCATAAAAACCTTCCGGGACCATTATGCCTTCAAGTCCCGTCGCAACTCAACACTTTGCTGCGACCGCCAGGGCGGGTGAAAAATTCAAGAACAAATAACTTTCCGTATTATTTCGGTGACGCTTCAAAGAATTTGCTTTGGGCGGACCCTGCATCTAACTTCCGCCGTCGTAAAATCTGATTATGTTGCATCGTTTGAATAATTTAAAGCCCCGCAGTGCGGCGACCTCGTCGGCACCGGCGTTGCGGGCAGGGCCGAACCAGTCGCCCCTGCCCCCGCGCAACGCCGGCGAGCGCAAGCCAACTTACGCCAAAGTCTTCCACTGGCGGTTGCCGGCGGGCCAGACGGCCCAGCCAAAGACGGTGGAGATCATCGGCTCGTTCACCGACTGGCAACGGGTGCCGCTGCGGCGCGACAGCGGGCGCGATTCATGGGAAGCGACGGTGCCGGACATCGCGGGTCACCGCACGCATCACTACATGCTGCTCGTGGACGGCCAGCCCGCCCAGGACAAAAACTGCGACGGCCTCGCCATTCCCCACGGACCGCAAGAGCAACAGTACGCCCTGACCACGCCGCGCGGCCCGCGCCTGTTCATGCTCTTTGCGCAGACGAAGTAGATTCCCGTCGGTGCTTCCTGCCGAGGATGTCCATCAAACCGGGGGAAGGCCAACCGCACCCACGACAGCGTGCTTTGGGAAATGCTGCGGCGTTGAACCGCGTTGGCATCGGTTGCAAATGGAACCCTGAATTTCACATCTCCAATTTTCTCCGTAGCCGCCAACCAAGAAGCAATGTGCCAAGGCCGAACAAGCCAAGTGCGCTTGGTTCTGGAATGGGCTGGTTGGAGAAAAAAATGTTGTCAAAGTATCCGCCGGAATTGGCGGGCCCGATAAACCGCAATTCGGCCGTTTGACCCACGAACATTGAAACATCCCCGCCGAACACGTCGTAAGCGGGGTTGCTGCTCAAACGAGCCAGCGGAATAATCTGACCACCGAATGTGACTTGAAGGTTGGAACGCGGATCGGCCCAAAAGCGCAGCGAAAGCGAACTTGCTGGGATTTGACCAGCTTGCCCGATAGCGGCACTGACTGCTGGTCCAGCGCCCGAGCCTTGCAGCAACACAGAGTAAGACCCCTGAAGCGGCTGGAAATAACGCGATGCCGTATCATGAAGCGAAATTGCGGCGCCGCCGAGGGCAACAGTGTCGTACGCGATCGTCGAACCCAAGTAAGAAACCCAACCGGGAATGCCGTTCGACGCAGCGATGATATAAGGCGAGCCCAATGGAATAGGATTTGCCTGTTCAAAATTTAGATTTTGAAACGTCCCTTGGGCCCTTACGCCACAGGTAAGCGCCACAAGCGCCAATGTTGACCAACGGAACCGAACTATTGAGCTCATCATAGCTTTCTCCTGGTTTTTCTATCTTTGTGTGAAGGGGTCTCCAACTGCCTGGAATCGCTCTACCTTTCGCGACGACCACGCGCAGATCGCAAAGTTTTTACCTGCGGCCCACAAGCCAAAGTAGACGGATGCATCATTAATCCTGTCAATGAAGGGTTCGTCAGTGTGCGTAACTGCGCCAACAGGAGTCTTGTCGTAGTTAGTTCCCCCAAACGCAAATTGCGAAAACCACTGTGTGAAGTTTCCTTGGCCCGGGTGACGCCAGCCGTTGTAAGATTCAATCGTTTCGATCGCCCACCAGCTACTGTTGCCGGTCCAACTGATCACGTTGGTGTGGCGAGAGTACTCATTCCCCAGCGAACTGTGCGCCCCCCAACACATATAGCCAGCGACGTTCACGGCGTTCGTGATGTGCGGGAGCGACGGCTGACCGTATGTTTCGATACCGTCGTTGTAAGTAACTCCAAGACCCATGGTTTCCGAATTGAGAACGATATTTGTCACCGATGAGATAATACCGCCGTCGCTAGTAAAATTGGGTTCCGGGATGGGCCAGCCGGGGCCATGTCGCAAGTTGTCCAAAACAAAATTGGTATTTCCATACCCTCCGGCGCTGGCGCTGATGAACAGCTTGCCTGGCGAATAGTTTGTCCCGAAGGATTCGAGCTTGTTGATGTAGGCGATGCAATCGTTGGTGAGATCGTAGAGTCCCATGTTGATGCTCGTAATAAATGGCTTGATGCCGGAAAAACTGTCGTGCAGTCCATAGCTCACACTCATCAGGTGGCAGTAATTGGTGCAATCAACTGTTTGCCAAATCCGCGTCGGCAGGTCGGGAAAGAGAATGATGTATTGCGGATGTTTGGTTGGATTATTGGTTAGCCACGCAAGAACGGACGGAAGTATTTGATTGGTGAAAGTGGCAATGTCAGTGATCTCGTTCGTCGTGCATGAGATGCCCAGCACGTTCGCGCCGCTGACCATCGGGCGGTGGGCGAGGTAGTAGTCTTTGACCACAATGCTGTTCGTGGATGTCGTGTTGTAAATCAGCAGCAAGTCTTTGCTGACATCCACCGGGTATTGCACGAGCGGGGAGAATACCGAAACCAGCGTATGCTCACCGCCGGCAGCGAGCAATTTCACTTCACTCAACCCGGCGGTTGCGTTGGTCCGGCTGTAGGTGTTGTCGGCCCACGAAACGACCCGCCCGTTGTTCCGGATCGCGGCGTTGTGACTCCAGCCCGCCGCGATGGTCATCACGTTCGTCAGGTCCGCCGGGACGTTGGTCAAACTGCCCCACGCCGCCACGGTTCCGTTTTCTTTCAACGCCAGCGCATGGAAACCGCCCGCCGCGATGGCGACCACATTGGTGAGTCCGGCGGGCAAGTTGGTCTGCCCATAATCATTCTCGCCCCACGCCACCACCGTGCCGTTGCTTCGCAGGGCGAGGCTGAAATTGCTGCCGGCCGCAATCGCCATCGCGCTCGTCAGGTTGGCGGGAATGGTGCCGTAGGTTTCACCCCAATTGGTGACGCTCCCGTTGCGCAACAACGCCAGGCTCTGGTTGCCAGCGGCGGCAATGCCGGTCACATTGGTCAAACCGCTGGGCACATTCGTCTGCCCGTAGTTGTTGTTGCCCCAAGCCGTCACCGTTCCGTTGGCGCGCAAGGCCAGGCTGTGATTGTTTCCTCCGGCAACAGCGATGGCATTGGTCAGCGAGGGCGGCACGTTGGTTTCGCCGAAGTCGTTGCTGCCCCAGGCAATGACGGTTCCGTCTTCGCGCACCGCCAGCGAGTGTGCGAGGCTGGTTGTCAGCGCAACAATGTTCGTGGCGCTGGCGGGTGTGTCCAACCAATCCGCGTCGGTCGGACCCCAGCCCGCCACCGAACCGTCATTGACGACCCGAATGAGCCACGGCCCCACGTTCGTGCTGCCCACGGCATTCGTGACGGTCACCGAATAATTGCCGGCCAGCGGCGCCACCGGCACGCCCGCCGAACGAAACAAGAAGCTCGTCTGGTTGGTGAGGACCACGCCATTGCGGTTCCATTGGTATTGGCAGCGATAAATCGGGTTCACGTCGTCGCCCACCGCCGTCGCCGTGACCGCCAGGCTCGCAAACGTCTTGACCCACAGCAGACCCGGCGGCGGTGACACCATCTGAATCACCGGCGGCCCGGGCACGATGACCTGCAACGTCGCGTTGGAACTGAGGAGAGAACCCGCACTGTTCGCCACCGTCACCCGGTAGCTGGCGCTGGCCTGCACGTTGGCCAGAGTCAACGTGGCATTGGTCGCGCCAGACAGGTTCACAGTGTTAGATTGCCACTGGTAACTTACGGGCGCAAGGCTCGCCACGCTCACGCTGAAATTTACCGTGCCGCCGTTGGTTTGTTTCCGGTCCACCGGGTGTTGCATGATGACCGGCGTCAGCTTGCCCGTGCGCACGGCCAGACAATGATCCTGGCCCGAAGCGATGGCCGTCACCTTGTCCAGACTGGCAGGTGTGCCGGGCATGATTCCCCAAGTGGCCACCGTGCCGTCATTTTTCAATGCGAGATTGTGGCCCGCGCCCGCTGCCACCGCCACCACATTGCTCAAGCCGGCGGGAACATTCGTCTGGCCGCACTGGTTGTAACCCCACGCCGTCACCGTTCCGTTACTTCTGAGCGCAACTGTGTGCAAGCCGTACGAGGCAATCGCCGCCACGTCGGTCAAGCCGGACGGAACATTCGTGAGCGTGTAACCCAGTTGCGGCGCGTAGAGGCCCCAAGCGTTGACGGTGCCGTTGCTCAACAAGGCCACGCTATGATGCCAGCCCGTGGCAATGGCCTTCACACTGGAGAGACCCGCCGGCACTCGGGCGCCCCATTGATTGGTGTTGCCCCACGAGACCACGGTGTCATCGCTCTTCAAAGCCAGACCGTGAAACGCGCCCACGGCCACCGCGCGCACGCTGTTCAATCCCGCCGGTGGATTGCCCAGATTGGTGCCCCACTGCGTCACCACGCCGTTGGAGAGCGCCAGGCCCAAGCCCGTCGGCGTGGAACAACTGGCGTAACCGTTCGCCGCAATCGTACTGGCATTGGTGAGCGTCACCGGCACATTGGTTTCCCCCATCGCGTTGCCGCCCCACGCCACCACCGTTCCATTTTGCTTCAACGCCAAGGACGATTTCTCTCCCCCCGCCACCGCCAGCACATCCCGCAGTCCGGCGGGCACGTTGCACTGGCCGCTGAAATTCCGCCCCCACGCCACCACCATCGTTCCGCTCTGCGGATCACTGGCCGCCAGATACTCCTGATAGTTCGTCAAGCCATCCGCATCCGGGTCCGCGTTCGCATCATTTACGAGCGGATTCAAACCATTCTGTACCTCCCAGCTATCCAACATTCCATCCCCGTCGGCGTCCGCGTCGGCATAATCTGGAATCCCATCGCCATCCAGGTCCGCCGCCATACCGTTGCTGACCGTGACGTAATGGAAACCAAGATCCACAACGGAGTTGGTTTCCTTCACCTGAT
>CAYHFK010000093.1:5370-15579 GCA_964355895.1 uncultured Bifidobacterium sp. | reverse complement strand
ACAGCGACTCGGGCGAGCGTCTCGTGACGTAACGAAACTTCCGTGTCGCCATACTGGAACAACGCAGCTGGTTCACCGCACAACTTTCCGGTACTCGACCACGACCGAGCCGGGGCTTTCGTCAACGTCAACCTTCAGTCGCAACAAGTCTTCGCCCTTCATGCGATTGGGTGGCGAAGGCTCATAGCCGCGGGACAGCGTGACCTCGTAGTCCGCTGCCGGCTCAATCGCCTGGGCCTCGCGCAGCACGTAGCTGGCGAAGCACGACTTGGGGCGGCGAAATAGGACGAACATCCCGTCCTGCTCCATCGGGCGATGATACTGGACGACACACCAGTCGCGAGCATCGGTGGTCACGTCGGTCAGCGGGTAGTAGTCGCCAAAGTAGTACTTGCGCAGACGCTTCGCCTCGGCAATCGCCTGCTTGAGCAGGTCGCGGGGATAGTTGGCGGGACGCACATCTTCGGCGAAGGAAATGCCGCCGCCGTTGACTCCGCTCCGGAAGAGGTAGGGCGTCGCCCCCATTTGCCCGCTCACGGAGAAGGGTACGTAGCGGCTGAGTCCCGCGGTCATCGCTTGATTCTGCACGGCTGCTTGCGCGAAATCTCCGCCCAGAAGCGGGTTGATGGTCCCGTCGGTTCGCCAGAGCGGAATGGAACGCGCACACGTTTCCAGGTCAATGCGGCCTCCGCCGGAAGCGCAGTTGTCAATGAAGATTCCGGGATTGGCCGCCAAGAGATCGTCCCACATCCGGTATAAACCCTCGACATAGCGGATCTCCGCCAACCCACGACGATCCGGGGTCGCCCGATCCACAGCTTCCCAAAGTCCGTTGTAGGAGACCGCGTTGTCCATGCGCACACAACTGATCCCGTATTCCTTGACCGAAGTGTTGAGGTAGTCGGTGATGTATTGGCGAGCCTCGGGCACGGCGAGATTGAACATTCCCCAACCGCCGTCGGAGGGCAACACGACCCACTCCGGGTGCTCCCGGGCAATCAAGGTCCCGGGACAGATGCGCTCCGGCTCGAACCACAGGAGGAACTTCATGCCTGCGTGACGCACCGCATCGCCGACCGGCTTGATGCCGCCGGGGAAACGCTTCGGGTTGAATCCTCGCAGCAACGGGAGCACATAGTTGCCGACCGTTGGGAAATCGTCCTTGCCGTAATAGGCATCCAGCCAGAAGTAATCGAAACCCAGCCCTTCGATGGACTTCAGGTGCGACAACACGTCGGCTTCGGTCCCCTTGTCCATTTCATAAAAGGCCGTGCTGAGGTGCGCGATCGGCGGGGTGACTGGCTGCCCATCAATCTTGGGCACGATATGTTTCAGCATGGTGCGGCGAAAAAGGTTGTAGGGACGAAACGGATCGTCGCCCGACCAGTAGAGTTGGAGGATCCGAGGACTGCGGATGGTCTCGTCCGGGTGGAGCTTGAGGCGCAGGTTTTGCATGCCGGCTGCGACGCGCAGGCCGCCGTTGGTATGTTCGACCGAAGCCACCCACTGACCCGTCCAGCCGATCGCCGTAATCACGCCTCCGCCATTCCAGGCCAGGTTGAAAAAGGGGCAGGCGCCCAGCGACGACCGGCCACCCACGGGTGCAAACTCAATGCGCTGTCCATTCGGCAGCGGCGTCTCCAGCGGCAGCCAATTCTCCGCATCGGGGCGCAAGCGGTGCAGGACCGGCGGCTGGTCGGATACGCCCGTGTGAACCGTCACGTCAACGACCTTGACCTGCTCCAGGAGCGGCGTGTCCCGGGTTCCTTTGTTGGTGAAATGCAGGATCCAATCAACGCCGGGCGTGTCGGTGTAAATGGTGGCTACGGCACGAACCTCCAGACCCGTCTCCGGATCGGTCAGCGTGAGGATTCGCTGCCGTTGCTGCTTCGCGGCATCAACCGGCAGGTCTTGAACGCTACGCGGCCACTGGCCCAGGAACTCGGCGGAGGGCCGACCGCCATAGACGAAGGAGAAGGGGATTTCCCCGCCCATCACCGGTTGTCGAGCCAGATCATCAAGCCAAAGTTCCGAGCCGTCCTGAAAAAGCACCCGCGCGTCAGCCCAGTCGGCTTGATCAAAGCCGCGCCCGTCGCCGCCCTCGTCCACGATCAGATCAAATTCGCGGGCGCCGGCCAGCGGCACGTTGATCGTCTGCACCTCGTTCGAGGCTCGCATCACGCCGGTGGCAAACACGTCCTTGCCGCCGACGGCAACATGAAAGGCGACCGAGGCGGGAGTGTTGTCCACGTTGCGGTCCAGCCCGATGACCGCGAGCAACCGCGCGGCGGGCTGGCCAAGCGACACGCGCAGCACGCTGTAAGAGTTGACGCCGATGCCCCGCGAATACGTCTTGTTTCCCAAGCGGAGGGGGCCGCCCGCGGCGCAGTGGCCCACCTTCGTGTCACCCCGGCCATCCTCCCGGACAATCCGCAGGCCGTGGCCCGGCGGCCTCTGCGCGGACTCAGCGAAAGCGTGTTCAGCCCATTGACGGTTGAAGGCAATCTCCCGATCAGCATCGCCTGCGGCCGCGCTCCGACCCAATCCGACGAGCACACAAAGAATGGCGATCCGCCGAAGGACGCCCGGTACTCGACACCAAAGTTGTTGCATAGATTCGGCTGGGATCATAATCGCAGCGATCAAGCTTGCCAGAAAAGAACGCCGGCGGCGGTGGTCGTCAGTTTTGTGGCGGCTCGGCTTATCCGAAATGCCGCTTCACGCTCCCGACTTGGATTGTGCATCAGGGCTTGCCACCAGCTTCGCCGGTTCGCTTTCTTTAAAGCACTGTCTCGAGCCAGCCAGGAATTGATTTTGCCAGGAACTTCCGTCGTCCGTCTTGAAAAACTGCCGCCAGCTGGAATGAAGTGCTCAGGTCGTCGTTGTCAAAGACGAAAACGCAGGGAAGCTCTCGAATCGCCTGTTTGAGATTGATCAGGGTGCGCGGAAACCGGGCGGTCAGTTTGTCGGTCGGCACAGCGTGTCCGCCCGGCTGACGCGCATGGCGACGCGTTCTTCCGAACGGTTGGCCTCGGCGCGGCCACGGCGGCTTCTGGCTTTTTTGACCGCGCCCTTGATTGGCGGCGTATTGGTCAGACTGAACTGGGTGCCGTCCAGCGCCAGAAGGCCTCGGGATAGCGAGCCTGCACGACGGAAACCAAATTCACCGCTTTGAAGGGGTTCAACTCCTGAAAATCCCTGCAGGAAAAGTTCCCCCCAAACGTATTTCAACTTCTCTCTCGCCTTTTTTGAAAATCGCTATAGCCTCAACCATTATGAGTTTTTACGCCAGTTTTTCACGAAACTGGCGCAGTGGCGGGCGTGGGTTTGATTCCCTTCACCCGCTCCAATTTTAGAACAACATGTCCGTTTTTTCGGCCAAGAAACCGCAGCGCGACCGCCCCAAGGACGACAAGGAGCGGTATTACCTCTTGCCGGGTCAAGGCGGCAGCAGTTATCGCCGCAAACAGCGGTTCATCCTCAAGTCCTCGATCGTCGTCGGGGTCATCGTCTCGGCCATCTTCGCGCTGGTGATGTATCTCTTTTACCGGCCGCCGCACTGAACCCGTCGCGCGCGTTCTGACTAACAACCGGGTCTGCCGCAGGGGCGTGGCATCAATCAATCCCGCCATCATTTCCCGGCCCGCAAAGCTTCTCCTTGTCTCTCCGGCGGCGTCCGCCTAGGCTTACGCCGCGAAATCGCACCAATGACGTTTTGACATGATTGAATTGATTCAGTTTCCCTGGAGTCCGTTCTGCATCGTCCAACGGCGCATCCTTGAATTTTCCGGCGCGCGCTTCAAGCTCACCAACCTCGCCCGGACCGGCGATCGCTCCCTGATCTGGAAGCTCACCAAGGAACGATACTACGCCGCACCAATCCTCCGCGACGGGCGCAATGTGATCTTCGAAACCGGCGAGGACTCGCAAGTCATCGCCAAGTATCTGGATCAGAAACTCGTGCTTGGTCTGTTCCCGGCGGCGATCGAAGGCGAGCAATTTATCCTTTGGCGCTATATCGAGAATGACATCGAGGGCCTGACCTTCAAGCTCAACGACGCGCATTACCGTGAATTCGTCGCCCGGGCGGATCAACTTTCCTATGTCCGGCACAAGGAACGGAAGTTTGGTCACGGTTGTCTGGATGCCTGGTACGCGCAACAAACGGATCTGGTGCGGCAACTGGAACAGCGGCTTCTGCCGTTCGAGGAAATGCTCGGGCACCGGCCATTCCTGCTCGGTTCGCAGCCGCGCTTCGTGGATTTCGATTTGTTCGGCATGCTGGGCAATTTCCTTTACGCCGGCCACTACCAGCTGCCGGCCAACCGTCCGCAGCTCCGAAAATGGTATCGCCGGCTCAGGGAATTGAAAATTGAAAATGCAAAATGAAAAATGGCGGCGGCCGGCATTCCGGTGGCGGACGAAACCAACCGCCGGACAGATTGGATCGAACCTTTCAGTTTGCCGTGGAGGTGGTGAAGTTGTGTGGCCGATGGGATGAACGAACTGGCGGCACAGGTAATTAAAAATCAAGCATGCAAAAGGAAGAATGCCGCGCGAAGTAACTGGCCGTCCGAATCGGGACTTTTTTAACTTTTAATTTTGCATTGAATGAAGAATTACATCATCGACACCAACGTCCTCCTCCACGATCCCAACTCCCTCCTCAAGTTCGAGGACAACAACGTCCTGATTCCCATCGAGGTCATCGAGGAGATTGACCGCTTCAAACGCGAGTCCACCGAACTGGGCCAGAACGCCCGCACCGTGTCGCGGATGCTCGACGGGTTTCGCGGCAAGGGGAGTCTGAGCGCGGGCGTCAAATTGCCCACGGGGGGAAAACTGCTCATCCACGTTCAAAAAAAATCGCTCACCAACGGGAATGGCAAGGGCACGACGGTGGACAACAAAATTCTCGCCGTCGCCAAGGCCATCCAAAAGGCGGAGCCGAAAAACAAAACCATCCTCGTCAGCAAAGACATCAACCTTCGCATCAAGGCCGACGCGCTCGGATTGGAGGCCGAGGATTACGAAACCGACCGCGTTTTCATCAAGGATCTCTACACCGGCATGATCGAGTTGACGGTCGGCCCGGAGAAAATGGCCGCGTTTCGCGCCAACGGCGAACTGGAAATCAACGGCGGCAAACAGTATTTCCCCAACGAGTATTGCACGCTGATGGACGAGGCGAATCCCAAGCGCGCCGCCCTCACGAAGGTGGACGCTTCCGGGACCAAGCTCATTCCGATCATTGATTGCCGCGAAGGCGTCTGGGGCATCAAGCCGCGTAATCGCGAGCAGCATTACGCGTTCGACGCGCTGCTCGATGATCGCGTCAAGCTCGTCACCCTCATGGGCAAGGCCGGTACGGGAAAAACTTTGATGGCCATGGCCGCCGGCTTGAAGCGCACCGTGCTCGACCGCGAATTCCGCCGCGTCGTCGTGGCGCGCCCGACCATTTCCATGGGCAAGGAACTCGGCTTCCTTCCGGGTTCCCTGGAAGAAAAACTCGCACCATGGATGCAGCCCATTCACGACGCGCTGGAAATGTTGAGCGACCTGAACATGGGGCAGGACCATCGCCGCAGCACCGACCTCATGCGCTCCGGCAACATCGTGGTGGAGGCGTTGAGCTACATCCGCGGCCGCAGCATTGCCAATCAGTTCATGATTATTGACGAGGCGCAGAACCTCACGCCGCTCGAAGTCAAAACCATAACTACCCGCGTCGGCAACGGCACAAAGATCGTCTTCACCGGCGATCCCTATCAGATTGATAATCCTTACGTGGACAGCTCTTCCAACGGTTTCAATTACATCGTGAGCAAGTTTCGTCCGGAGGCCGTGGCGGCCCACGTCGAACTGCAAAAAGGCGAGCGCTCAGAACTGGCGGAGCTGGCGGCGAATATTTTGTGACCACTGTGACGGTGGAAGATTGACTGCCGGGAAAGGTGTTCAACGCTTGTAGCCTATCGCGCTATTAGCCTTCGTGACTGGGACGCTCATACGAATTCAAAAGCTCTCTGGCTTCGCTCACTTCCGATGTGGGAACTTCGATGTGGAACGAAACGTCTGCTCCCGCGAGGGAAAAATGGGACGAAGTGCCCAAATCAACCGGATGCAAACCGGCACAGCGCAAGGCCGCAATTAACATGTCGGCCTCGACCGCAGTTCGCGCTGTGCGCACGATAGAAAAAGCTGGTGTGTTCATTATTCAAAACGCATACGTCGCCTAACATCCAAGTTGCCCGCCGGCTTGGCAGCCGATCCAGTTTCATGGGTGCGACTGTATTCTGGACGTAAATCACCGTCGAGTGGTCTTTTCAATCAAACCCCGCGCCAAACAGCCTTGGGCAAAGGCGGCCAAAAATCTCCAATCGCTCAAACCTTCAACTTCTCCAGAATGTCAGCCGACACTTGAGCGCGGAGGTCCGGATGCGCTTCCACAAGGCGCGCGATGTCGAGCAGGTCTTTCTGGCGTTTGCTGGGACGGCGTTGCGTGTCGGCGAAGGCTTTCAATTTTCCGCGCCGGGTATCTTCCCGCGCCGCCACGCGCATCAGAATCCCGTGAATGTCCGCTGCGACGGAACGCGCGGGAAAATCCCGGTAGAAATCCTCGGTGCTGATCTGGACGGAAACTTTGGAGCGGCCTTTCAGATTCACCGACCAATCGAATCGCTTCGCCGTGAACCCCGCTTCGGTCAAAGCGCTCACCGCTTCCTCCACCCGTTCCAGCGCGATGACGACATGGACGTCGGCCGTAGCCATCGGCTCTTCGGCCCAGTGGTTGACGGCCAGCCCGCCGATCATGCACCACGGAATCTCGCGGCGTTCCAGCGTTTCCACGAGTAACGAGACATCGCCCCCGCCGCCGGCGGTTTGCCAATCGTAGAATTGCCGCATCGTCATGGCGGGATTCTAAACTCCGGGCGGCCCGCGGCAACAACTTGCTGCCGGGGGGTTGCGGACACGCACAAAAATGGCGCGCGGAGCCATCGCTCGCCACGCCATTGAATTATGCTTTCGGCGGATTACTTGGCCGCCGCGCCGGCGATGCTCAGTGTCAGGTCAATTGTGTCCGACACTTTTTCCTCGGGTGCGCCAGGATTGATGCCGTAGTCGCTGCGTTTGATCGCAAAGCTGGCGCGAATGACCAGCAGATCCCCCTCCATTTTCGGTACGCGCTGGCCGAGTTTGCCCTTCAAATAGGTCAGCGAGATCGGCGCGGTCACTTCCTTCGCGATGCCTTTGATCGTCAGCGTGCCGACCGCATCGGCGGTTGTTTTGGCGCCGACGGTTTTTACGTTCCTGAGTTCCTTCGCCTCGAACGTGATTTCCTTGTTCGCCGCCACGTCCATCCACATTGCGCTGTGCAGGTGCCCTTTCATCATCGAATTCGGAACGGTCAGCGAGTCAGCGGCAACGGTGATCTTCCCTTTCGTCGCAGCCGGATTCGCCGGGTCGAACATGACCGTGCCGGTAATTCCGCTGGCGCTGCCGTTGATGGCCTCCAGCGGGGCATCGAGTTTGAACACCGCGTTGTTCACGCCCTTGGGGTCTTTGAAGTCGAACGTCAACGGCGCGGCGGACGCGGCGACGGTGAAAGAAACGAGGGCGAGCAGACCGGGGAGTTTGATTTTCATATTCATGTATTCAGTGTTCAGTTTGTTTTTTGGTTGCGCAACAAAATGGAAGCGCCGGTTAGGATTCCCACGCCCAACAGCGCCGCGCCCAGAAAATCGATTCCGGGCGCGAACCGTTTTTCGTAGGTGATGCCTTCAATGCCGGTGACTTCGTCCATCGTCTTGACCGGCTCGCTGGTTTTCGTCCAGCCGCGATTCGCGCCGGTGGCGACCCAGATAATGAGCGCCCCCGTAAAAACCAGCAGCGCCAGCAGGTGAAGTAGCTTTTTCATCGGTCAGTTCAAGTCGAACAACAAAACCTGTGACCTTTCTTTGCCGAGAAGGTTCAAAGCTTCTTCCCCGCCGACCGCTGCGGCGTCGCCCGCTTTCAAGCGTTGGCCATTCAATTCCACCGCCCCTTCGGCGATGTGAACCCACGCGTGCCGTTGCGGACGCAAGGAATGCGTGACACTTTCGCCCGCGCGCAGTTTGGCGAGCCACAAATCCATGTCCTGATGAACGGCGATGGAATCAGCCCGGCCCGACTTGCTGGCGATGAGATGGAGCTGGCCCGTCGCGGCTGCGGCCATGGCCTTCTCGGCGTAGCGCGGCGCCACACCCTTGCGGTCGGGGAGGATCCAGATTTGCAACAGGTGCGTTTCCTCGGCGGCGGACGGATTGAATTCGCTATGGGTCACGCCCGTGCCAGCGGCCATGTATTGGAAATCGCCGGCGCGAATGACCCGCCCGTTGCCCATCGAATCCTTGTGTTCCAGCGCGCCCCCGAGCACGTAGCTGATGATTTCCATGTCGCGATGCGGGTGCATCCCGAAGCCACCGCCCGGACCAATGCGGTCATCATTGATAACGCGCAGCGAGCGAAAGCCCATCTGGCGCGGGTCGTGATACTCCGCGAACGAGAAACTGAAATAACTGTCGAGCCAGCCGTGATTGGCATGGCCGCGATCTTCGGATTTTCGAATGGTCATCATACGCGTTCGCTTTCGCTTTTTCCTGACCGGTCCGGGGTCAGAACAAGCAACGCCTCCTTTGTAACGCAGCCCGCCGCCCTTCGCCATGCGGAAACCAGCCGCCCGGTGACGAGCTAACGCCATCGCCACCGTTCGCGGTGAGACCGCGCGACTCCCGCTTGTCATCCCCTGGCGCAATGCGTATTGTCGCCCGCCATGCGCGGACCTCACATTCGAAGCGTTTTCATTTCGCCAGTCCTTTTTTCGATTTTACTTGTCGGCGCGGTATTGCCGGGCGGCGCGCGCGAAATTCTTCCGCCCGGTTTTCGTCCGTTGCCCAACGGCGTTCATGCGCTCGTCGGTGGCACGGTGGTGACCCGACCGGGTGAATCGCTTGATGGCGCGACTGTGGTCATCCGCGATGGATTCATTCAGGCCGTCGGCAAAGACGTCGCCGCACCCGCCGATGCGCGCGTGTGGGACATGAAGGGACTGACGATTTATGCCGGATTCATCGAATCGTATCTCCCGCTCAACCAGACGAACCAGCCCATTGCCACCGGCGACACCCAGCCCATCAGCCAGCCATCGCTGGCCTCGGGTGGGGTGAATTTTTTCGGCGCCCCGGGACAACGGCCTGATCCCGGGCGAACCGGCCCGGGTTATGGAGTCGCCAAAGTCACACCGGAGACCCGGGCGGTGCGAGGTTTTTCTCCCGACAAGAAGGCCATTGAGTCATTGCGCGAACTGGGTTTCACCACTGCCGTCATTGCCCCGGCGCGGGGCATCATCCGTGGGACCAGCGCGCTGGTAGGGTTGGCGGAGGGCGACCCGAACGAACTCGTCGTGAAGCCGGATGTTTTTCAGCACATCGCCTTCGAGACGCACGCGGAGGACGAGCAGGCGTATCCAGGCTCGCTCATGGGCGTGATTGCCACCGTGCGGCAAAGCTTTTTTGACGCGCAGCACTACGCGCTCGATCAGGCGGATTGGCAGAAGCGACCGCAGGGCCGGAGGCGACCAGAGTTCGATCCGTCGCTTGAAGCACTGACTGCGGCAGCGGAAGGAAAACAACGAGTGTTGTTCGAGCCGGGTAGTGCGTTGATGGTGGATCGCGCGGCGCGCGTGGCGCGCGAGCTGAATCTCGACATCGCCATCGTCTCGTGCGGACAGGAATGGCGTCGGCCCGAGCTGGCGAAAGCAACCGGCGCGACCTTTATCGTGCCGGTGAACTTCCCCGACCTGCCCAAGCTGCCGAGCGAGGATGATTGGGAGCAGGTGACGCTGGATCAACTGCGGGCGTGGGATTGGGCGGCGGAAAACCCGGCGGTGCTGCGGCAGCAGAAACTTGAAATTGCCCTTACGACCTACGCGCTGGCGGACAAGAAAGTGTTTCGTAAGAACCTGAAACAGGCGTTGGATCGTGGTTTATCGGAAACCGACGCGCTCGCAGCTCTCACAATCGTGCCCGCGAAACTTTGTGGTATGGATAAGCAACTCGGGACGATTGAGCCCGGCAAAATTGCGAATCTCACCATCGTGGACGACAAAGGCTACTTCAATCCCGAGGCGCGGGTGCGCGAGGTGTGGGTGGACGGTCGCAACTATCACGTTCA
>CAYHFK010000093.1:1199-5270 GCA_964355895.1 uncultured Bifidobacterium sp. | reverse complement strand
ATCCCGAGGCGCGGGTGCGCGAGGTGTGGGTGGACGGTCGCAACTATCACGTTCAACCAGCCAAGGAATCCGAGAAGGAAGCGAAGAATGACGCCGCCGGTGACAAGGAGAAGGAGGCGAAGGCGAAGGCGGAGAAGCAAAAGAAGGAAGCGGAGTTGAAGGAACTTCAGGAGAAGCGCGTGGCGCGCTCGCCGCTGGAAGGGCGCGGGCCGATCACAAATTCCCCCGCGGTTTTTGTCTCGGGCGCGACGATTTGGACGTGCTCTGCGCGTGGCGTGTTGGAGAATGCCAGTCTGCTCATTCGCGAGGGTAAGGTTTATTCCATCAATCCCCCCGGCTTGAGCAGCGAGATGAAGGCCGTGTTCATTGACGGCACCAACCTTCACATCACTCCCGGTCTCATTGATTGCCACAGCCACACGGCGATTCTCGGGGCGGTGAACGAACCCACGCTGCCTTCGACTGCGATGTGTCGCATCGGCGACGTGGTAAATTCGGAGACGAAGAACATCTACGAGCAATTGGCGGGCGGATTGACCACGGCGAATCTCCTGCACGGCTCCGCCAATCCCATCGGTGGGCAGAATCAAGTCATCAAGCTGCGCGATGGCGCCAGTCCGGAGGAATTGAAGTTTCAAGGCGTACCGCCGGGCATCAAGTTCGCCCTCGGCGAAAACGTGAAACAATCCAACTGGGGCGAAAAGAACGTCACGCGTTTCCCGCAAACGCGGATGGGGGTCCGGACGTTCTATGTGAATCGCTTTACGGCGGCGCAGCAATATGTCCAGCGTTGGGAGGATTATCGGAAGAACGGTGGGTTGCCGCCACGCCGCGATCTCGAACTCGAAGCGATTGGCGAGATCATTGCGGGCCAGCGGCTCATTCATTGCCACAGTTATCGGCAGGATGAAATCCTCGCGTTCCTGCGGACCATGGAAAGTTTCAAGGTGCGGGTCGGCACGCTCCAGCATGTGTTGGAAGGCTACAAGGTCGCGGACGAGATTGCGGCGCACGGCGCGGGGGCTTCGTGTTTCGCAGATTGGTGGGCTTACAAGTTCGAGGTCTATGATGCGATTCCGTATGCCGGTTCGCTCATGCGCGCGCGCGGCGTGACGGTGTCATTCAACTCCGATTCTTCCGACCTCGCCCGCCGCTTGAACACGGAGGCGGCCAAGGCGGTGAAATACGGCGGGACACCGGAAGTCGAGGCGCTTAAATTCGTCACCCTCAATCCCGCGAAGCAGCTCGGCATTGACCAGCGGGTTGGCTCGCTTGAACCGGGCAAAGACGCTGACTTCGTGATTTGGTCCGGTTCGCCGCTCGATTCGCGCAGCGTGGTGTTGCAGACCTGGATTGAGGGCAAAAAGTACTTTGACCGGACGCTGGCCGCCGAACGTTTCGCCGCATTGGCAAAAGAACGCGCCGACTTGATCGCGAAAGCGAAGCAGCTCCTGAGGCTTGCCGGTGGTGGGGGCGAGGGTGCTGGCGGAGATGGCGGCTCGTTTTTCCGCGTCGCGCGGGAACATCAATTCGATGGCGTGGACCGGCACTGTCTGGAGGAGGAGGAACGATGAAAACACGGAGGGTGAAGAGTGGGTCGCGGGCCTCTGTCCGGCCGCGATGGAATATCCTCAGCTTGCCGGGCCGGTGGATAGCGATTCAATTCGTGATCGCGCTGTTGTGGGGTGTCATCTCTCTTCAGGCGGAGGCGCTTTTGCTCGTGGGGGCAACGGTGCATACGGTTTCGGGCGATACGTTGGCGCCCGGACAAGTATTGATGGAAGACGGGAAAATTGTTGCCGTCGGCAAATCCCTTTCCGCGAACGGCGCAAAGACCGTCGCGCTCGACGGTTTGCATTTGTACCCTGGCTTGATCGCGTTGAACACCGACCTCGGCCTCGTGGAAATTGAGGCCGTCCGCGCCACGGTGGACGCCCGCGAAGTCGGCGAATACACGCCGGACGTAGAGTCGTGGATTGCGGTGAATCCCGATTCCGAGTTGCTGCCGGTGGCCCGGGCGAATGGCGTCTCGCATTTTGAGCCGGTGCCGCAGGGTGGCGTCGTGGCGGGGCAGTCCGCGTTGCTCGCGCTGGCGGGCTGGACGAGCGAGCAGATGGCGATCAGGAAACCCATCGCATTGCACGTTTACTGGCCGGGTGCGGATCTCGACCCAACGCCGAAGGCGCGCGCGCGGAATAAGGATAAATGGAAATCCCTCGAGGCGCAGGACAAGGAACGCCAGGAGAAGTTGAAGGCGCTGGATGACTTCTTTGCCGAGGCGCGCGCATACTTTAAAGCGAAAGACCAAGCGAAGGGGGACGATGCCCGGTTCCAAAAGGTTCCCGCCTGGGAGGCAATGCAGCCCGTCGTGCGCGGCCAGATTCCCATCACAATCCACGCCGATGATGTTCGACAAATCCGCGCCGCCGTGAAGTGGGCGGGGACGAATCAATTCAAAATCATCCTGGCCGACGCGCGGGACGCGTGGAAAGTCGCCGATCTGCTCGCAACGAACCATGTGCCCGTTGTCTTCAGTCACGTCTTCACGCAGCCAGTGCATGAGGCGGACGGCTACGATGTTTACTTCCGCGCGCCGGAGGTCTTGCGCACGGCGGGCGTGACGGTGGGGTTCAGTGGGGGCGGCGGATCGCTTGTGAAGAACCTGCCTTACGCGGCCGCGCAGGCCGTGGCATTTGGTTTGCCAGCCGATGCCGCGTTAAAGGGGATCACGCTTTACGCGGCGCAACTCGCCGGCGTCGGGGATCAGCTCGGTTCGATTGAAGCCGGGAAGGCAGCGACGTTGTTTGCCGCCGACGGCGACATTCTTGACATCCGCTCGAACGTGAAGCGCATGTGGATCGGCGGCCAGGAAGTCAGCCTTGCGAACCGGCACACGCGGCTGTACGAAAAATATCAGCAACGGCGTTAGGCCCGGCCCGAAGTCGTTTGCCAACCGCACGCTTGTTCCGGTAGCGTCCGGCCAACACATGCGAAACCGATGTTGAATTCAACCTGTCATTTGCCGCCGGCTGGGAAGAAGTATTTTATGGGCCGCTGGAGATTGGCGCTGAACGCCATCCACACTCTCCTGAGCCGCCCGCTGGTGGTCGCCCTGTTGGCGCTCGGACCACCGAGCGCGCTTGGCGCACCCTTGCGAGCTGTCCCGGACAAGCTGGTGGTGCTCACCTTTGACGACGCGGTCAAATCGCATCGCACGCTCGTCGCGCCGTTCCTGAAAGAGCTGGGCTTCGGTGCCACGTTCTTCGTCACGCACAAGTGGATGGACGACCGGACGAATTTCATGACGTGGGAGGAGATTGGTGAAATCCACCAGCTGGGTTTCGAGATCGGCAATCACAGTTGGACGCACGCCGACTTTTCCCAGCCGAAAAACGCCGCCCGGCTCGCGGGGGAACTGTCTTTGGTGAACCGCGCGCTTGATCAAACCAAACCCAAAGTGCTGCGGCCCGTGAGTTTCGCCTATTGCGGCAACGGCTTCGGCCCGGAAGCCGTGCAGCGGCTCGTCGAGTTGGGCTACCAGTTTGCCCGGCGCGGTGGGCAACCGGAAGTTCCCTACGGCAAACTGGAGATTGGCGCGACCTACGACCCCAAGCGCCACCATCCGCTCCTCCTCCCGACCACCGGCGACGCCTACCCCAACTGGACGCTGGAGCATTTCAAACAAGTCGTGGCCCGTGCGACCAACGGCCAGATCGTCGTGCTGCAATTTCACGGCGTCCCGGACGTGGCGCATCCGTGGGTGCATACGCCGCCGGAACGGTTTCGCGAATACATGAGCTACCTCAAGGAGAATAATTTTCGCTGCATCCCCGTGCGTGACCTGGAGTCGTATGTTGATCGAGAAAATCTCCCGGCCGATCCGCTCCTGAAAGCGCGGCAGCCCCAGCGTGCGCCCGAACGCCTCGTCCTGCCGGTCGAGATGGCAGCAACCCGCCGGGACTTGCGGTTCTGGTTGGAGAACATGCTGGTTTACCACCGCTACTCGTGGGACGAAGCGGCGCGGGTTTGCGGCTGGAGCGCGGCGGAGGTGCAAAACAAAGCCGCCGAACT
>CAYHFK010000093.1:0-1099 GCA_964355895.1 uncultured Bifidobacterium sp. | reverse complement strand
CGGACGGGAGCTTGCGGTTTGAGCGCGTCTTGCCGAACAAAGTCGCGTTCGGCGCCGCGATCGCTCCCAAGGCCGGCGGCGTGGATATGGAGTTGTGGTTGCGGAATGGCTCGGACCAAACGCTGCCCGGTCTGCGCACCCAAATCTGCGATCACCTGAAAGGCGCGCCGGAATTCAACGAGCAGACAACGACGAACAAAATCTTCGGGTGTCCTTCAGTCGCGGTCCACTCAGCCAGTGGCGACCGCTGGATTCTGACCGCCTGGGAGCGCTGCGGTCGCGCGTGGGGGAATCCGCTCGTTCCGTGTTTGCACGCCGACCCGGTGTTGCCCGATTGTGCGCCGGGCGAAACCGTCCGCGTGCGCGGTCGGCTCTGGTTCTACGAAGGCAAGGACGTTCAGCAGGAACTCGAGCGGGCGAAGGCGGCCTTTCAATAACGCACGCCCGATAATCGTGGTGTCACCGCGGAGGTTGCCTCACTCCAGCGCTTTTGCGCGGAGATTGCGGAACTCGACCTTCATGGCGAGGCCCGGATGAATCTGCAGGCCAATCGGCCCGGCGCCGGCGTATTTGGCGTTGGTGTATTTGACCACCGGCACACCGTTGAGCCAGACGGTGAAAGTGTCGCCCCGGGCTTCGAGCCGGTAGTGGTTCCAGTCGCCGGGCTTGAACAGTTTCTCCAGGTTTTTCGCCTGGCCCGCCTCCGGATATTTCTCCGCGCCGCCGGTGTAGAACGAGCCGGTCAGGTCCCGTTTCAAGCTGCGCGAGACGCCCATCTGCAGCTGGAGTTCCGGCTTCCGCAACATGATGCCGCTGTCAATCTCCCCGCTCCAGCGCGCCTCGCACTCGATGACGAAGTCGCCATAGGACTTCTCCGTCCAGAGCATGCTGCCCTTTTTCGCTTCGTCGTTTTCGCCCACGATCACGCCGCCGACCACCTTCCAGAACGGATTTGGCTCGGGCACCTTCCAGCCGGTGAAGTCTTTGCCGTTGAAGATGGGTGGCAGATTATCCGCGTCCCCGGCGGCCCGGGCGTTGAAGTTCAGCGCGAGGGCGACGGCCAGCGCCAGGGGGTGAAGGAGCTTGGTGGTTTTCATGG
>CAYHFK010000092.1:7228-15592 GCA_964355895.1 uncultured Bifidobacterium sp. | reverse complement strand
ACCAGAAAAACTCCTGCGCCAAATGGAATCCGAATTCCTTGCACAGCATGATGAGAAGTTCGTAGTGGTAAAGGCTGCGCGTTGGCTGCCCCGAAACCCAAGACCCGCCAATGTCAATGACCAGCGACCCCTGCGGCTTCAGAGCTTTGTGGAACGCGGCGGCGAACGGGCGAAACCATTCCAAGTAATCATCGGCGTCGGCATTGCCGTAATCTTTTTTGCGAACCAGACCAAAAGGCGGGCTGGTCATTATCAGGTCAACCGCGCCCGGCTCAATCTCCTCACGGAACATGCCGAGTGAATCGCCGAGGAGAATCCGTCCGCGTGCAGTTTCGTGGAACAGTTTCACAGGCGGCGGCTCGTTTAATTTTGGTGGCGTGGGCATCGCTTACGAAGTTTTAACAGTTTCGCCTCATTGCGTAAATGCCGCAGTTGACACTTGAACACTTGCGAAGACTTTTTCGGTGACGTAGTCGTAGCAGCGCTGCGGCTTCTTCTCCAAGGTGAACAGGTGGCTCTCCGGGAGTTTCACGTCGCGGAAGATGTCGCGCCAGACTTTGAAGATGCAGTGGACGGGAAAGCCCGACGAACCGGCGGAGGTGTCTATCATGGATTCGTCCTCGCGCGGGTTGAGCATCTTCACGCACATGTCAATGACGTAGCGGGCGCTGAAATACTGGCCCTTCTCGCCTTTGCTGGATTTGTTGATGAGGTATTCGAAGGCTTCGTCCACCACGTCGAGGTTGGAGTTGAAGAGCTTTACGTTTTCCAGCGACGCGACGCAGACGGCCAGGTGCGAGGGCGACAGTTTGATGCGGTCGTCTCCGGGGAAGACGCCTTCCCACTTGCCTTTGGCCTTGTCGAACAGGGCTTGGATGCGGTGCTTGAGTTCGGCTTCCGTGCCGGAGTTGCGAAACACGAGGATGCGCTTGCGATCCAGGCCGGAACTCATTTCGTCGTAAAGTTTGGTGAAGATGAGCTTGAAGACTTCCTCGAACACATCCACGCCGGCGTTGGCGAGAACTTCGTCCTCCATTTCGAGGATGAGGTTTTTGAGGGATTTGCGTTCGGTGACGAGCTTGTCGCGCTTGATGAGGTCGTCGAGGGTGAATCGCTCGTTGAGAATATAGGTCAGCGACTGCGTGGCCGACGGGATTTCGGTGAGGTCGTTGAAATAGTTCGGGTCTTTGCGGTTGTAGAAGGAGTATTGCTCGCCGTTGGACCAGACGCCTATGGGCGCGCCGGTGGCGTTGCAGTAGGATTTGAGCTGGTCTTTGCCATCCTTGAGCTTCGTTTTCTTCAGCTCAACCATGATGTATTCAACCGTTGGGCGGTCTTTGTCGAAGACCACGATGTCGGCGCGCTTCGTCTCCGAGCCGAATTTGACCGAATGCTCGACGGCGATTCGTGACTTGGGGTAGCCGTATTGAGTGAGGAGCTTTTTGATCCAGAGTTGGCGGACGATTTCTTCCGGCTTGGCGGGGCGATCCTTGTCCGTGGCGAGACACTTCAGGTAGGGCTTGCCATTTTTCTCGAACAGCCCGGCTTCGATGGCTTTGAGATCGGGCAGGTCAAATAACGAAAGGCGATGGTGCGTTTCGCTGTCGCGGAAGATTTCAATGAGGGTCGTCGGCATGAGGCGAAGCGTATCAGGGCAGGGGCTGGTTGGCGAGCGTTCTGCCGCCCTTTCAGGGCTTGGTTTTTTTTTGACGATGAACCTAGGGCGTTGCCCTGGGCTATCATCTGTCGGGCTTTCAGCCCTTGCGATCCGCGTGAATCAGCGATTTCACTATCCGAGTTGGGTCGCCTTCAGACAACCATGGATAGGAATCGCGCGCGCGACTCCTCACGCTTCGTTCACCAGTTGCATCCCTTTGAACCGGCAGAAGCGTTTGAGGTCGGCGGTCAGGTCGCCGTAGCACGTGACGCGGTGCAAGCCGTGCGACCAGTTCTGCCAGAGCTTCTCGACGTCGCCGTCCACCTTGACCGTCATCTTCGTGCGGCAGCCGCGTTCGGTGTCCGGGGACTCGATGATGTCGCCCGTGAAGTATTGCAGCCTGTCGGTGCCGACCAGCCACGCCTGCGTGACCCGCTGGCCCACGCGCATCTGCACCTGCGGCACACAACCTTCCTGTCGCTCCATGATCGTGCGCAATTTGTAAGGCTGCGGCTTGCCGTCCGGTCCATCCATGCGGCGCGAGCCGAGACAATGCGCGAGAATGATCGCGTGCTTCGACTCGTCCATCGTGGGGTCGCTGATGAAGCCGGGCCGCCCGGACAATCCTTGCAGCAGGAGGAAAGTCATCGCGCTGTTCAGGTCGGACTCGCAGATACCCGCCAAGCCCATGTCGTTCAGGCGCACAAAGCCCACGCACGGGAACGCCGGCAGCTTGCGGTACATCGAACCGTAACAGTCCACCGTGATGCAATTGGCGTCCTCCTCGGCCATCAACTTCTCGAACGCCAGCGCCAGGCGGCAGGAATTGATGATCTCGTCGCGCGGTGGCTCGACCACGTTCGCCGCGCCCCGGATCCAGCGTTGCGCTTCCTCCTCAGCTTCCGTGGGTTCAATGGCCTCATACGCCGCCATCACCCTCGGCTGGTCAATCGCCTTGATCTCGCTGCCGAACTTTCCGGCGATGGCCTGGGTGTAGTCCGCGCGCAGCGGGCGCGAGGTGACGTTGAGAATCTTCGTCTCGCGCAAATGGTGCAGGGCACGGAAGGGCCGCACGGCAACTGGCAACTGCTGGAAATCGCTCGTCAATATGCACTCCAGGTTTTCACCGCCCGGCTCATTGCGCATGGCGCCGAAACCCGACCACTCGTGTCCTGAATAAGGCGCGGCGAACAAGACGGTGGGCCGCTTGGCTGTGAGAACCTCACGGATCAGGCCGCCGATGCCCATCGAAAGGTGAATCAGCAAAACGCCGTCCGCCTCCTGAAGTTTCCCAAAAACCTCCGGCAACTCCTCTCGCTTCGTGACAAGCCGGTTCACGACGAAGTCCACGTCGGTGAAATCCTTTTTCATCTGGCCGAAGGCGGCTTCGTATCGCTTCATCTCGTCTTCGAGGTCCATGTTCGGCGTGGGCCAGTGCGCTTTGGGCACACCGAGATACAGCTTGGCGACCTTCACCTTGGATCGCCGGCAACCGGGGCTGATCAGCGTAGTAGTCGTGGTGGTGGTTGATGGCACGGCAAGTAGGTTGCCTGCGTGCAGACAGAAGGCGCATCCGCCGGTCAGGACCAGCGAGCGCTGGAGAAACGTGCGGCGATTCAAGCCGCCGTCGGGAATGATTTCATCGCAGTTCGTTTCGGATGGGGGAGACAGAAGCTGGTTAGCATTCATACCTGCAACTAACGCCTGCCCCTGCCCCAATGCAAGAGCCGAGATTCAGGGTGACCACGTTCGGCGAGGACTGGCTCAAGCAGGGCGGGCCGGTGAAGATCTGGCTGCCGAAGTAAGGCGGGTTGCGGAGCTACGCCGACGTTCCCAACTTCAATCAGTCGCCGAAATACCGGTAGTTGAATCGTCCTTCGGGCGCGACATCCCCGCTGAGATAGAAGTCCATGATTTCGCCGGGGCGCTGGAGATGGTCCGCCCATTTGAAATCAATCGCCACCTGCGTCCGGCTCTTGGGCAGGCCGAGCGCCTTGCGTGGGATCGCCAACTGCAATTCGTTCCCTTCGGCCCGGAGGCTGACGGGTGAAACCTTTTCCCAATTCCAGCCGCCCACATTTTTTTCCAACCACGAATTGCCCTTCGGATCCAGCACCCGGTTCACAATGAAGTCGTAACCTTCCCAACCCGTGGCCGGATTCTGATCTGCATCAATCAACAGCCACATCCAGTTCGTGCCGGAGCTGGGCGTGAGGACTTCGCGGGTGCGGACGTAGAAATAAACATTCTTCGCATCGCGCGCGACCTTGCTCGCGACCAGATCATTGCGCCCGGAATGATTCGTGTAATGCCGCCCGGCCAGGCCGTCGAAGTCGCGCGGCATCGTCTCGCCGACGTGATCCGCGAATTCCGGCGACACACCGCGCCATTGTTCGAAGCCGTCCTTGATACGGATGGTTTTAGGCGGGGACGCTTTTGGCAAAGCGGGCGTGCCTTTGTAGCGACGGACATTCGCCACCAGTTGCCAGTAGTAATTGTCGCCGTGCCCGCCTGTCATCGGCTCGATGTCGCGGCTGAATTCCTCATCGAGTTGATCCACGAACACCAGCGGCCCCGTCGGTTCGCCCCACCGCCCGGCGATCCATTCGTTCCAGCCGGTGACCAGCACGAAGGGCGGTTTGAGTTCGAAAGCGCGCTGCCATTGTTCCTGGGCATTGTGGCCGTGGTTCACCGCGCCGGCACTCGCGTCCTGCCGGCCATCATGAAAGCTGCGGCCCCGAGCTTCGCCGGAACTCATGTTCGTGACCTTGCCGTCCTTCGCGCGGAGGTTTTGCGCGACGGACACCACCACCTGTTCGGGCTGGTTCGGATCGTCGGTGTAACCGTAAGGCTGCGGATACGTGGCCTCCCAATGCCAGGCGTACGGCGTGTTGGTGAGCGTGAACGGCCAGTGCGCGGCGCGCAGCGTGAAGAACTCACGCAACTCCGGCGTGACCGCTGCCGGATCGCATATAAGCAGCGGCTTGCCCTGCCAGCGAAACCACGACTCCGGGAAAAGGCCGGGCTTGTAAAATTCATCGTAAAGCCTCTGCGCCGTTCCGCCCGCTTGCGTGTTGAGCATGAAAGCGAGCTGCGGCGTGCGACCGCCGGTTTGCCGGACTTGCTGGAACACGGCGCACAGCGCCAGGTAAACATTTCGGTACGTTTCCGCGTTCGTGGCATCCAGAATCAACGTGTCCACGCCGGCGTCGGCGAGCAATTGCGCATGCCGGCGGATCACCCACGGATCGGCGCTGCGGTAGTAGCCCCACAGCGGTTCGCTCCAGAAATGATATTCGCCGATGCGGCCCCAGAGCGGCGAATCGGGTTTCTTCAGCGCGTCGGGATCGCGTGCCAGAATTTTCCCAATGTCATACGGGCCGTCCCAGTTCGGGCTTTTGGGGATGGGCATCTCGGGCACGAGCCACTGGAAATAAAAAATGCCCACGAAGCGATTCGTTTGCGGCGGGCCGACTTCTGCCGGCGTGGGCAACTTGCGCCCAAGGGCGTCCGTCGCCGGCCACGGCGTGCCGGGGTTGCTGGCTGCGACCGTGGCGTGGGTGCTCAAGAGGCCGAGAAGCAGAAGGGCCGCGAGTGTCCGCTCCAGCTGGTGTTGGCGTCCGGGAATAATCATCTTCAACAATCGTTGCCGCCGAGGTTTGGTTTTGGCAATCAAATATCAAAGAGGCTGGCTTGCCGCATGCCGTGGCGGTGAGTCAAAAAAACTGCCGCCCCCAGCGTTCAATCAGCGTAAAAGCTGTAACCCGCAAATTTCACAAACTCTTGGGCGGAGCGCTGGTCTGTGACCGGCTTATGACCTCGTGCCTCCAAAGCCGGTCACAGACCGGCGCTCCGCGCGGTCGCACTGCCGCGCGCCGAGTGAAATTCACGGGTTGCGGGATCTTCCACGGGTCGCGTGGTGTGCCTGGCGGCTACTCGACCCACGTCCAACTCCACGACCAAGGGTAAACCCAAAGCGGGTTGGGGTAAGGGTTGCCGGTGGTACGCAGGAAACGTGTTTGCCCAATCCACTCGGCATGGCCATCGCTGAAGGATTGGTTGTGGCCATCCGGCGTGCCCAGCGTACCCCGCGGACCGTGGTTGGAAGCCCAATGTTTCTCGGGCGCAAACACCAACGTGTGGTCGGCGGTCAACGGGCCGACGCGATCACTGGTTTTGAACGGCGAATTTTTCCCCTTGAAGTTACTGCCGGAGAGGCCGGTCAGGATCATGAAATGGTCAACGTGAAACAATCCTTCGTCCGTGAAGAATCTCAGGTAATCGGGGCGCGCGGGACATTTCCAGATCGTGAGTGGCTTTTGGTCGGTGATCACCGTTCCGGTCTTGAAGTTGGCGCTGGCCAGGCCATAGGAAATCAGCGCAATTGCCTGATTGCTGCTCATGACGTAAAGCGGGCCGATGGGGTTGTACCGCGTGGTCTTGTCGGCGGTGGGGAAGATGCCTTTGAAATCATCCGCGTACATGATGAACGCGGTCGCCTGACCCTTGATATTGGACAAGCACGAAATCCGGATGGCTTTTGCCTTGGCTTTGCCCAACGCCGGCAAAAGCATCGCGGCCAGGATGGCGATGATGGCAATCACGACCAGCAATTCAATCAGGGTGAAGCCGCGGCCCGTTCTTCCGATCGTTGGTTCAATGTTTTTTTTCATGAGTTGGCCGCAAGGGTTTTGAAAACTCAGTCCTCCATGTACCAAAACGAATGTAGGACCTTACCGGCGCTGTTGACCTGCCAAAGTTTCTTGAACGCCACCCGCTCCACGTGGCCGTCCAACAGCGTCACGTTGGCCCCGCTGTTGTGAACGGTTGGGCGGCCCCAGTTATACGGCGCGTAGTCGTATTGGGGCATGGTGTCCTTTGTGCCGTCCTTGTCCAGGTCGAGGGCGAACTGGTAATTCGCATCCGCCGGCGAATAAACGTAATGCGAGATCGTGTCCATGAAGAGCATCGCGTCGGCGGCCTTCTTGATGCGGGTCGCTTTCAAAGTCGGTGTGCTGTCGGTGTAATAAAAGGGAGCGCTCAACGGCTTGCCATAGGCCCCGAAGTTCGCGCCAATCCAGCAATTCCACACGGTCGCCGGCCAGGGTTTGGTGTAAAACGGCGGCGCGGAATAACTCCCGCTCGGACACATGCGCAGTTGGTTCGTGAACGCCATCGTATCGCCGAAGTTGACCCCGGGCTCCGTCCGCAGCGCCACATACGGCGCCAGCTTCGCGTGCCAAAAGTCCTTGGTGTAATCGGTGGACAGATCCCCAAAGGGCGGCAGCCGGTCATCGCTGTCGCCCAGATACATGACCGTGGCCAGGCCCCAGTTTTTCATGTTCGAGAGGCATTTGATGGTCTGGGCCTTGGCTTTGGCTTTGCTCAACGCGGGCAACAGCATCGCCGCCAGGATCGCGATGATGGCGATGACGACCAGCAGTTCGATCAACGTAAATGCGCGGCGGCTTGTTGAACGTAACGCGGCGGGAAACGAATGTGGTGACGCGGGATCTCGCAAGCGCACAACAATGTTGGCGTTGGCCGGGCGGGCGGTGATCATGGCAAGTATTGTAGCCGATATGTCAGAAACCGCATAGCAGAAAAACAGGACAAGCATGGACAACGGCAAATTTCTCGTGCGCTGGGCGGGCGGGCGTTTACGATGCCGCCATGTCATCGGCTTACGACCAATTGCTCGGCGCGACGATTCAACATCTCGAAGCCTTGCAGGCGCGCGGGGTGCGCCACGTTGCCGTCTCCCCAGAAACGCTGCGCGCGTTGACGCAACCCGCACCCAGGCTCGCGGCTCCCGCGCCGCCGTCGGAAGTGCAGGGCAGCCGACGGGAGGAGGCGCACTTGAAATCCGAAATCCGAAATCCGAAGTCCGAAGTGGATCCGAACCTCTTGGGGTCGGCGGCTGCGAACGTCGGCTCGCCCGTGTCCTCGGCCGCTCCGCTCGACCCGGTCGCCAAAGCCACCGCGTTTGCCGAGTTGCGGTCGCGCGCCCTCGCCTGTGTCAAATGCCCCCACCTGGTTTCGTCGCGCAAGACCGTCGTGTTCGGCGTGGGCAACATTGATTCGCCCCTCATGTTCGTGGGCGAAGCGCCGGGCGCGGACGAAGACGATCAGGGCGAACCGTTCGTGGGCAAGGCCGGCCAGTTGCTGACGCGCATCATCGAGACGATGGGACTGAGCCGCGCGGAGGTTTACATCGCGAACATCCTGAAATGCCGGCCCGACACGCCCGGCGAGTCCGCCGGCAATCGCAAACCCACGCCCGAAGAGATGGCGACGTGCCTTCCGTATCTGCATGAGCAGATAGATTTGATCCAACCCAAGGTCCTCGTCGCCCTCGGCGGGACGGCAGTGGAAGGTTTGCTCGGCAAGACCCTCGGCATCACCAAACTGCGCGGCACCTGGAAGACCTACCGCAACATTCCCCTGATGCCGACGTATCATCCGGCCTACCTCTTGCGCAACCAGGCCCTGAGCGAAAAGCGTCATGTTTGGGAGGACATGCTGCAAGTGATGGAAAAACTTGCCCTGCCCATCAGCGAGAAGCAGCGGAGGTTTTTTCTGAAAACTGGCGTGTAGCTTTCACTCGTTGACGAACCGTCAGCCCAACATGAAAGTTCAGCGAAATATATACATCACGGTTCTGTTAGTAGCGGTGGTGGCCGTTGCCGGGTGGCAAATCCATCGGT
>CAYHFK010000092.1:0-7128 GCA_964355895.1 uncultured Bifidobacterium sp. | reverse complement strand
ATCACGGTTCTGTTAGTAGCGGTGGTGGCCGTTGCCGGGTGGCAAATCCATCGGTTGCAGTTGAAGCACGCCTTGACGCGATACCGGGCCGAATTGGCCGCCAAGGGCGAAAAGCTTACTTTTTCAGAGCTTCGGGCCGGATGGAAGCCACCCGCGCACAACCGCGCCGGACTTTTTTTGCAGGCCAGCCGGATGCTCGGCCAGACCGGTGTGAGCCGGACCAATCCGCCGCCGGCCATGCTGACGGTTGCGCGCGGCAAGGCAGCTCCGGGATGGAAGATGCCAGCGATTTTGAGCTGGGGGCATGCGACGAATAGCTGGGAAGAACTGGAATCGGATCTGGCTGAGAAGCGTGATGCCATTGAACTGTTGCACAAAATCTCCGCCCACCCGGAGTTTGATTTTGGATTATACTACGAGACGGGTTTTAGTCTGCTGCTTCCTCACTTGTCCCAGTTCAAAGGCTGCGCCCAAACGCTTGGGTCGGCGGCGGCGCTGGAATTGCGAAAGGGCAACCCCAGCGAGGCGGTGGAGCACATCCGGGCGATGCTGGCGCTGAGCAGCGGGTTGGAGCGCGAACCCATCGTCGTTTCACAACTCGCACGTATTGCCGTGGTTCAAATCACGATCGGCACGATTTGGGATTTGCTCCAGTCGCCGGCAGTTACTGAGGCTGATCTTCGACTGATTCAAACCAACCTGGCCGCGCTCGAATTTGCGGCGGCCATGGGACGCAGCTACGAGTGCGAGCGGGCGATGAATTCTTCGACCATTGAGCGAATGCGGGAAACAGGCAATGTCGCGAGCGCGCTGGGCCTGTCTGGCCCGAGGCGTTCCCCAGCACCGGCGTCGGGATCAACTCTGGATGTGGTCATAGATCATGCCGAACGATATTTCTCGCCGAAAGTTATTCACGATCGCGCCGTCGAGTTAACCTGGTCCTCAACATCGTCATTCCAAGACGAAATCATCTCGCTCAAAGCCATGCAGGTCATGGTCGAATGTGCGCGCAGCCTCCAAACGGACGCTTCATACCAGGAGGCATTGACGAAGTGCGATGCGTCCCTGGCTTCATTGGGCATGAAGCCAGCAAAAGAAGATTCGGACGGGCTTTGGATGGATCAGTCAACGCTCTCGCTGGCAACGTTGCATAAACTGTTTACCCAATCACCCCTCGCTTTGCGTAACAGTTTGAGGAGGGTCCAAAGAATCGAGGCTAGCCGGACGCTGGCAGTGACGGCCATCGCGCTGCAACGTTACCATTTGATTCGCGGTGAATATCCCGCCGATATCACCGCACTCCAGCCGGAGTTTCTGTCCACGATCCCGCACGACCCTGTAGATGGCCAACCGTTGCGCTATCGCCGGAGTCCAGACGGCTCGTTTTTGCTCTATTCCGTCGGCGAAGATGGCCGGGATGACAACGGCGACCCGATGCCGTCGGACAGTTCGAAAAAATCACTCGCTTGGGATGCAGGTCGTGACTGGGTCTGGCCGCAGCCGGCGACAGCGGAACAGATTGAAACTTACTACCAGGAGAACGCAAAGAAGTCTTCGCACTAAATCGGGTTCCGGCCTTTTCGACAAATCTCCTGTACCGGTTTACTTTGTTTCGGTTATGAACTCAGTATTACAACAAGCCCAACCAACTCAACCGAAACCCGCGCCCGCCAAAGTCGCGCGTTACACCGGCGAGGTGGTTTACATCTACGCCTTCGATGTCGCGTACGAGATGACGCGGCAGTCGGTGGGCACGTTGCTTGGGCAGCCGGTGGCGCAGTTTGTCGTGGACGCCAGCAAGCGCAGTCCGCGCCAGCTTTTCTTCTACAAGCCGCAGATGGTGCGGTTGCCGCCGCTCGAACGCATCGGGCCGCGCGGGCCGGTGCGCATCGAGCGCGTCATCAAGCTCCTGCCCGTGGGCGCCATCAGCATCACCGTGCGCGTGCCGTTTGCCGTTGAACACGTCGAGGACCTGGTGGCGTATCACGATTTGCAATTCAGCAACGGCTCGTTGCACGACGAGGTGCGGCGACTGGCGGAGGAGGTGGTGACGGAGTTGAAGGCGTATTATCTGCGGCCGCATCCGCACCTGATCGAGGAGGAGGCGTACACGGTGTTTTGTATCGCGTCCCCGCTGCTGACCGCCGACGGCGCGAAGGTGACCGCCGAGCATTGGTTTCAATCGCATCGCCGTCCGGTGGCCGCGTTGCTCACGCAGGAGCTGGACATGGAACGGTTGTCAAAACAAGAGTCCGATGAATCCACGGGCCGCTATCTCAGTTATTACGAGGACGACGTGCTGGTGATTGACTGGGACGCCGCGCTGCTGATTGACGAGCCCCGCGACTTCGATGAGACGCTCTATGTCATGGAACTGGCGAATCTCCAACTCGCCGAGCTGGAAGCCTACGACCGGTTGCTCGACGAAGCGCTGGAGCGTTCGTATCGCGATCTCGGCGAGCGCCCGTTGCGGTCACGCCGCGACACGCTGCGCGAACTCCGGGACATCCGCATTGACATGGCGCGGTTCAACGATGAGTTGTTGAACATCACGAAATTTTTCGGCGACTGGCATCTGGCGCGCATTTACGAAAAGATTTCCTCCCGCTTTCACCTCGGCGAGTGGCATCGCACGATTGACGGCAAGCTCAGGACGCTCGACGACCTTTACCAGTTGCTCAAGCATGACCAGAACAACCGCCTGATGGTCTGGCTCGAAGTCACCATCGTCCTGCTGTTCGTAATTGATCTGGTGATCTTGGTGATGGGGTTGAAGGGGCCTTGAACCTTTGGCTCCGTGGCGGCCAAAGGGGCCAAGCGCAAGCATTCCCGAATGGCGATGAAATCAAGTGATTCCGCAGACGGACTGCGTGGGTCAGCGTTGCCGCACTCTAAATGCCCACGAAGACCTGTGCAAGCCGTCCGTCCACGTAAACACTGTTACGATGGCCGAAGAGTTGTTTGCGCATCTTTTCGATCCGCACTTCCGACCGCTCCATCTGGCCGACTACGAAGTGATAAACTTCCGCCACCGGCTCGTTGAGCAGGCGGACGGAACGGTGAATGGGCTTGTTATCCACCTTGATGAGCAGGCGGCCGGCAAGTTGATGGTAACTGAATTCGACCAGGTGTTTTTCGACTTCGCCAACCTCGATTTTGAACTTCATAATTTGCGTCCTAGCAACGATACGCTCATTGCAAACTTCGTGCCGCCGCGTGAGCCGTGCCGTTCGCGATTTCTTCTCCCCGGGGAAACCCCGCAGGGGAAATCGTTGAAGGCATGGTTTGTTGGCAAATCTGATTGGGGGTGCGGCGTCGGAGCCCCGGCTGAAACTGAAGCGCCCCGGGCGGGGCGTCCTAAAGCCATTTGCGCTTGCCCAATTTTTTTTACGGGCCGATCAGCCGCCGCCGTATCTCCGTGGCGTCGTCGGTCGGTGGTTGACACGCCTTGCCGGTGCAGAGGTAAGCCACCGGGCCGTCTTTCGCTGGCAACGTGCGGGCGAATTCTTCCACGGCGCCGGCATTGCCCAGCACGACTTTGTTCGGTTGATAAACCGAATGCGCGGCGTGAATCAACTCCCGCGCTTGGGCGGAACGCGGATCACCGGCAATGACGACGCGGCGCGGCGCGGCCAGCGAGAAATCCAGCGCGTGCAGCAGGTAGGGCAGGGCCTGTGGGGTTTTCTCCAGTCGTGACCCAAACAAGCGCAGCGTGGCTTCAGCGGGTTTCTGGAAATCGGCGCGGTCGGTGATGGCCGCGAGTTTCAGTAATGCGAGGGTGGCGACGGAATTGCCAGACGGCTCGGCCCCGTCGTAATCATCCTTCACGCGCAGGATGAGGTCGGGCGAATCCGCCGCACTTTGCCAGAAGCCGCCGTTCTCCGTGTCGTAAAACTTCGCGATCATCGCCTCCGCGAGCGCGATGGCAAAGTCGAGGTGCTTCGGTTCGAGGGTCGCTTCGTAGAGGTGAATTACGCCTTCGAGTTGGCAGGCGTAGGCTTCGAGCAGTTGCACGTTGTCGCGCTCGCCATCGCGCCAGCGGTGGTACAGCGTCTTGGACTTCGCATCCCATAAGCGCGTTTGAATGAACGCCAGATTTTTCGCCGCCGACGTGAGATAAGCCTCATCGCCGAGTACCGCGTAAGCCCGTGCCATCGCGCCGAGCATCAAGCCGTTCCACGAAGCGAGGATTTTGTCGTCGAGATGGGGGCGAATCCGCCGGCTGCGCGCGTCAAACATCTTCTGCCTGGCGGAAACGAGCAGCGACTGGTCTTCCGCGCGAACCTTGGGATCAACAATACTCAGCACGTTCTGGCCGGGCAACGGCGTCGGATGGCTGTGATCCACAAAATTGCCCGCCTTCGTGATGCCGAAATAGCGCACGGCCACATTGAATTCCTCCGGCGCCAGCCGCTTCGACAATTCGTCGTGGGTCCAGCAGTAGAATTTGCCCTCGTGCCCTTCGCTGTCGGCATCTTCGGCGGAGTAATAGCCGCCGTCGGGATGCGTCATGTCGCGCCGGAGGTAACGAATGATGTCCCGCGCCACGTCGGCGAAACGCGGCTCGCCGCTGACGAGATACGTGTCGAGGTAGAGATTGAGCAACTGCGCGTTGTCGTAGAGCATTTTTTCAAAGTGCGGCACCCGCCATTCGGCATCCACCGAGTAACGGGCGAAACCGCCGCCGAGCTGATCGTTGATGCCACCGGCGGCCATGCGGTCACAGGTGTGCAAGATCATGCGCGTGGCTTCGTCGTCCTGGAACCGCTTGGCGTAACGCAGCAGAAACGCGGGCTGGCTCGGCTGGGGAAACTTGGGGGTGCCGCCGAAACCGCCGTGCTGCGGGTCGTAGGCTTCCTTAAACATCGCGCCAGCGCGCCGCAATGTGTCGGCAGTCAGAAGGCAACTGGAGTTCGTGGCCCGCGCAGTCGCAAGTTCGAGTCGGACGTGAATCTCGTCCGCGGAGGCGGCGACTTCGCCGTGGCGCTCCCGCCAGATGTCGGCGACTTGTTTCAGCACGGAGAGAAAGCTGCCGCGTCCGTAACGATTGTCCGGCGGAAAGTAGGTGCCGCCGAAGAACGGCTTGCGGTCTGGGGTCAGGAAAACATTCAACGGCCAGCCGCCGCTGCCCGTGGTGGATTGCACGAAGGTCATGTAAATTTTGTCCACATCCGGGCGCTCCTCGCGATCCAGTTTGATGCTGATGAAATGTTCCCGGAGATAGGCGCCGATTTTGTCATCCTCGAACGATTCACGTTCCATGACGTGACACCAATGGCAGGTCGAGTAGCCGATGCTCAGGAAGATGGGTTTGTTTTCCGCGCGCGCCCGGGCGAACGCCTCGTCGCCCCACGCGAACCAATCCACGGGATTGTGCGCGTGCTGCAGGAGATAGGGTGATTTTTCGCGCGCGAGGCGGTTGGTGTGCGCGGGTGAAGCCGGTTGGTTGGTGGTCACAGCGGAGTGGGGGTTGGTTTTGTTTTGCGGTCCGTTGCACGCGCCCAGCCCGACCGCCAGGCTTGGCGCCAAAAAACATATCGCCGCGAGTTTCATTCGGTACCGCGGCAGCATAGCGGGCCTTCGACCTGCGGCCCAAGTGAAACCTTGAGCGAAACGATCCTCCCGCCCGATGCGGGTTGGCCCCGGCATAAATAAAAAGCGGAGCCTGCGTGACGCAAGCTCCGCGTTGAAATCAGAATTTGGGATTAATAGCGACCACGACCACCACCGCCGCCGCTGCCACCACCACCGCCGTAGTCGCGACGCGGGCCACGACCGCCGCCACCGCCACCGCCGGGCGGACGCTCTTCGCGCGGACGCGCAACATTGACCGTCAGGGCGCGACCGTCAAGTTCCTTGCCGTTCAGCGCCTCAATGGCCTTCTGCGCTTCTTCCTCGGAACTCATGGTCACGAACGCAAAGCCGCGCGGGCGGCCCGACATCCGGTCCATCATCAGGTTGGTTTCCACGACCGTGCCGTGCGCCGCGAAGGCGTCCTGCAGATCGTTTTCGGTGATTTTGAAGGAGAGGTTTCCAACAAACAGTTTCGTGCTCATTGCTGCAATGTCCTAGACTGTACCGTGCTATCTCCCGACTGTTCCCGACCACCGGGTTTCAAATCATCACTGAACCGAGTTCACTTGAAGATTTACCATGCCGTGAAAGCGACACGCTATCTATCAGACAGCTTTACCCTGACAGGTTCAATTCCAAGTTCAAGCGGGAAATTCTGAAAACTTTCCCGCTTTCCTGAGTTCCAAATTGGCCTATCGTCTTGTGCGATGTTTTCAGAAATTCAATCAGTTCACTTTGTCGGGATCTGCGGCACGGCGATGGCCTCCACGGCGGCGGCGTTGAGGCAGCGCGGGTTTGCCGTCACCGGCTCGGACCAGAATGTGTATCCGCCCATGTCCACGTTTCTCGCCGAGCGGCAGATCGAGGTGATGAACGGTTACGCGGAGCGCAACCTCGCGCACCAGCCCGACCTCGTCGTCATCGGCAACGCCATTTCGCGCGGCAATCCGGAGGCGGAATTCTGTCTCGACCACAAGCTGCGGTTCTGTTCGCTGCCGGATTTGTTGCGCGAGTTTTTCATTCGCGGCAAACGCGCCATCGTCGTCGCCGGCACGCACGGCAAGACCACCACCACCTCGCTGCTGACGTGGGTATTTGAGCACAACGGACTGAATCCGAGCTATCTGATCGGCGGCATCCCGAATAATCTCAGCCAGGGCGCGCGGTTCACGGACAGCGAATGGTTCATCATTGAGGGCGACGAATACGACACGGCGTTCTTCGACAAGCGCAGCAAGTTCATCCATTACCTGCCCGAAGTCGCCATCATCAACAACGTCGAGTTCGATCACGCGGACATTTTCGCCGACCTCGCCGCGGTGCAGAAAACTTTCTCGCACTTCATCCGGCTCGTGCCGCGCAACGGTCTGTTGCTCGGCAACGGCGACGATCCGAGCCTCGCACCGCTGTTGAACGTGAATTTTTGTCCGGTAAAGCGCTTCGGCTTGGGCGAGCACAACGCCGTGCGCGCCACCAACGTGCGGCTCGGTCCGACCGCCAGCGAGTTCGAGATTCCCAGCGCAAAGTTTCACCTGAACCTGGCGGGCGAATTCA
>CAYHFK010000091.1:0-15619 GCA_964355895.1 uncultured Bifidobacterium sp. | reverse complement strand
TGTCGCTGAACGGGTCGTCCGGCGGCAGGTTCAACCGGTCACGGGCCAGCAGCAGATGGTCAAAAACGAAGGAAGCCGAGTCCTGCGGCAGAATCGGCACCATGCTGCGCGCCACAAAAATACCCAGTGGACTCATTTTGGAAGCCAGCAACCCAAAGGCGAAACCTTGAAGGTTCTCATGCTGTTCCCTTTGCAAGGCGTCCCGCGCACATTCGTCGAGAATCCTGAGCGTCTTGGCTGGGTCATCCTCCGCCAGCAACAAAGCCGCGCCCATCTGCAAGTCCTCTTCCACTTCGGCCGGGTTGGACCGCAGATTCACCAGCCGCCGGATCACCTCCTTGCGTCCGGCCCGCGTGGCGAAAAACACCGCCCGGTCCCAAACCTCTTCCAGTGCGTCCGAATAGCCGAGGATTTCAAACGCTTCCGCCAGCCGGTCGAATAGGTTGAAGGCGCACAGGCGAAAGAAATAGACGCGGCGCAGTTGGGCGGAGATTTTTTGGGGGTCCAACCGCGCCAGTTCATGCGGCTCGGTCCGATCCATGCGCTCGCGCGTCAGGTGGGACTCCAATTCCGTGCGCAGCTCCTCCTGCGTGCGCCCGGCGACTTCCGAAGCATGATGCAGTCGCTCCTGATCCTTGTCGTGGCAGCAGTGTTTGTATTTTTTCCCGCTGCCGCAATGACAGGGATCGTTCCGCCCGTGCCGCGCCACCGCCCGCCGGATCGTCGTGCCGTAGGCCAGTTGGTTGGTCGGCTTGGCCGCCACCATGTTCAGAATCGAACCGCGGCAAAGTTCCAGATAAGCGTCGCTGCACTTTTGGTACGCTTCCTCCACCGCTTTCCACTTCTCTTCGATCACCGGTCCATGACGTTGCTTGATCAGCGCCGCCAGGCCTTTGTCGCCAGTGCGCACCGCGACGGACAGCAGCAGCGACGCCTCCTCCGCATCCAGCTTCTCGCCCCGGCGGGCCGTCTCCCGCGCCGCCGGAATCAGGCCCGGCGGCAAGACCCCGTTGCGCCGCTCCTGACACCACACCGTGGCGACGAAGACCGCCGCCGCTAAATTCAATCGCAGCCTCGTCTTCGCCACCGCCTCGAGCAAATGCTCCGGCACATCGCCCTGCATGTGCCACGCCGCGCAGCCCAGCCAGTGAAACGTCGACAACAGCATGGTCCCGCGGGCCAGATGCCGCGCCGCCACCCGCCGCTCACAACCCAACGCCGCCACCAGCAGAAAGGTAAACGTCTTCTGATCGTTGTCCGCGATCACCTCCGCCATCAAGGCGTCAAGCTCTTCGTCGTCCGCCGGCAACCTCCCGCCCAGCTCCTTGATCGCGGCCAGATGCAACCGCGACTGCTCGATGAATTGGCGAAGTTCCGGTTGCATGGCCATCGTGCCTATTCCAATTTCAGTTCCGGCAAACCCTTCAACACCTTCAGCGTCTCCAAACTTACGGTGATGACCTGGCCGAGGAGGCGGACGATGTATTCCTCGTCGTCCATCCGATTCGGGTCGCTGGCGATGTTGCCGTTGTCGTCTTTAGTGACGCGGTATTGGTCAATCACCCGTTCCAGCGCGCTGCGGTTGCCGAGGCGGTAGTCATAGACCTCGGCGGGGATGCCGCTCAAGGTCAGGAAATCGTTGTAGAACAGCGACGCCTTGTCTTTGCTCAACTTCATCGCCTCCACGCGCCAGTCGAGTTTGACCGCTTTGTTTTCCTGCCGCTGGAGCGGAAACTCTTTGGCGGATTCGTAATTCACGTGCAGGTCGGCGAGTTCCTTGCCGGCGGCGGCGAAGGCGTGGAAAAGTTTCGCGCTGGCTTTCGGGTTGTGGTCGGGCTTGGCGTCGCCCTGCATTTTCTCGACGGCGGAAAGGGGGAAGAAGGTAGGGCGCGTCACTCCGTGCGCGCCGTCCGACGATTTTGAAGAAGCGGCGCGCAGAGGACTGACGCGCCCTACCCCCACGAACGGGATGCACGGGAGTTCGCGTTTTAGATTCTCGGCGTAGCCGGCGCGGTAGGCGGGATAGAGCGCGGCATAGCAACTCAGAGTTCGTTGAGTGCTATGTTCATCCGAGTTTGAAAACGGGATTCTCTTCGCCACTTTTCTTGTTGAATCCAGAAATCATTCCATCTTCGGAGACTTTGATCCCCAGTCCAAAGCGGCTTAGCGCCTTCGCTGCCGCCGATCTTCCACCTTGGTTGCCCCGCTTGACTTCCTGAAGTTCAAGGATCGCACCCGCAGCTAGCACAACTCCGTCCCATTGCAATACGACTGCTCCGTCAAGCCCCAAGAGTTCCTTCCGGATCAGGCGCGGCAAATCTTGGAACTTCCGATTTCCGATTAAGTGGGCGGCAGTGCGCGGCTTCAACTTGGATGAAGTTGCCAGTAGGTCATCACTCGAAACCGGAGACTTGGATACGAATCCGGGATACGACTGTTCGCGGACGACGCCGATACAAGCACCGCTGCGAGCAAACGATACATCCAGACAAGACTCGTAAATCGCCTGTCTTAGGCCTAATGAACTCGCCCCACCGCCCGACATCTGCCTCACCACAGGCTCATGAGTGAAATGAAGCCACGTCCCGCGTCGCTTCGCGAATTGAATCTGCCCCTTGGCAAATACAAGTATTTCACCGTTTCGATTCAGAGCGATACCAACGTGTCCGTTCACGCATCTTGTCGCTAACGGTAAGTACCGAAGCGGGAAGCAGCCGCCTTCCGATGCTGCGGCTGTTGTGGACTCGTGCGTTACAAAAGCAACAGCGTCCCCGTCCGCATTTGCGCCCCACCACGAATCAACGCCGTCACTCAAAATCTTACCAAAGTCCTCCTGGAAGAGATCCAGAAGTGACAGTACGCCGTACCTTGCTGCATCTCGGGGCGGACCACGATGCCGGAAGAAACGCGCGCTCCTTCATAAGTCTGTGATGACCATCCCGAGAAGGTCTCGAGAATCATCTCGACCGTGTCCGCCTGCTGATTCGAGGCGACGGTTCTCGCGACGGCCCGTCTGACGATAAAATCCTCAAGCTGATTCAGCAGCGTCGAGGCTTTTGATTTTGCATCGTCATACACTCTCAACAGCGTCTCAATGAGGCGCATCTCAGACCCATCCCATTTCTGGAGGCGTGTCAGCGTAAAGAATTCGGTCGCTTGTGGGTTCTGCCGAACACGTAGTTTAGTCGGAGCGCGATCGTACACGACCATCTCAGTACGGGGTCTCTTTGGTGTGAACTGCGATTTCTCAGGTTCTGACCCCGGAAACATCGGAGCGACAACGGCCCGAAGAAAATGATCGAGTGTTTCGATCTTCATAACGGTTTCCAATACAGTGCCAACCTGAGGTCAGTGGTCAACGCACGCAAAAGACTGCCCGCCAACGCCGCTTTCGATAGCCACCACGACGATGCCTCCACTACGCGGTCCGCACTCCGGGCCAGGCTGAACAAGCGGGAATTGAGGGCGGCGATGAGTTTTTCAATCTCCTGCGCGATGACGTTGCGCGAGATGAAGTCGGCGACGTCGAAGATTTTGCGGAAGATGCGCTCGGTGACGAGTTTCCAATCGAACTGGCGGGCGCAGGATTCGAGCAGTTCGTGAAACGCGGAGCGGACGGCAGTCTCGTACTTGATGCCGAGCTTGGCAAATTTGGCCAACGAATCGTAATAGGCGGTTACGGCCTTGTGGGTTGGCTTGAGGGTCAGGCTCGGCATGGGGAGTTAATACACGAAGGACAGCCGTGGCGGCAATCTTGTTCCATGCGCGCCGAAGCGATGAAGCGCTGCCCGGCGTTCGCTTACTCCAGCGCATCCGCCAGCACCTCGGCCATGTGGCGGGCGCGCACGGATGCAAGGTGATCAATCTGATGCCGGCAACTCGCGCCCGACGCCACGACCAGGCTGCCGTAGGGCAACGCGCGAATTTTCTCGATGAGCGGCTTCGCGATTTCCAATGACAACTCGTATTTGGTTTCCAACATACCAAAGGCGCCCGCCATGCCGCAGCAGCCGCTGTCGAAGTAATGCACCTTGCGCCCCGGCAACCGCGCCGCCAGCCGGTGCATGTAGGCCGGATACGTCAACGCCTTCGCGTGGCAATGCACATGAATGGCCACCGTCGTCGGGCGCGGCTTGAAGACCAGCGCGGCGGGATCGCGCCGCAACAACTCGTCGAGGAATTGCTCGAACAAAAAGCAACGCGCCGCCACCCGCCCGGCGGCCGGCAATTTCATTTCGTGATAATCCTCGATGAACATTGAGAAGCAGGACGGTTCGAGAAAAATGATCGGGGTGTCGTCGCCATCCTGGCTCAACAGCGCGAGATTGTGGGCGCCGAGTCTGGCGGCTTCGCCCAGATTGCCCTGGCTGAAGGCGGGGCGGCCGCAGCATTTGCGCCCGCTCACGAGTGCGACTTCATAGCCCGCCAGTTCCAATACGTTCACCGCCGCGATACCAATGTGCGGATCGTGGTAACGCACGAACGTGTCGTCCCACAGCAGCACGCGGCCCCGTGGCGCGGCGGATTGATGCTTCCGTTGCCCGAACCACCGGTCAAACCGCTGCTTGGTGTACCGCGGCAAGAGCCGTTCGGGCGCGATCCCGGTGACGCCCGCGAGCAGGTGCCGCACGCTGCGCGACTCCAGCAACTCGTTCGCGATGCGCGGCAGCTTGCAACCCAACCGCCCCAGCCAGTCCACGGAGCTGAACAACCGTTCGCGCAAGGACAGACCATCGCGCCGGATCCGGGCGTACTGCAGTTCCGCCTTCAGCAAGGCCAGGTTCACATTGGAGGGACATTCATTCGTGCAGGCTTTGCATGAGAGACAATTGCTCAAGACCGCTTCCAGATCTTCGGAGCCCAGCGGGTCGGACCGCCCGAGCCCGCGCAATTCCAGCGCGGCACGGATCGCGTTGGCGCGCCCGCGCGTGGACATGCTTTCCTCGCCGGTCGCAACGAACGTCGGGCACATCGTCGGCGCTTCTTTGCGACACCCGCCGCAGCCATTGCACTGTTCGAGGTTGGCGGCGAACGATCCGTCCCGCGCCGCAAAGGCCAGGGTGGGCACAAACGTCAGTTTAAGCGCGGCGCCGACCCCTTGTCGCAGGTTGGTGTCGAGTTTGTAGCGCCCGTCATCAATGAGCTTTCCGGGATTGAACAGATTGTGCGGGTCGAAGGACTTCTTGATCTGCCGCATCAGCAGGTACAGATCGTCGCCCACCTGGTTTTTCAAGAATTCCGTGCGCCCGAGACCAACGCCATGTTCCGCGGCAAACGAGCCTTTGAACTGCTTTGCCAACGCGGCGACCTCCTGGGTGATCGCGCGGAATTTTTTCAAATCCGCCGCCGAGCGCAAATCCAGCACGGGCCGCACATGTAACAAGCCGGACGCCGCGTGCCCGTAGAACGACGCGTCCAATCCCGTTTCGCGGATCAGCGCCGAGAGTTCTGTGTAATACGCGGGCAAATCCTGCGGGCGCACGGCGGTGTCCTCGATGCACGTCACCGGCTTCGCGTTGCCCCGGCAACTGGTCAGCAACGAGAGTCCCGCCTTGCGCAACGCCCACACTTGATGGATCTCCGCCAGCGTCTCCAGAATCTTTTTGCGCGTGCCGATGGGTTTCGCTGCCATCGCCGCGAGGCGATCCACGACGTCGCCGTAAAACTCCACGACCAGCACGCCGGCCGTCGGGCGCGCATCCAGCTCCAGCAAATCCCGCGCGCCTTGGAACTCGCGCTGGCCGCGCGTTTGATCCAGCAGGATGCGGTCGAGAAATTCGACGGCCCCAGGATTCAAGTCCCGCAACTCCATCGCCGCCTGCATCGCCTCCGGGATCAAGTCGAAGAAAATCAGGCCCATTCCGATTTCGTCCGGTGTCGGCACAAGCTTGACGACGGCGGAAGTAATGGCCGCGAGCGTGCCCTCACTGCCGGCAAGGACATTGATAAGGTTGGCCGGCTCCCGCGCGATGCGGTCGAGCGCATAGCCCGGCCAGCGCTTGCTCAACCCCGTCGGGAAACGTTCGGCAATTTGCAGCGCGTTGAGCATCGCCATGTCTTCGAGCAACTCGCGCTGCCGCGGCAGCGCACTGTGCCCGGGGCCAACTTTCAGCACCTGTCCATCGGCGAGAACAATTTGCAGTTCGACGAGGTGATCGGCTGTCGTGCCATACAGCGGCGTGTGGGCGCCGGAAGAATTGTTGGCAATCATCCCGCCGAGGGTGGCCCGGGAACTCGTGGCCACGTCCGGCCCGAAGGCCAGCCCCTCCGGGCGGAGGAAATCGTTGAGTTGATCCAGCACCACGCCCGCGCCGACGCGCACGGTGCGTTGCTCGGCGTCGAAATCGGTGATCAAACGGTTATAGCGCGAGAAATCCACCACCAGTCCCTCGCCAATGGCACCGCCGACCAGACCCGTGCCGGCGCCCCGCGGAATCACCGACACGCCCGCCTGCGCCGCCGCCTGGATGATGTCGCCGGCCTGCTTCGCGTCGCGCGGGAACGCCACGGCCAGCGGTTCGATCTGATAGTGGGAGGCGTCCGTGGCATAGAGTTGCCGCGTGAGATTGTCGAATGCGACCGGACAATTCGTGGCGGCGAGCGTGGCGTGCTGTTGGGTCGGCGTCATGTGATGTGCCCAACGGCAGGTTACGCATCGCGGACAGGATTGACAACGGCGAAGCCAGCGGGAGCGCCAGCCAGGCAACCTGGTTCATACGAGAAAGGCTTAAACTTTTTTTGAACATTTTTCCGCAGGATTGTCCAAGACGCCAAAGTGGACGATGGACCGCCGGGGTCGGATGAACGGAAACATCCGACGATAAACATTTACAAACGCGCTCCGGCTGGTTATTTCGCACGCTCCATTTGGTCGGAATTGGAACGCAAGCCACGTAGAGACGATGTTCTCGGTGGCTCAAAGTTTAGTTGTTTACGTGGCAAGCCATGATCAAAGTTGAAAATCTGACGAAACTGTTCGGCGCCAAACGCGCCGTGGACGGCATTTCGTTCACGGTCGAACGCGGCGAGGTGCTCGGGTTTCTCGGCCCCAACGGCGCGGGCAAATCCACCACCATGCGCGTCATTACCGGCTTCATTCCGCCGTCGAGTGGAAAAGTGAGCGTGGGTGGTTTTGACATGGTGGAGAATCCGATTCCCGGCAAACGCCTGATCGGCTACCTGCCGGAAAACGCGCCCGCCTACACGGACATGACCGTGAGCGGCTTCCTGGGGTTTGCCGCGGAGATTCGCGGGCTGCGCGGCGATGCGAAAAAGAAGGCCGTCAATCGCGCGGTCGAAATGTGCTTCCTGCAATCGGTCTTGCATCAGAGTGTCGAGACCCTCTCCAAGGGCTATCGTCACCGCACCTGCTTCGCACAATCCATCATCCACGATCCCGCAGTGCTGGTGCTCGACGAGCCGACCGATGGTCTTGATCCGAATCAAAAGCACGAGATTCGCGGTTTGATCCGGCGGATGGGCGAGAAAAAGGCGATTATTTTCTCGACGCACATTCTTGAGGAAGTGGACGCCGTCTGCTCGCGGGCCATCATCATTGATCGCGGCCGGATCGTCGCGAACGGCACGCCGCCAGAGTTGCGGCAGCGATCGGAATGGGCGGGGGCCGTGACCTTGCGGGTCAGTGGCATGACCGCGAACGCCGTGAAGGAAAAACTGAGCCAGCTTCGCACGGCGAAGAAGGTGGTCGCCGAAGCCCAAGGCGCGCGGATCACGGCGACGGTCTTTCCGCGCACCGCCGGCGACCAGGATTTGACGCGCGAGGTTTTGGAAGCCACGCGCAGTTGGCAGGTCGAGGAATTGCATACGGAAGAGGGCCGGCTGGACGAAGTATTCCGCAGCATCACCCTGCCGGACACCGCGAAGGAGCAAGCGAAATGAACCCCTGGGCCAACATCAAAACCATCGCCAAGCGCGAACTCGGCGCGTATTTCTCGTCCCCGCTGGCGTATGTCTTCATCGTCATTTTTCTGCTGCTGTGCGGGTTCTTCACCTTCATGGTGGGCGGCTTTTTCGAGCGCGGCGAAGCCTCGCTCACGCGATCCTTCTTCGACTGGCACCCGTGGTTCTATCTCTTCTTGGTGCCGGCGGTCGGCATGAGACTGTGGGCGGAAGAACGACGCGTGGGAACGCTCGAACTTCTGCTGACCATGCCCATCACCACGTGGCAGGCGATCGTCGGAAAGTTTCTCGCTTCGTGGCTATTTCTAGGGCTGGCCCTCGTGCTGACGTTTCCGATTGTAATCACCGTGAATTACCTCGGCAGCCCGGACAACGGCGTGATTCTCTCCGGCTACATCGGCAGTTGGCTCATGGCGGGCGCGTATCTCGCCATCAGTTGCATCACGTCGGCCATGACCCGCACGCAGGTGGTGAGTTTCATCGTCTCGGTGGTGGTTTGCCTGTTCCTGATTCTGGCCGGCTTCCCGCCGGTGGTCAGATTTCTCGAAGGCTGGGCCAGCCCGTGGCTGGTGGATGCGGTGACGTCGTTCAGCGTCATCACCCATTTCGAGGGCTTTCAAAAGGGCGTGCTCGATTCGCGCGACGGGTTGTTCTTCCTTTCCCTCATTGGCTTTTCGCTCTTTTCAACGAGCGTGATTCTGCGCGGGCATCGCGCGGGCTAGAAAGAAATTGCGATGCAAAAAAAATCTCTCGAAACATTTCTCTACTCGGTCGGCGGCGTGGGCGCGATGGCGTTGATTCTCGTCGCCGTGAATTTCATTGCCGGCGGCATGCGCCAGCGCGTGGATCTGACCAAGGAAAAGGCCTATACGCTGTCGGACGGCACGCGCGCGATTCTCGCCCGACTGGATACATCGGTAAAAATCCGCTTCTACTGCTCGCAAGGCGCGACCGCCTCGCCGGAGACTGTTTTCCTCAAGAGCTACGCCCGCAAGGTGGAAGACTTGCTCGGCGAATACAAACAGGCCGGCAAAGGCAAGATCATCATCGAGAAGTATGACCCCCAACCCGACTCGGACGCCGAGGATTCCGCGCGGCTCGATGGCGTGGAAGGCTTGCCACTGCAAAGTGGAGAAAAGTTTTACCTTGGTCTGGCCGTGAGTTTGCTGGACGGGAAGCAGGCCATCCCCTTCCTCCAGCCAAATCGCGAGCGTTTGCTCGAATACGATTTGTCGCGCGCCATCACGCGCGTCGTGACCCCGGAGAAGCCCGTCGTGGGCGTGATGAGCGCATTGCCGGTGTTCGGGATGCCGTCGAACCCAATGATGATGCAGATGGGCCAACGCGGGCAACCGGCTTGGGCGTTAATCACGGAACTGCAAAACGACTTCACCGTTAGGCGCGTGGACATGGGCGCCGACCAGATTGATGCGGAGATCAAGGTACTGATCGTCATTCATCCGAAAGACATCACGGACGCGGCACAGTTTGCGATTGATCAGTTCATCTTGCGCGGCGGCAAACTCGTGGCGTTTCTGGATGCAAATTCCCTCATCGAAAGCCGCAACCAACAGAATCCGATGATGGGCCAGATGGGCGGAGGCGGTTCCACACTCGATAAATTGCTCAAGGCCTGGGGCATGAGTTTTGAAAACACCAAAGTCGTTGCGGATATGAATTTCCGGATGGAACTCGGCGGCGGCGATGCTCCGGGGACGCAGCGCCCGACCTGGCTTTCGATCACGGCGGAGGGAATTGACACCAACGACGTCGTCACCAGCCAGATTGACAACCTTTGGTATTTTGCGGGCGGCGCATTCTCCGGCACGCCGGCGGCGGGACTCAAAGAAACGGTGCTGCTCCGGAGCACGACCGATTCCCAACTGGTGGACGGGATGATGGCGAATCTCTCCCCGGAAAGCGCACTTAAGGATTTCAAATCGTCGGGGACGGAATACGCCCTGGCCATCCGGCTGATGGGCAAATTCAAAACCGCCTTTCCGGACGGCAAACCGGCGGAAAAGAAGGACGAAGACAAAAAGGACAGCGAACCCAAGCCGGAAGCCAAGCAGCCGGACGATTCTCTGAAGGAAGGGAAAGCGGACGCAACCGTCATTCTCGTCGGCGACGCGGACATGATTCACGACAGCTTTTCGGTGCAGGACACGCAAACGCCCTTTGGCAATATGCGCCGGCCGTTAAACGGCAATCTGAACTTTGCGCAAAACGCCGTCGAACAACTGGCCGGCGACAACAACCTCATCGGCGTCCGCAGTCGCGCGACGATGAACCGGCCATTCACCCGGGTGAAGAAAATGGAGGCGCAGGCGGACGCGCGGTTCCGCGGCAAGGTGCAGGAGTTGGAGGCCAGCCTGGCCGAAACGCAGCAGCGCCTGAATGAATTGCAGCAGAACAAGGACAAGAATCAGCGCTTCATCCTCTCGCCCGAACAACAGGCCGAGCTGGAAAAGTTCCGCAAAAAAGAATCGGAGGCGCGGGCGGTTTTGAAAAAGACCCAGAAGGACTTGCGGCGCGAGGTGGATCAACTCGAAACCCGGATCAAGTGGTGGAACATCTTCGCCATGCCGCTGGCCGTGACAACCTGCGGCATCCTGTTGGCGGTTTATAAACGCAAACTTACGGCGGCCAAATGAATCGGAAACAATTTTTCATCCTGTTGGCGTTGGTGCTCGTCCTCGGCGCGTGGGGACTGAAACAGTTGCGCAATCAAACTTCATCGTGGGGCGGCGGCGGCGCGGCCATCGGGCAAAAGCTGCTGGGGGAATTCGCCGTGAACGACGTGGCGCAGATCGCCATCAAGCGCGGCACCAACGAACTGACGCTCGCGAAGAAGGGTGATCTTTGGCGCGTGGCGCAGCGGGGCGATTATCCCGCGAACTTCGCGGAAATCAGCGGCCTGTTGCTCAAGCTGAAAGATTTGAAAGTCGTTCAGACCGAAACCGTCGGCCCATCGCAGTTGCCACGGCTCGAACTCGCCACGAGCGGCACGAATTTGCCAACGACCGTGGAGTTCCGCGATGCGGGCGGCAAGGCGATCAAGACGCTGTTGCTCGGTAAGAAACACATGAAGAGCGGCGGCCAACGGTCGCCCATGGAGGAGGCGGGCGACGGCGGTTTCCCGGACGGACGCTATGTGATGGCGGGCGGCGCGGCTGATCGCGTCGCGCTGATTTCGGATCCGCTGGCAAACCTGGAGCCCAATCCCGAGCCCTGGCTGAACAAGGATTTCTTCAAAGTCGAAAAAGCGCGGGCGATTGCGGTGACGTTCCCGCAAGCGACGAATTCGTGGAAGCTCGTGCGCGAAACCGAAGGCGGGAACTTGAAGTTTGCCGAGGCAAAACCCGGCGAAGAACTCGACCCCGGCAAAGCCAGCGGCGCCGGGAATCCTTTTTCCTCCCCGAGCTTTGACGATGTCGTCGTGGGCGCGACGCCGGAACAAACCGGCCTCAGCCAACCCACGGTCGTGGCCATTGAGACCTTTGACGGCTTCAACTACACCATCAAAGTTGGCGCCAAGACGAATGAGAATTATTTCCTCACCCTGACCGTGGCCGCGACGTTCCCCAAGGAGCGCACAGCGGGGACAGACGAAAAGCCGGAGGACAAACCGAGGCTCGACAAGGAGTTCGCCGACCAGCAGCGGAAGCTCGGAGAAAAACTGGCGGCGGAGAAGGCCTTTGAGCTGTGGACTTATTTGGTTTCGGGCTGGACGGTGGATTCGGTGTTGAAAGAGCGGGCGCAACTGCTCGTTGATAAGAAGGAAGAACCGAAGCCCGCAGAGCAACCAGCCGAGCCAAAGTGATCGGTGCGGCGATGTGCAAATTGCGCGGACTTCCCCTCCGCCACCGCCCGCCCATTTAGCTGCGAACGAAATCCGCTTGCACCCGCCTATCCGGTTGCCAATCCTCTGCGTCGTTTATGAACTATAAAATCTCAAATCGCGCCGCGTCGCTCGCCCCTTCCCTCACGCTCGCCATTGATTCCAAGGCCAAGCAAATGAAGGCCGAGGGGTTGGACGTGGTCGGCTTCGGCGCCGGCGAACCGGACTTCGACACGCCGCAACACATCAAGGACGCCTGCGCGAAAGCCCTCGCGGATGGCTTCACCAAATACACACCCGCCGCCGGCATCCCCGAGTTGCGCCAGGCCATTGCGGACAAACACAAACGCGAGAACGGCCTCACCTACAAGCCTTCGCAAATCATTGTCTCCTGCGGCGGCAAACATTCTTGTTTCAACGTGATCTTTGCGACCTGTCAGGAAGGCGACGAAGTCATCATCCCCGCGCCGTATTGGCTGAGTTATCCGGAGATGGTTAAGCTCGCGGGTGCCAAGCCCGTCATCCTCGAAACGTCGGACCAGACCGAATTCAAAGTCACGCCCGCTCAACTCCGCGGCGCCATCACACCGAACACGCGTTTATTCGTGCTCAATTCGCCAAGCAATCCGACCGGCTCAGTTTACACGCCCAACGAGATCAAAGCCCTCGGCGACATCTGCGTGGAGAAGGGCGTGCTCATCATGAGCGACGAAATCTACGAGCATCTGCTCTACGATGGCGCGCAACACAAGAGCGTGGCGAGCTTCTCACCCGCGCATTTGGAGCACACCATCATCGTCCACGGTTTCGCCAAGGCCTGGAGCATGACGGGTTGGCGCCTCGGTTGGTGCGCCGCGCCGGAACCCATCGCCAAGGCGATTGACGCCGTGCAAAGCCACAGCACCAGCAACCCGACGAGCTTTGCACAAAAGGGTGGCGTGGCCGCGCTCACCGGTCCCCAGGATCATTTGCCGAAGTGGCTCGCGGAGTTTTCCAAACGCCGCACCTACGCGTTCAACAAACTCAACGCCATGCCCGGCATCACCTGCGTGAATGCCAAGGGCGCGTTCTATCTCTTTCCAAATATCTCGCAGACCGGACTGAAGTCCGCTGACTTTTGCGCCAAGTTGCTGGAGCAGGAAAAGGTCGCCGCCGTGCCCGGGATCGCGTTCGGCGCGGACGATTACATCCGTCTCAGCTACGCGACGAGCATGGTGAACATCGAGAAGGGGTTGGCCCGCATCGAGAACTTTTGCAAGAGCTTGAAGAAGTAATCCCGTAGCAACCGACGTAAGGAGGCTCTAACAAATTCTCGAAAGGGCGAGCCTCCTCACGTCGGCTGCTACAAGTTGAGCGGAGTCAAAGCTTCTCGGTCGGCGTGAAGGGCAGGCCGCGTTCGCCGTTGAACAGTTTGCGCAGGCGTTTGTCGCTGGAACTGGATTCACGGCGGATGATTTCCGGAGCGACGCGGTTGCCGGCTTCGCGGCGGGCGCGGCGGCCTTTGAGCCAGTCTTCCCACGCCAGCGGTTCATTCATCCGCCAGATAGGGGCTTTTGATTTCGAGTTCATCGCTGACTTCTTTTACCACGGATTTACATTCCGGCCAAACGCGAAATCCCGGCAGCCCGGCGATCCGTTTTATTTCCGCCCAGTCCATCGCCAGACGACCTTGCACGGCCACGGCGATCAATTTGCGGGCCGTTTCGCGCGCGGGCGCGTGAGGCTGGGGATAGCAGGAGATCAACACCCGCTCCACAATCAATTCCTCGGGTGGGAGAAGTTCCACTGGACCATAGGGGGCGGCCAGCTTTCGCCGGGGCGTCCGGGCATCCGATTCTAGGCTGCCGAGAATGTCCACAAACATTCCCGCGACTCGGAAGCTACGCGGCCCGCCTTCGGCTTGTAGTGGGGCCATCAAGTCCTGGCGTTTGCGAAAATTCAATGAAACCCCGTTGGCAATGCAGAGATCAATATCGCCCGAGGTATAGGCCCCCTCGGTGTAAGCTTCAATGGCTGACCCGCCAACGACGACCAATTCAATCCCGCTCTCCCTGAAAAGGCTCGTACATACCGATGCCAGCTTCAGGCTCTTCAACGTCGGATCCTGCTCGGCGGTGATGTCGGCGAGCGCGCGTTTGATGAGGTCGGCGTCCATCCGCGCAGACTATGCTGACCCACTTCCGGAATCAAACGCGGAATCTCATGTCCGGAAATGTCGCTCCAAAAATTGCCCCAGCTTTGCCACCGCCATCATCAACTCCCCGCGCCGTTCCACTTCGGCTTCGCTGGCGGACATGTCAATCGGCTGCGCGGCCACCTCGGCGTAGCGTTGGTTCAACGGTTTGGCTTCAGCGGTGTTTCCAAGTTCGCGAACCAGCTTCAACACCGCCTCCGCACCCCGCCGCGCTTCGGCGATGGTCTTCAACGCCGCGCCGGTAGTGAGTTTGCCAGCGCTGACACGCTTGAGCAGCCCGCACTCAAATGCGCGGCATTGCCTGGGGCGGTCGGCGTAGATGCCGCAAAGCTTTCCGTCGAAGCAGGCGCAGGGTTGGGTGAAGGCGGTTTTACGTCCTTTGCGGAACAAGTCCACTCCCAGCGAATCAAGCCGCTTCGCGTCGTCGCCGCGTCGCAGTTCCACGTCGCCGAACAACACGCCGTTGCAGCAGAGGCCGCACGCGGGGCAGAGGCGGGCAATGGCATCATTTTCCCGAGTCACGAGGAAATTGAACCACGGATGGATTCGGATGAACACGGCTTTTGTAAGGGATGGGCGAAGATATTTTTGTCCACTTTCACCCCGGCTTACGACTAACTGGGTGAAACGAATGGAATCGCAAACGGATCAACTGGTCGAGAAAGCTCGTCGCGGGGATAAAGCGGCGGCGAATCAACTCATCGAATCATTCTATGAACATATTTATGCCTTTCTGCGCCGCCTCGCCGCCAATGACGCCGATGCCGCAGATCTCACACAACGCACGTTTGGCCGCGTCTGGCAGGCCTTGCCCACTTTCGCCAGGCGGTCGTCGTTCAGTTCCTGGATTCATGGAATCGCCCACCATGTTTACGTGGACTGGCGGCGCGCGAATCATCGAACCGAGCCACGCTCCGACGAATGGTGGTCAACCTGTGCTTCGCGCGACCCTTCACCGGACGACATCGCAACGCGTACCGATCTCGCCGCAAAGCTGTTTGCGTGCGTGGATGCGCTGGATGCCGAGGTGCGCGACACCGTGCACCTGCACTATTACCAAGAACTCACCTTGCAGGAGACAGCGGATGCGCTTGGGGTCGCCACCAGCACGGTTAAATATCGGCTGCGCCAGGCGCTGGCCCAATTGCAAAAGAAAGCTAACGAAGATTTTGTCTTAACCAAACCGCGTTTCGACGCCAAATCCGCATGAATCCGAACCAACAGGAAATTGAACGTCTGCTGCGCCACGCGCCCAAACCGTCGCCCCCGCCGGGGTTGAAGCAGCAATTGTCAGATCGCGTACCCTTGTCCGACGCCGGCTCCACCTCACGCCGGTCAGTCACCACGCCGTTGTCCGGCGGTTGGTTGCGCCGCTGGTGGCCGGCCTTGGCACCCGCAACCGCGGCTTTGGCTGGTGCCGTGGTGCTGGCATTTCAGCAGATGGAAATCCAAGATTTGCAGGAAACCATCCGCACACTGTCAAAGAATCTTCCGGTCGCGCAGCCAACCTCAGGTGCGGCACCAAATGCAGACGGAGTCCGCGCTGATGCGCCAGCGGATCCGGCAGGGAACGAGCAGGCGGAGGTTGAGCGATTGAAGCAACTGGCGACACAACTCGCCGCCGAGGTGTTGGCGTTGGAGCAGGTGCAGAAAGGAAATGAAGC
>CAYHFK010000090.1:0-15806 GCA_964355895.1 uncultured Bifidobacterium sp. | reverse complement strand
CAGGGGCTGATTATTTTCTGGACCCCTGTTGATTATTAGGCTAACTTCCCCTCGGTTTGATCGGGGTTCTACAAGCGGCGAGGATTTGAGGGGCTATTGTTGCGGCTGATGGCTCTGGGGGGGGGCGGCCGCAGACTCAAGTTTCCAAGGTTGCCCGAATGACGATTCCCGTCCGAAACCCCTGTAAATCCGCGTATATCTCCAGCAAGTAGGCTTGCCAGGCGCGCGGTCGCCAAAAATTTAGAGCGGCTCGTGTCAAGAAACTGTCAAGAGCAGGCCACAGTGAACCGGGCTTTCTGTGGAAAACCCTGGAATCAACTGAGGGAGATGGCGGGAGCGGCGGGGCTCGAACCCGTAACCTCTGCCGTGACAGGGCAGCGCTCTAACCAATTGAGCTACGCCCCCGCTTGGGGAATGAGAGCCTAGGGAAACAGAGTCTGTGGGTCAAGCTGAAGTGGGAAAATATTCGGGCAGCAGACGCCAAGGAGGTGGGGGTGGGGAACCCCGCTGAAGAAACGTACTGCTACCCGAACGTTCCAACTCTTACGAGCATTATCATTTTTTGTCAACCATGGAAAAAACCATTTAAATTGTATCTGGCCGGAAACTCGGGGGTTTTGAAACGGGACGGATTGATGAGGGGGTGAGAAGGGTGAAGCGCGGCAGGTTTTTCATCCGGTCACGCTCACATCGCCAAAAATCTCCGGTTGTAGCGACACTGCTCCTGGCGGACTTGGCTGGCGGTTTCAAGTGGGGCGGCGTCAGGCCGCCAGAGATAGTGTGTCGCTGCGTGCTCGTTGCCGCGCCAGCAACTCCCGGCCAATCACATGCAGATTGTAACTCATCTCGCCGCAGCCCACGTAACGCCGATAGCCTTCGATCCCCACGTCCAGACAGCGATTCAATCCGTGGTGTTCCAAGCTGTTAATCTCACTCTCCACCGCGCTGTGTTGTTGGCGCAACGCCACAAACCTCTTCCCACTTTCACGCTCCGTTTCCGCCGCGTTCTTCTTCCCGCGTTTGGGCATCACCACCTCGGGCACATACAAACTCAACAACTCCCAATCCTCCGTCCGTCAATTCGAAGCAGCCTTAACTCTAATTCGCCAATGAAGCCCTAACTCAAGCGCATCGGCATTACTACGTAAAGAAACGGTCCGTTAATCTTCAGCACGCCCGGGCTAAGTTCGTCAATCATCTCAATGAACACCTCGTCCACGGTGAGCGCATTGAGGGGATCAATCAGGTATTTTGGATTGAACGCAACGGCAATTTCCTTGCCTTTGTAGTTTACCGCCATGCTTTCGCGAGCTTCCCCCACTTCCGGACTGTTGGCGGTAATGGCCAGATTATTCCGGGTGAAGGAGAGCTTTACCGAGTTGGCCTTTTCACTGGTCATGATCTCGGCGCGTTTGAGGGCATGGAGAAACTCCTCCCGCGGTAGGCCAACTCGTTCTTTGGTTTCGCTTGGTATTACCTGCCGATAATTTGGATAATTCCCCTCTATCAGCTTGGTGATGATCTTGACGGAAAAATTCTTGTTGTCCGAGAGCGCGAACTCCGCCTGGTTATCTCCGTATTTGATCGCGGTTTCGCCGTTTTCCTGCAACAGACGGTTTAGTTCGTTCACAGCCTTGGCGGGGATGATGAATTCCCCCTGGCTTTGCTCGGAAACTTCCACTTCTTCATCCACCAACGCCAGCCGGCGACCATCCGTGGCCACGATCGTCATCTTGTGATCCTTCAAACTTATGAAAATGCCGTTCAAAACATATCGCGCCTCGTCGGTGGAAATCGCAAAGGATGTTTTCCGGAGCATCCCTCTAAATTTTTCCTGCCCCACCACCACCTGCTTCTCTTCTTTGAATTTTGGCAGCGGCGGAAACTCCTCTGCGGACAACCCATGAATCTTATAGAACGACGGGCCCGAGCGGACACTACAAACATTCTTTTCGTCCACCTCGATTTCAATTTCTCCACCGCTGAGTTCCCGGGCGATGCCAAAAAGTTTCTTTACCGGCAGCGTGGTCGTACCCGGCTTTTTTACCGTGGCTTCCACGCCACAGACGACCGTCACATCCAGATCGGTCGCGGTTAACTCCAAGCGGTTTCCCTCGGCCCGCAAAAAAACGTTGGAAAGGATGGGAAGTGTCGTCCGTGTGCTAACGACATTTTGCACGGCTTGCAATCCGATGAGGAGTTGCTCCTTGGTGATGGTCAGGTTCATGTGGGCCTAATATCTGTTTCTTTTCAGAAAAAAACTATTCTTATTAAGGGCTGTGAATAAAACACTAAAACAAGCGAGTCAAGTTTGCCCCAGCGACTTACAACCGAAAGAGAACCCTAAATAAAAAACTAAGGCCAGCCAAAAAAAATAAATTTGTCAACATTGTTCACAAACTGCACAAACAATTAACCATCAACTCCGGTTCCCTTCACATGAATAGCGCGTTGGATCACTGCCGGCAATACTTTGCCCACATAATCCAACTCGGATTGGTTATTATGCCGGCCGATGGAAAAACGGACGAGCGAGTTCGCCAACTGCGGCCCCACGCCCAGCGCAGAAATGACATGCGAAGGTTCCAGCGACCCAGCCGAACAGGCCGAACCACTTGAAGCGCAAATACCCTCCAAATCCAAACCCGCCAGTAAAGTGATGCTATCCGCTCCGTCCACCAAGAAGGAAACCGTGTTTGCTAGAAACTGAGGGTTCGTGCCAATTAAAAGAGTATCTGGAAGGCTTCTTATCATGGTTTTTAGCCCGTCGGCGAGCGGGGAAAGCTGAGTCCGGGAGAAAACAGGCGTCGGCACGAACCGCTCCAAGGCTTCCACCAACCCAACAATGACCGCCAGATTCTCCGTTCCGGCGCGGCGTTCGTTCTCATGCCCGCCACCGAACAAGATCGGGTCCGGCAGCAGCGGCGACCGGATGAACAACAACCCCGCGCCCTTTGGCCCATAAAACTTGTGGGCGCAGACGGAAACCAGATCGGCATTGAACTGATGAATGTCCGCAAATGGCTCTTTGCCGAACCACTGCACGGCGTCGGTGTGAAATAAAACTCCCCGTTGGCGGCACAGCGCGCCCAACTCCGCCACCGGTTGGATCGTGCCGATTTCGTTGTTCGCCGCCTGGATGGAAACCAGCGTGGTGTCCGGGCGGATCGCCTTCAATAAATCATCCGGCGACACCCGGCCCTCGCGATCCACTGGCAAAAGCGTGACTTCAAACCCCTCCTTCGCCGCGAGGTAATCGAAACAGTGCAACACGGCGTGGTGCTCGATGGCGGAGGTGATCAAGTGCCGCCCCTGCGGCTTCCGCAAGCGCGCGGCCCCAAAGAGGGCGAGATTGATGGACTCCGTGCCGCCGCTCGTGAAGATCACTTCACTCGGCTTGCTCTTGAGCAAGCGCGCCGCGCGATCGCGGGCGTCATCCAGCGCGCCGCGCGCGCGCTGGCCGATGTGGTGAACGCTCGAAGGATTGCCCCAGACCTCGCCGAGAAAAGGCAACATCGCGTCGCGCACCGCCGGGTCGAGGGGCGTGGTGGCGTTGTGATCGAAGTAAATGGTCCGCATGGTCAGGTAACGAAGAATGAAGAATGAAGAATGAAGAAGCAAACAGAAGCGCCGAAGGTTAAACTCGGCGAAGCAAAGGGAGTTAAAGTGAAGACAACCACAAAACAGGATCACAACGATTTGGACAGCCGCGCCACAAACGCACCGTCCACACCGTCGGTGAATGGCAACAACTCCCGTTCACGCTCCAACTTAAAACCGGCGCACTCGCTTAGGAATTGGCTTACGACCTCGTTATTCTCCTCCGGCTCCAAGCTGCAGGTACTGTAAACCAACACTCCCACGGGCTTAAGGAGCGTCGCGGCCTGACGGAGCAAACCCAGTTGGGTTCCTCGCAGGCGGGTGATTTCGTTCGGCTGTATGCGCCAGCGCAAATCCACGCGGCGGCGCAGGACGCCGGTGTTGGAGCAGGGCGCGTCCACCAAGATGCGGTCAAAGGTCGAGGGTCGAGGGTCGAGGGTCGAGGTAGTTTCAACACACGTTACGCCGAGACGGGTGACGTTTTCCTGAATCAACTTGAGGCGACCCAGCGCGATGTCGCACGCGACGAGGCGGCCTTCGTTGTTCATCAACTGCGCGATGAAGGTCGTTTTGCCCCCCGGCGCGGCGCAAAGATCGAGGATGGTTTCGCCCGGGCGCGGATCGAGTTCCCGCACGGCCAGGAGCGTGCCGGGGTCTTGAATGTAAAAGCCCCCCTGCCGGAAACTTTCCAAAGTTTGGAGCGGCGGCGGCGTTTTCAACTCGAACACCAGATTCTCGCCGGTCCAATCGCGCGTCAGGAAATCATAATCCACGTTTTCGTCGCGCCATTGCTCGACGAGTTTGCCCGCATCGGTGCGGAGGGTGTTGACGCGGGCGTAAACCTTTGCCGGGGTGTTGTTCCATTCGAGCAACGCGCCGGTGCGCGTGGCGCCCCACCGGTTCCGCCAGCGCTCAACCAACCATTCGGGATGCGACCAGCCGAGCGCCGGGTGCGTGGTTTTGAGTTCGGCGAGAAGCGTTCTTGTCGCGGCCGCCTCGCGCAGGAAACCGCGCAGGACGGCGTTCACAAAGCCGGATTGGGCCCCAAAGCCATTGCGCTTGGCCAGCTCGACCGTCTCGTGAACGGCGGCGTGGTCGGGGATGCGGTCGAGCCAGAAAATTTGGTAGAGCCCGAGGCGCAGCAAGTCCTGCAAGCCCGGTTTCTGTGGCCGGCCTTGGGTTTTTCGCGCGATGAGCCAGTCGAGCGCGGCCTGCCAGCGCACGACCCCCAACACGAGTTCATGGCACAGCCCGCGATCGGCGGCGGATAAACCCGCCGTCGCCAGCGCGCGTTCGAGCAGGGTTTCGGTGAATTCATCGCCCGCCCGCCGCCGCGCCAGAACGCGGGCCGCAATTTCTCTTGGTTTTTGTCCGTTCACTTCGTTAAAGTATATCAATGTGGGTTGGAGACGCAAAAGTAGCGATTGTTTTATGAGAGAAGAATTTGAAAAACTGGCGGTGGCGGGAAAAATCGAGGGCCGACAAGTCGAGCCCCTCGTCCAACTAACGAACAGCGGCTTCTGCACGCACCGGAGCTGGGGCTTCGGTCGCATCAAGACGGTGGATACGGTGTTCGCCCGGTTCACGATTGATTTTCCCGGCAAGGCCGGGCACGCGATGGATCTCGCCTTCGCCGCCGAATCGCTCAAGCCGATTCCCAAGGAACACATCCTCGCCCGCAAAGCCGCGGACCTCGAAGGGCTGCGGCAGATGGCGGCGTTGCATCATCTCGATCTCATCAAGGTCGTCATCAACAGTTACAGCGGGCAGGCCACGCTCGAGCAAATCCAGCAAGTCCTCGTGCCCGACGTCATCCGCGACGACTGGAAGAAATGGTGGGAAACCGCCAAGTATGAAATGAAAAAGGACGGCCACTTCGTCGTGCCGGTCAAGAAAACCGCGCCGATTGAGTACCAAGCGGAGGAAACCTCGCTGCGCGACCGGCTCCTTACCGATTTTCGGGCGGCGAAAGGTTTGAAGGCCCGCCTGACGGTGGCGCAGGAATTTACCCGGAGCGACGTCGAGCTAGCGAACAAGGAAACCGCCGCCAAGGAAATCATTAACCAGCTCAACGCGGATATTCCGTCCCACATGCGCACCCAGGCGTCGGTCGCGCTGGAAGCAATTTTCGCGCGGGATGATCTGGCCGCGCTGGCCAAGTTGTCGCCGACGCCGGGGGAAATCACCGCCGCGCAAATCTGGAATCAGGACGGCGTACGGTTTGCCGCGTTGATGGAAGCCGTGCCCGCCGCGAAACACCGGCGCACGCTGGAATCGTTCAAAGCCGCGCAGCCGGAGCGATGGTCCGAGATGTTGCGGAGCGCGTTGAACACGGTTTCCGCCAAGCTTTGCAAGGAATTTGCCGTGATGCTGGCCAATGACGGGAAACTCAACGAGTTGAAGGAAACCATGGCGCGGCTCATCAGCCAGCATGGGGCCAGCAGCGAATTGTTGCTCTGGCTGGGCAAGGAACGCAGCGATGATTTCGCCGACATCCTGGGCCCGCAAGTTTTTCGCGCCATGATCACGGCAATGGAGCGCGATCAATTCAACGAGAAACGCTCCAGCCGGCTCCGGGAGTTTATGCTGGCGGACCAGGAGTTGATTGCTGACCTCACGGCCAGCGCCGACCTGGAAGTCATCAAAGACCTGACGCGGGCGTTGCAACTTTCGACGGTGTTTGACGACATGGACAAACGCTCCTTGCTCGCGCGCATCGTCAAGCGGCACCCCTCCGTCCAGTCGCTGGTCAGCGGGGAACAGACGAAGCAGGACGCCGTGCTGCACGTCTCCTGGGAAAGCCTGGAACGCCGCAAGGCGGAATACACCGAACTGGTGCAGAAAAAGATTCCGGCGAACTCGAAGGAAATCGCCGTGGCGCGCAGCTACGGTGACCTGCGGGAAAATCACGAATACAAGGCCGCCAAGGAAATGCAGAAGGTCCTCATGCGCCGCAAGGAGGAACTCGAAGCGCAACTGACCCGGGCGCGAGGCACGGATTTTACGGGCGCGCGCACCGACATCGTCAGCATCGGCACGATTGTGCATGCAACGAATCTGGATTCCAGCGTGCCCGAGATCTTCACGGTTCTGGGCGCGTGGGATTTCGACGCCGACAAAAGCATCATCAGCTATCTGACGCCGATTGGTCAGGCCTTGCTGAACCGCAAGGCGGGCGAAGAAGTGGAAGCGGAGGTGGACGGCGCGCGTCACCGCCACCGCATTGAGAAGATCGAAGCGTTCAAGACGGCGAATTGAGGCCGGAGCGCGGCGAACGTCAGTGCGGCACCCGGGGCGTTACACCGTTCCGCCGAAGCTCGCGTAGTCGTCCACGTCCAGCAGATCAAACCACGACGTGATGTCCGTGCGCTCTGGGGCGACATCCTTGTGGATGCGGTTGAAGAACTCGCGGGAATCGGGGTTATCGGGCGTGCGCCGCTCCTGCCACGCTGACCAGGTTTCGATTTCGGCCTCCGTCCGCTGGGGTTTCGCGTTGGTCTTCACCCAATTGAGGATTTCCCCGTCGCCTTTGCCGGCGGCGATTTGTTTCTTCAACGCTTTGGCGTCAATGCCCGCGAACTCCAGGAACCGCTCGTCGAGCGGGCAGGCGTAAATATATTCGCCATTGTTGCCCGCCAACGCCGCGCGGCCCTTGTCCAGCATGCGGGGCAAAATCACATAACCGCCCAGGCGCACCCGCGGACTGCGCGGGGCTTGTTTCGTCAAGTCAATCGTTGGAAGGGCCATAATTTTTGGTTGGGACCGTAGCGTCATGCCGGGTCAATCCCCAGCGAGGCTTGCACGCGCCCCACCCGGCCGCAAGTGCGGAAAAAGTCCGCCGGACGGAATTTTCTTCCTCGCCCCCCAGTTCCGCCCAACAACGCAGAGCGGAGAAGTTATTCTGCGCTCTCTAACGCGGTGGAGGCGTTCGAGAAAGCCGGGACAATACCAAGCCGACGCATGGCTTTTGTTGAAGCGGCTGAAACACGCGGGAACGATTTTCACCATCCTTTTCATCATGAAAGCGTTGGTTGACAGCTTTCAAAATATGACGTTGACTGACTGCGATCTGCGGGATTTTTTCTGAGGGAAATGCGCGAAAGCTGGCGCGTTCGAGCCCCGCCGCTCCCGCCCTCTGATTTCTCTGTGCAATACATCATTCGCCAGGCCACCGCAAAGCCCGTGCTATCCACGGAGGACCGCGTTGATGCGAGCGCGGATAGCGGTCGTGTGCCAGGTGTTTACGCGGCGGACGGGTTGTTTCCGGTGTGGTCGGAGGTTGAACCGGTGTCGGTGGACCACTTTCTCCCGGAAAGCAGCCCGCATCGTCCGCAAACGCTGGCCCGGCTGGTTTACGACGCGCAAGGCCTTCACGGCCAGTTCCAGGTCGAAGATCGCTTTGTCCGGTGCGTCCGGGCGGGGTACGGGAGTGAGGTGTGGAAAGACAGTTGCGTGGAATTCTTCGTCGAGCCAAAGCCGGGCCGGGGCTACTTCAACTTCGAGTTCAACAGTGGCGGCGCGTTTCTCGTCAACCACATCGTTGACCCGACGCGCACGGCGGATGGGTTCAAGGCGTTTGTGCGCCTCCCGGAAGCCGTCGCGCGACCGGTGCGGGTGCGTTCCTCGCTTCCGTCCGTCGTCAATCCGGAAATCACCGAAGCGGTCACCTGGACGCTGGAATTTTTCATCCCATTCACGCTCTTGGAAAAATATGTTGGCCGGCTGGGTGAAATTGCGGGGCAAACCTGGCGCGGGAACTTTTACAAATGTGCGGAGGAGAATTCGCATCCGCACTGGGCGGCGTGGGCGCCCGTGGACGAATTCAACTTTCACCGGCCCCACTGCTTCGGGGAATTACGCTTTGTTTGAAACCAAAACCCCGGTGGCCGGGAGACAATCTCCGCCGCCGCCGGGGTGTAAGTTTTGGAATCCGCCGGGGGGCTATTTTGCCTTGGGGGCCAGCGCCCAATCAAAGGTGATTTTCAATTCATCGCCGGTGCTGACCAGGAGGAATGTATAAGGTTTCAGTCCGTGACTGCTCATCTTGACGGGAGCGCTACCGATAACCCTAAGTTTGCCGTCCTTCTTCTCGATGGTGACGGGCATCGTGTTCGTGACCGTTACGCCGGTGATGGTGAGCGTACCCACCGCGTCAAATTTCACCGCGCCCGTCGAGCCGGGCGGAGAGGTTGGCTTCAATTCAATCAGGCGGTATTCAATTTTAGGGAACTTCGTGATATTCATGTGGCCCTGCATTTTCCCGTCCATCACCGAATTTCCGCTCTTGAACGAACGGACGGGAATGGCTACCTGCGTGACCGGTTTGGCGGCAGTGGCGTCGGCGAGAGCGGATTCAGGGAAATTCGCGTCCACTTCCATCGAGCCGGAGACGATCATGGTTTCCATGCTCCAATTCGAGTGCATGGGCATGTTGGACGTTCCCTCCATCTTGCACTTGCTGCCAGTGGGCTGCGCCTCGTAACGGACGGGCTCGGCCGCGGCTTGGAACGCAAGCGTCAACGCCAAAGCGGCGAATAGCGCGAAGGACGGAGTTTTTCGATTTGGGATTCGGGGCGTTTTCATATTAAAAATCCAGCGGTCAACTACTTGTAAGACGGGCGGTCGTTCAAGCCAATTCAAAAATCTCAGGTTTCCATCCGAAACTCGCACCGGCCTTCCGTTCCGGTCGGGTCCCCCGTCACTTGTCACGGTCACTTTGCCGGGCAAGTGACCCAGGGCGCTCTATTGGACGGCGGTTTGCGGCTTGGCGTCGCCCTTCTCCAGGCCGAGCGCCCACTTGATGCCGCCAAGGATGTGCTGTTGATAGGCTTCGGCGACGGCCGGCGAATTCTTGCGCTCGCCTTTGCCGTCCTTCCACTGCGCGTCCCAGATGTCCTCGCGATGACCGAGCGACGTGTAGAACACCCGACCTTGACCGTATTCCTTGCACCACGCGATGGGATAATCGCCCGGCGACTTGTTATTCGGATGTTTGTCGAGCGTGAGCAGGCCGTGGACTTTGGCCCGTTCAAAATTCTTGAGCTGATAAATCTCATCAAACACCGTCCAAGTCGCGGGGAGATGGCGGCACGCGGGGCATTGCGCGTCTTGATTGATCACCTCGACCTCCGCCTGCGCCCCATGCGTCTTGAATTCGCCACCGATCATCTCGATGTAGGGCGGAAACCCGGGAAACGTATCCGTGGCCGAGTGCATGCCGGCGAAACCCTTGCCCGACTTGATCCAATCCAAAAACGCCTGGGGATCCGGCAGGGGCAAATTGCCCGTGGTATTCGCAAAGATCACGGCGTCCAAATTCTTCAGGGCGGTGACGCTCATCTTTTCGGCCAGGACTTCGGTGATGGCGGCCTTCACCTTGGCCGGGTCCGGCTTGCCATCCGCGCCCTTGAACTGCGGATCGTTCGGTTCGACGCGCGCATAGTCCACGGTGAATGAACCGCTCTGTTTTGCCAGTTCACCGATGATTTTCTCCGCCGTGGGAATCGAGCTGTGCCGGAAACCCGTGGTGGTGGAGACGACCAGCACGCGCTTGGGCGAATTGTTTTGTGCGGGCGAAGAGCTCACGCCGCCCGTCAGCAGCAGCGCGCCGAGCAGCACTGCCAAGGCTGGAAAAGTGCAGTAACGTTGATTGTTCATAAGTTTCATATCAGTTTTGCCACCCGTGCGAAGTACCCGGGCAGGGCACAAATACAGACTTCCAGCGCCGGAAGGAATTCATTTTTGTGACTATTTCCCGCATTCTGCCACCACCCGCGTAAAACGCTCGCGCGTTACGCGGCTCTTCGCCACGTGAGCCGCAGGCTTTTACGTGGTCCACCCTGCGGTTTTAGAGCAAGCCCAAGGCGGTCAACCGTTCGGCAACGATCCGGCGCTCGGGTTCGTTGAAAGCGCGCAGCGGCTCCGCCAATTCGCTCGCGCAGAGGCCCATGAGATTCAACGCGCACTTCACGCCTTTGATCACCGTCGAGGCATGTCGGCCCACGCGATAAATTTCCCCCAGTTGCACCAGCCGGGCCTGCAAGCGCTCCACCGTGGCGTTGTCCCCCCGCCGCGTTGCCTCATAAAGCCCGACCAGCAGGCCGGGATCAATTTGCGCCCCGCCGTTCACGCCGCCGTGACCGCCGAGCCGCAACGTCTCAACCAGCAAGAGTTCCGGGCCAACAAACACCCGCCAGTCCGGCCGTGCCTTCGCCACTTCAACCAGCTTCTGGAAATAGTTCAAATCGCCGGAACTGTCCTTGAGGCCGGCGATGCCGGTCAGTTGGGTCAGTTGCCGGATCGTTTCCGGCTCAAACGTCACCTTGGTCATCTGCGGCATGTTGTAGAGATAAACCGGCAGCGGCAGTTCCGGCACCAGTTGCTGGACCCAATCAATCAGTTCCGGCTGGCCGGTGGGAAAATAATACGGCGCCGCCGTCACCAACGCCTGTGCGCCCGCCGCCGCCGCGTGCCGGGCGAGATTGACGGCTTCGACCAACGAAGTGTCCGTGATGCCCACGATCACCGGGACGCGCCTCCGCACAAACTGACAGGCCCGGTCAATGACCTCGCGCCGCAACCGGTAACTGAGGCTCGGCGCTTCTCCGGTCGTCCCCAGAATAAACACGCCGTGAACGCCGCCGCCAATCACGCGTTCGAGCAGCCGTTCAAAGCCGGCGACATCAAGTTGGTCGCGGCCGAGCAACGGCGTGACCATGGGAGGAACAATCCCGCAGAGGGGTTCGGTTAGGTTTTTTGTCTTCATCGTATTTCAATTTGAACTTGAACTTGCCTCGCCGCAGTCGCGGCTCGTCGGTCGCAGCAGAAACATCAAAACCGCCGCGAGCAGCGCCGGGATCGCGCAATAGGCAAAACCGACCGCCAGCGGCACGCCGCTGTCCTTGAGCTTGCCGAGCAGCGGCGTCAGAAAAGCGCCCGCGGCGATCCCGAAAAAGTTCAACAAACCGTAGCCTGTGGCGCGAAAGCGGGCCGGGGCGATCTGGCAGAGGATGGGCATGTTGTTCGCGTCAAACATGCCGAAGCCAAAGCCATAAAGCAGCGAGCCGGCGATGGTCAGGGCAAATCCCGGCGCCAGGCCGATGACCAATATCCCGGGCACGAGCAGAGCCAAGCCCAGCGCGCTCAGGTAGGTGCGCCCCCGGACGTTGCGCTGCGACCAACGATCTGCCAACCACCCCCCGACGATCACGCCGCAGAACGCCGGGCCGGCATGGGTGATGGTGGCCCAAAGACCGGAGGGTGTCTGCGCCAGCCCGAAGCGATCCTGCAACAACGTAGGTAGCCAGTTCTTTACCGCCCAACCGGACAGGCTCGGTAGGGAGAAGCACAGGATCAGAATTACGAAGCCCCGCCAGTCCACGCCCGCCGCCGCGCCCGTGGCGGAAGTGGAAGCCGCTTTCTCCCCGGTGTCGCGATCCGTTTCGCGGAGGAAAATCATCAGCACGAAAGCGTAGGCGACCCCGATGGCGCCGCAACCTGCGAACGCCGCGCGCCAGGAAATCTCCTGCGCCACCCAGCCGCCGACGCCGCCCAGCGCCTGCCCCATGTAAACGCCGCTCAAGTGAACCCCCACGGCCAGCGACCGCGTCGGGCCGTGGTGATAATCGGCGATCAGCGCCAGGGCCGCCGGCATGTAAAGCGCCTCGCTCACGCCCATGATGGCGCGCAACGCGAAGAGTTGGTGGAAGTTCGCCGCCTGCCCCATCAACAACGTGACCGACGACCACACCGCCAGGCTGACGATGATCAGCCATTTACGGTTGAAGCGGTCGGCGATGGCACCGCCCACCGGGCTGCAGAACGCGTAAACCCATAAGAAAATCGCCATCAACCAGCCGAAGTATTCGGCGCGCTGCAGTTCCACGATGTCCTTCTTGATGGAGAGGCCCATGGTGGAAAGCATCTGGCGATCGAGGTAGTTCAGCACCACGACCGGCCAGAGCAAGGCCACCACGGTCCAAGCGTAGCGGGAGGGTGAAATGGCGCGTTGCCCGTTCATAAGTTGGGCCATAATGCGGCGAGGATGGGTTTCGTCACCAGCTTTTTCTCATCTCCGCCACGCGATGCCCCGCGAAGTGCCCTTGGCGCGGGAAGTCCGCAGAAACCCAAGCCATGGTTTCAGAGAACTCATTCCGTCGGGCGTTCGGCTTTTAGCGACACCACACAAATTTGGCTGAACTTGCTGCCATCGGAATTTAGCCGGCGCATGAAAGCGATTTTATTTCCGTCGGGCGAAAAGACACACGCCTCCGAGAGCGGGGCGGTATCGTCGGGCGTTCGCTCCGTAAGGCGCTGGCTTTGGCCCGACGCGGCGTCGGTGAGAAAGACACTGTTGTCCATGACGTGCGTCAGGTGACGACCATCGGGACTCCAAGTGAAGGCGGAGGCAATCGGCCAGGGGTTGTGCGTGAGTTGGGCGGGAACGCCGCCATTGGGCGAAATTGTCCAAAGCTGCACGATGTCGGCATCGTCCTTCATCAAAAATGCGATGCGCGACCCGTCGGGCGAACTGCGCAGCCAATGGCGCGGCCCCTGGAGGCCGGGGAACTTGCGTTCTGCCGTGAACGTGAGCCGCCGCTGAACCACGCCGCGCGGCGGACTCGGGCGCGTGGTCGCCGTGCCGGCGAGGGGAGACTCGCCGGGATGCGTTAAATCTTCCGGTAAATCCGCGATGAACACTTCCGAAAGGGTTTCGCCGTTCGCCGTGACGACGCTGCCTTGAAAAGCCAGCGCGCGTTTCTGGCGGGTGCCGTCCGCGCGGACGTAGCCGTTCTTGCCCACCCAGCCTTCCTCGCACGCGCGCTTGATTTCATCCGATCCCGGCGCGGGTTTCGCGGTCGTGCGCGAGGCGAGCGCGGAAAAATATTCGCCGTCATGATTCCGGGGATGGTCTTTCGGCACGCGGACATGCGGTCGGGGAACGCTGACGGCGATGTCCCGCACGTCGCCTTCTACGAGCGCATCGTTGTAGGTGTAACTTACCCACTCGCCGTGCGCATCCCACACGTGAACGTGCGAGCCGCCTCGCAAGGCGCCGGGCGTGAAGGGCGGCGTGAGGTCGCGCGCGTCCAGCTTCACCGCCGCGCCGGGCTTCGCCCAATCCACAATCACGCCCTGACGATGGCTGAAATCGTATTGCCAGTCCGGCGTCGGATTTTCCGGGCCGAGGATGAAAACAATCTTCCGCTCGCGGGGCGAACAAGTAACCACGCCGCAAAAGGCGCCGTTTTTTGATTCGTAGAGAATTTTGACTTCGCCCGTCCGAACATTCACCGCCTCAATGCGCGGACCGTCGAACCCGTCGGAGCGGATGTCATAGACAAGCCATTCGCCGTCGGGCGACCAGACGCCGGCGTTGGTCAGCAGGTGGGTGTGGCGCGCGTGCGTGACCTGGTGTTCGCGCGCGGGAAAGTTTGTGGGGGATGATTCGGTGCGGCAATTCAGGCTCATAAAGGTCAGACCGAGCCAGACAAGGCTTCGGAGTGGAAGTTTGGCGGCATCTTTTTTCATTGGCGCACGGTGGTAAAACCACTCGGGTTGTTCGTGGCGGCGGTGTCCATCAGTTCGTAGTTTCCGTTCCCATCGGCGACGATATTTGTCAGCCCATGCCAAATCACTGACGGCAGGAGGTTAATATTGACTGCAAAGTTGTAAAGCTCGCAGGCACGGTGGGGGCATCCAAAGTCGGGGCCGCGAAAAGATTTTTCTGGCATTGAACGGCGCAAGCCAATTCAATCTTGGCGTGAAGGGTTCAGCTTTTTTAACCATTTAGTTATTAAACCAGTCAAAGTCTTGGAACAAACTATGAGTGCAAACGCCATTCGGGTCGCCGTTACCGGGGCCGCCGGTCAAATCGGGTATTCCCTCCTCTACCGCATCGCTGCCGGCGAAGTGTTCGGGCCGAACCAGCCCGTCATCCTGCATCTGATCGAAGTGGACGTGCCGGAGATTCTGGAAAAGCTCAAGGGCACGGTGATGGAGATCGAGGACTGCGCGTTCCCGTTGCTCAAAGGCATCGTTGCCACCGGCAATCTCGATGAAGGCTTCAAGGACGTGAACTGGTGCCTGCTCGTCGGGGCCGCGCCACGCAAGGCCGGCATGGAGCGCAAGGATTTGCTGGGAGCGAACGGCAAAATTTTCGTCGGTCAGGGTAAAGCGATCCAAAAGAACGCCGCCAGCGACGTCCGCGTGCTGGTCGTCGGCAATCCCTGCAATACGAACGCGCTGATTTGCATGAACAACGCGCCGAACGTGCCGCGTGACCGGTTCTTTGCCATGACGCGCCTGGATGAGAACCGCGCCAAGACGCAGATTGCCAAAAAGGCCAGCGTGGACATCACCGCCGTCACCAACCTCGCCATCTGGGGCAATCACAGCGCCACGATGTATCCGGATTTCTACAACGCCAAGATCGCGACGCGGCCCCTCACCGATGTCATCAAACACAACGAGTGGCTGGAGAAGGATTTTATCGCGATCGTGCAGCAGCGCGGGGCGGCCATCATCAAGGCCCGCGGCGCCTCGAGCGCGGCCAGCGCGGCGAATGCGGCGATTGACACGGTGCGCTCGCTCGTCAACCCCACGCCCGCCGGGGATTGGAACAGCGTCGCCGTCTGCACCGACGGCAGCTACGGGATTGAGAAGGGGTTGATCTTCAGTTATCCGATCCGCAGCACGGGCAAAACGTGGGAAATTGTCCAGGGCGTTCCGCTTAACGAATTCAGCCGGGGCAAGATTGTCATCACCGAGAACGAATTGAAGGAAGAAAAGGCGCTCGTGGCCGAGTTGTTGGGCAAATAGAAGTTCTCCCAGCCAAGAAGTTTGGGCGACAAAAATAAGCGGCGGGCTGGCAACAGCCCGCCGTTTTGCATTCTGGCTTGGGAGATTTGCTCGACAAACTCGCCATGCGCGACATTGAGATCAAAGAAGACTTCATCCGCCAGATTTTTGCGCGATGAACCAGAGATTGCGAGCGCGAGGGCTAGGCTGGGCGCTTGGCGAGGGTGAATTTGGGCGTTGCTGAGGGAGCGCAGTAGGTTCAAACTTGCACTCACGCTTATGCCAGCAGACTACAAATACGAGCACATCTCGACCGGACGAATCAAGGCGTTAAAGATGGCAGAATCGGATTTGGGCGCATCTTGACAGTACCACCGTAAATCTGGTTGAAATGGGGGCGTGAGCGG
>CAYHFK010000089.1:0-15870 GCA_964355895.1 uncultured Bifidobacterium sp. | reverse complement strand
GGCTCGCGTTCGCGCGGCGAAAACGCGCGCGTGCCGCCGGAGTAGGCGACGTAGCCGGCCGGCGTGTGCCGATCGGCTCGGTGCGAATTTTGGAACGAGTTCAGCACCAGATCGAGCGGCCATTCCCGCAGGTGGGCCACGGCGGGTTCCCCTTCGCAGTCGTTCCCGGTCAACGCGCCGTAGATGAAGTTGAACCAGGTCGCTTGCTCGATGCGTTGGATTTCCCAGGTGCGCTCGAAACCGCGCCGGTAGATCGAGCGCAACCTGGTGTCCGTTTCATATTTCAACAGGCTCGGGTAGCAGAGAAAGGCGAGGCGATCGAGAAACTGCAAAACATCTCCGGGCGGAAACGTACATTTCTGCCGCAGCGTGTATTCCGGGTAGCCGAGCTTCACCAGTTCCTGATAGCCCTGCGCGAACCGCGGCTCGCCCGTCAGCACTTCGGCGGTTTTGATGATCGAGAGAATTTCGAGGGCGTTCAACCCGCGCGCCGCGTTGCCCTCGCCGGCCAAATTGAAATACTCCGGGTTCCAATGTCCCCAGCGCGTCGGCTTGCCATCCAAGTCAATCAACTGCCAGTTGTGGTCCATCAGATGCCCGGCCACGCGCGACAGAAAAGTTTTGGCCTGTTGGATTTCTTCGCCCTGCGCCGCCAGTTCCAGAAAGATGGCGATGGCGTAAAAGTGCGCGCAAAGCTCGTCGCTCGACGTGTCGCCCTTCCACTCGAACAAACCGTCCTTCGTGTCGTGCCACTCGGCGGCGGCTTCGCCGGAGCCGTGTTGGGCCTGATGACCGCGCTCGTTCTTCGCCCAGACGCCGCGGGCGGGAAAACCTTCGATCCCCGTCATCGCTTCGAGCCAGCGGATGGTGTGGAAGGTGTTCACGGCTTCGCGACGGGCTTCGGGATCCTTCGTGACGGCGTACCGATAGGTTTGGGCCGCGAGATAGTCGCACGAATAACCGCCGTCGTTGTCGCTGACTTCACGGACGAATTCCTTGAACTTGTCGTCCCACCCCAGTATGTGAACCAGTCCCAAGCGCTTCTGTCCCCATTCCTCCAGGTGCCGCTCATAAAACGCCGCCTTCTTCAGCAACGTGTAGGGCTCGTATTCGATGATGCCCAGGCCCTGATCGGTCGCGATGAACACCGCATGGTCGGTGCTCGCCATCGCGTTCACCCGGTCGTCGGGCAACCAGCGCTGGCCGGCGAAGTAATGAAACTGACCGCCCGTGTGGCGAATCGCGCCGCGCGTCGTGCCGATCCACAGGTCACCGCCAAAACCGCGAGCCAGGCAGGTCGTGTCTTCGTAACACAAGCCTTGTTCGCCGTGCAGTTCCGTGAGCGACATGCCGCGCAGGACGCCCAGCCCGCGATCCGTGGCGATGTATAACCGGCTGCCCAGGCTCAAAACATCGCGCGTGTTCAACGACGGCAATTCGCCCCAGTCCCAAACCTTTTCCACCGGCCAGTTCCAAACGTTGCGCGCGCCGAACCGAGTGCCGTCAAAAATGGTGAGCCGTCCCGGGCCATGCACATAAAGCGTCTCGCCGTAGGAAACGACCCGCGTGATCGCGAACGGACCCGGCGATGCAGTCAGCGGTTCCAGCACATCACCTTTGATTCGCCACAAGCCACTGCCGCCCGCCGCCACCACTTCACCGAGATGTTCGCAAACGTCGCTCACCGCTTCGCCGGAAATCTTTTTCCACGCCCCGTTCTGGAACCGATGCAACCCCGGACTCGTGATCGCCCACAACACTCCGCCCGCCGTAACGAGCCGGTTGACCGGCTCGCGCAACGCGCTCACGACGATTAGCTCGTTGCCCTTCAACTGGTGAAGTCCTTTCGCCGATCCGGCGAAAATGTTTCCGTCATAAACCGCCACCGAAGTCAGCGGCGCGCTCGTGCTCACTTTGCGTCCGCTTTCCTGGAGATAAACGTCGTCGGGGACGGGTTGCCAGAGCCGTTGCGCGGCGGTGTCGGCAGGTGCGGCGCAAGCGGTGGCGCCCGCCACCAGCAGCGCAGACAGGAAACTTACTGCGCCGTACAGGTATGCCTCTCTTCGAGGCTCGATGGGATGTTTGGTCTGTTGCATGTATATGTTTTTCAATTGGCCGGCCTTCGCATCCGGCAGCTCGGTCGCGGTTAAGGATGTAACGCTAGTACTGTGACAAAAAAGTTTCGCTGCATGTTTGGTAGGGCGCGTCACTCCGTGCGCGCCGTTTGGGGGGAGGCATTGCCCATCTGCGGCGCGCACGGAGTGACGCGCCCTACCTGCCGACAGCTTGATCCGGAGCCTCGGGACGTAACGAAACTGCTGTGTCGCCATACTAGCCTAGTTCCTTTGCGGGTCTGATTGTCGGGTTGCCGACGATGAGTGTGTCTGGCTGCTGCGCGGCGTCAACTGCCAGCGGGCCGGCGGGGTTCCATTGGGTTAACCACCTTCCAGGATTTCAACGGCACGTCATTGGTTTGGGCGGGACCGGGAGTGCTGCGACCCGTGCTTACGAATTTCCCCATGAGCGAGGTCAACTCGGCGACGATCCCGGGTTCGACGGTGCAGAGATTGTTGGTTTCTCCAAGATCGAGGGCCAGGTTGTAAAGTTGTGCCGGTTGATCATCGCCTCCCTTGCTCCAGCCGCCCGAGCCGGGGCCAAAGATGAGCTTCCAGGAACCTCGCCGGATGGCTGGCAGTCCTTCAAACGACTGGTTCACCGCGCACCGGCGGACGGGCCGCTCCTTGCCGCGGAGCACCGGCAGAAAACTGACGCTGTCTTCGCCCGCGTTGTCCGGCAGGCGGACTCCGAGGATTGTGGCAAAGGTGGCCATGAGATCGGCCTGTTGCACGAGTTGATGGCTGACGCTTCCGGCTTTCACCACTCCCGGCCAACGCACGATGAAGGGCACCCGGTGCCCGCCTTCCCATACGTCCGACTTGTAGCCGCGCAACGGGCCGCTGGGAAAATGGCCGGATTGCTCCAGTTCCTTCGCACCGATGTAGGGAGCGCAGCCGTTGTCGCTGGTGAACACCACGAGTGTGTTTTCCGCCGCGCCGCTTTGGGCGAGCGCGCCGAGCACGCGCCCGACGATGGCGTCGGTCTGCATCACAAAATCGGCGTAGGTGTTCAGGCCGCTCCGGCCTTTCCACTCGTCCGTGACGGCCAGTGGCGTGTGCGGCGAGGTGAGCGGGAGATAGAGGCAGAACGGCGCCGGCGCCCGGGCGGCACGTTCGATGAATGCGCAGGCGCGTTCGCCGAGGGTCGGCAGGATCGGCTCCAACTGCCACCCGGCCAGCGCCGGCCCGGGCAGACTGGCGAGGTTGTTCTTCAGCAGGTGCGCCGGCAGGAACACCGTTGGGATGCCGAGGGTGCGGTCATTCTCGATGAAACAGAACGGGGGCCAGTTCGGCACGTCGGTGCCGAAGTAACTGTCGAAGCCACGCGTCGTCGGGCCACCGGGGATGGGTTTGGCGAACACTTCCTGCCAGGCGGCTTTCTGGATGACGGTGGGCTGCGACTCATCGTTTGCTGACATTCCGTGAAACAGGGCCGCTTGGTCTTTCGTCAACGACCAGTCCCAGCCCAGGTGCCATTTGCCGATGGCGGCGGTGCGGTAACCGTTTTGCTTCAGCAGACTCGCGATGGTCGGCCGCTCCGGTGCGATCAGCGGAAGTCCAAACGGGCCGACGATGCCCGACTGCAAGCGCGTTCGCCAATGATACCGCCCCGTCAGCAACGTGTAGCGGCTGGGCGAACACACGCCCGAACTTGAATGCCCGTCCGTGAACCGAACGCCTTGTGCGGCCAGCCGGTCGAGATTCGGCGTCGGAATCTTCCCACGTTGTGGGTTGTAACACTGAACATCACCGTAACCCAGGTCATCGGCGAGGATCACGAGAATGTTGGGCCGTGCCGGCCCGGCGGCGCAAGCGGTGGAGCTTGCCACCAGCAGCGCAGACAGGAAACTTACTGCCCGGCACAGGTACGCCCCTTTTCGAGGTCCGATGGGTTGCTTGATCTGTTGCATGTCGTCGTCTTTCGGTGCCGCCCTTCGTATCCAGCCACCCGGTTGCGGTCAAGGTGTAGTTAGATTCGATGGCCAAGCTCAATGACCGTCTCCGGAGACGCTCTCTGGCTGCAACGGTCGCTCACGAACTGCCCCAAACCGTCCGACTGCCCAGCGGGGCAACGCTGGAGTGCATTTCTTGTTAGCCCTCTCATTTCACAACCCCATGAGTTCACCCACCAAAACCAAAGCGAGCCCCACCGCAACGAGACACAGCGCTGCGACCTGAAGTCGTTCATAGCGCCTCAAAAATTCCGGTTTGTGCCCCCACCGCTTTGCGAGTTTCTTGGCGTTCAGATAGTCTCGCAGGCCGGACAAGCTATAGAGGAAACACGATGGAGCGACGCCTAACTTCTCGATGTAACGCTGGATGGACGGATTGTAGAGAATGCTGGCGACCAAGCCGAGAACCAAGCCGGAGAACAGGAACGCCATTGAGATGATGACCAGCGGGTGCATAGGGCTAACAGGTAGTCGGCCAAACGTGGGTTTGGTGTAGCGCGAACCGGTTTGGCCAAGTGAGGTCGTCCATGGCGGCAGTTAAGGCTGGCTTCGGGCGTGGGGCAAGCGGTTTATTTGGCCTGGTGAATCGGCAATCCAGCCTGGCGAAGCTCCCGGGATCACCACGCGCCTCGGTGCGCGATATCCGCCGGGTAGGTCCAATAGATCAACCTCATTTTGGACATCGGCTTCCAAGAGACAGAACCATCCAGGTAACAGATGTTTCCACCTTTGCCCCCGACGGTCTTTGAGTTCTGCCCGGGCAGGGACGGATAGATGAAGGCGGAGCCGTTGCGTTTGAGTGCCCCGCCTTGAGTGTGTGGGGTCATAACCCAATTGTATCCCGAGGCATCAGCCCAACTGTTGGCGTCTGAAAAAAGAATGATCTGGGCATCATCGGTCGCCAGCTTTGGCCGATCCGTGAGTTTTAAGGCCGAGGTCCAGTTGGCGTTGGTGGGAAAGTTCCGCCCCCCGTGGTAATGATAACCAATGTAATATCCGGTGCCAGACTGGTAGCGGGTGTTTGCCGTATCGGTGATGCCCGGGAGGGTGAAGGGGTAAACGTTTGGGCAATCAAAAACCTTGTCGCCAAAACTGTTGCTGATTGATTGATACATCTTGGTGGAAATGCTCAACAGGAAGGAATCGCCGCCATCCCGAACGCCGTCGAAGACCTTGTCGCCATTGTCCAAGCCATAGACGTGCGTCGCCAAGCCGAGCTGGCGGAGGTTGCTCACGCAATTGATGCGGTGGGCCTTTTCCTTGGCGCTGGACAAGGCGGGGAGCAGCATGGCGGCCAGAATCGCGATGATGGCGATCACCACGAGCAATTCGATCAGAGTAAAACCAGCTCGCGGATCGGCCTTGGCATCGGCGGAAAAACAGGGATTGCTTTTCATAACATGGGTTTCAGTTTCTGTATTGGGTTTCAGTTTTTGCATCAGTTCCCGGCCGGCTTACTGGTCAGCCAGAATGACTTGGTATCCGAGTGGATGGCGCAGAATAACAAATTTCTTTCCCGGCGGCGGAACGGGCAGACTGCGCGCCAACCCGCTCCTGACCAACTCATTCAAATCTGTCGGGATGACTTTTTTCAGCCTGACGTATTCCCGGAGGTTTTTGTTGAGCATTTCAAGGTCGGCGGCGGTGTTCGATTCTTCCTGCGCCGAGGCCGGCTGGCCCCCTGATCCTGGGGTGGCGGACTCCGCTGGTATCACCAGCATGGGATCCGGAGCGTTAGACGACTTTGTGTTCTTTTTGCCACAACCGGGCAACGCCAGGACAAAACCGGTCGCGACACAGCAGAGGAACCAATTCATCAGTTTCATAAAGTGTTCTCGAAAATCACTTGCGTTGAGTTTCTATTTGTAGCCGATGGATTTCAATTGCGCTTCGAAATCAGCGGGCAGATCCGCCAGCGGCTTTTGCCGTTCGCCAGCGGCGAACCGGAGCAGATTGTTCAGCAAGCGGTCGGCGGCGGGATGGCTGCCCAGGTTTTCCCGGATGCGGAGCGTATTCAGGATGAACCGGCCCGCCCCCAACTCATTCACCGTGACCAGCAAGCCCGAGGAATAGTCCTGCGACGCTTTGATGGCACCCGCCACGGCTTCCCGCGGCGGCTCCTGGCCCATCCAAAGGGCGTCGGGAATGAGGTCGCGATAAAAGGTGTAGTCCATCAAGCCACCCGCCGGCAAGCCCTCGAAGATGGGATGCCGCTTGGCCCATTCGTCCTTCTGGTAGATCCAGCCGACAATTGACGTCAGCGAACCCTTCTTCGCCAGGGGCAACCAACCGACGTTGCCGACCTTGTCATTGCCTTTCTTGAATACTTGAGGGGAGAGGAAGATGGCCGTCGAACCTCGGGCGATGTGCTGCGCGAGCGCAACGAACGCGGGCGCGGCGGCGTCCGGAGACTGCGCGCCTATCAGAATCACTTCCCGCGCTTTTTGTCCGTCCGCCGTGAACGGCCGGGTTTTGATCTGATGCGCGGCCAGCCATGTCACGGTGGGCGTGTCTTCGCCCCAGAGCACAACTTCCGTCTCGACCGGCGGCATCCGGCTTGGGTCATCGAGGTAAAATTCAATTTCGCCGCCCGTCGGCGCGCCGCCCTTTTCGAGCGTGGCCAGGAGCCGGTATTTTCCGGCCGGTCCATCAATCGGAATTTCCTCGGTGAAGACCGGGAACGCCAGCGGCGGTTCGGCTCCGGCTTTGCGGGCCGGGATCGTGACCGTGACTTTACGTTCGAACACGCGGAGATTGTCCGGCCCAATCACTTGCACCAGCGCCGGGTAATCTCCCGGCGGGAGCGCATCTTCATCCGCCAAAATCGCCTCGAACCGGACCTGGGTACCGCGATAGACGTTCACCGGTTCGGCAAACAAGCACCAGCGCAAGGGAGCGAAGCCCTCGAACAAGGCGTCCACCGTGCCGGGTTTGAGATCGCGGAAGGTGGTCGTCAGCCCTTCGCCGCAACTGACGTGATCGTTCATGCCGGTCAGGCTGTAGCCGATGACCTTCGGATTCGAGCGAATGGCGTTCAAGCCGAGCGTCCTTTGGCCGGCCATTTTGCGCACGCTCGCGGCAAAGAAATCTTCCGGCCGGGCGAACAATTCGTCCAGCTTCCAACGTTGCCAGTCCGCCAGATACCGGTTCAGTTTGTCCCGGTAGAATTGCGCATCCTCGGATTCGGCTTTGCCCAACCGTTCAAAATGGCGGGTCACCCGCCAGAGGTCCACCGCGCTGCCGATGCCGTATTCGGAAAGGAAAACCGGCGTGGCCCCGCCCATCGTGCGCAAGGATTTTATGATCCCACCGGTGTGCGGTACCCGGGGATAATTGTGCATGTCGGTAAGCAAATCCTCCCATTGCGTGGAGCCGGGATTGGACACGCTGCCGAAGACCGCTTTGTCTGCGCCGCTGGTGTAGCGGGCAAACGTGGCGGCCTCCGGGCGGGGGCCGGGTTTCAGGCTGCCGTAGCTCCAGGATTCACCCGGGTTTTTGGCATGCGAAAAATCCCTGGTCAGGTCGTAGGCGACGCCGGAATCGAACTGGAGGCTTGCCTCCAAACTGGTGGTGTCGCCTCCGTAGCTCTGATTCCCAAACCCGACGACAAAATCAACCGTGTCGCCTTGCGCCACCACAATGCGGCCGGAATAGGCGGCCGAATTCGAGTACCCACTCACATTGATCAAACTGTCAAACAGGGGCCGGTCGCGGTGAAGCACATGCACGTCCGTGGTGGCGGGTATCTTGGGCACGCCGGTGAATCGCGCGTTGATCGCGACCTGGCCGGAGGCGGGAGCCGTCCAACGCGCCACGCTGAATTCTCCGTTGGGCCCCGGGTGCAAACAAACCTGGTGCGGTGGCCAGGCGAATCCAAAGGGAGTGGACACCCGCTCATTCCCCGGATTCAACACGATCCACGGTTCCCCTCCCGCGGAGCCGCTCCAGAGGTGAACCTTGGAAAACGGGCTTGAGCCGGACGCCACATGGCCGTCGTAACGGCCCGCGTTTAAGAACACCATCCGCGAACGGTCGAGCGAGCGCACCAGCGGCAGCATTTGGGTGGCATGGTGGAAGGCGGGATTGTTGCCCGCTTCGTTCAACAATCCCCAAATGACGATGCTCGGATGATTGCGATCGCGCCGGATCAAATCCCCCACCGAGCGATCGAAGAGTTCCGGCATTTTCGGCGAAACGTCCAGCGACATCGAAGCGAACGATTCCTCATAAACCATCAGTCCGATCTCGTCGCAGAGATCAAGCTGGTAACGCTCCGCGCCGCCCCAGATGAACCGAATGGCGTTAAAGCCCATCGCTTTGACATCCAGCAAATCCCGGCGGGCCAGATCCGGATCGTGCGGCAGCCGCTGGCCGACGGGAAAATGATTGCAGGTGTGGGAGGAGCGGAGAAAAGTGCGCCGGCCATTGAGCCGAAAGCAACCGTTTTCAAATCGGAAATCGCGAAACCCGCAGCGCACGGAACGTTCGTCCATCGCTGCTGCGGCCCCGGCCGTCACGCGGGCCGTGACGCGATAGAGGAACGGATCGTTGAGATCCCAAAGGTGCGGCCGATCAATCTTCAGTTCCGTTTTAATTTGAGAATCGCCGGGCGCCAACGCCTGCTCAAGTGTGACAACTTGGAGTGTTTCGCCGCTGGCAGCGGGGGCGACGGTGAACTCCACACGACCGCGAGCCGTTTTCGCCGTGGCATTGCGCACGTTCACTTCGATGCGGATCACGCCGGTTTTCGGGTCCGGCGCGGCATAAAGGTCTTCGACGCGCACGGCCGGCACCAGCAGCAACTCGACCGACTCCGTGATGCCGCCGCAATTGTAAGCCCCGCCCGCGCCGTAGGGCATTTGCCTGGCTTGGCGCGGCGTTTGGCCCAGCACCAAACCGTCAATGGGCTGGAGCGTGGGGTTCAAGACGCGTACGGCCAGGCGGTTCGTCGCGCCGACTTTGAGTGAATCGGTCACGTCCAGAACGAATGGCGTTTCGCCGCCTTCATGACGGCCGACGGGAACGCCGTTGAGCCAGACTTCCGCCGAAAAATCCACACCCCAGAACCGCAGCAAGGAGCGCCCGCGCGGATGCGGATTGGCCGGGGGCACGAAATCACGCCAGTACCACGCCACGCCGTGGTAGCCGGGGAAAGCGTCCTGGATGATCCAGGGCACTTTGGCCGTCACCGCTGCAGGCTGCGGGACCTTGAACCATTGCTGATCCCGGCCCGTATTTTTCGGGTCGGTGGCCAGGAGCCATTCACCATCCAGCGATTGAATGATGGAGGACGCAGACTGGGGGTGAGCGTCGGCGGCGGGCGTTGAGAGACAGGCGATGACGCCTTGCGCCACGGCGGAAAAGATGAACAGTTTTTTCAAGGGCGTAGTGCGAATGGAGTTGGTTTGCATTGAAATGGAAAACCGAAATGAAACCATTTCAGTCTCCCGATATTTTCCGATGTTATTGGCGCAAGCGATAAAATTTCTGCGTCGCTATCATACTACTGCTCGTTTTCGGATTCGCCGTTGTTACAACCGCACAAGGTTGATCGTCACGCCGCGCCGTGAAACGAAACGCTTTCCGCGCATGATCCGACATTGCTTGTGGATCACAGTAGAGAGAAGCAAAAGTCAAAGCTCTCGTTTTTCGACCAGAGTGTTGCTTTTTCGGAGGAAGGCTGGCCGGAGCAAATCGGCAACCTGCCGACAAAACGGACGGCCTACTTCGCGCCGCGCCGCTTCTGATAGACCGTTGGCGCCACTCCCATGAACGTGCGAAAGGTGACGTTGAAATGGCTCAAGCTCTCGAAACCCGTGGCCAGCGCCGCCTCGGTCACGTTGCAACCGGATTCGCTCAACAGCGCCGCCGCGCGATGGATGCGGTAGCTTTGCAGATATTTGACCCACGAGATGCCCAACGCCTGATGAAACAAGACCTTCAAACGGGTTTCACTCTTGCCGGTGGCGCGGGCGACGTTCCGGGCATAGATCGGCTCCGTGAAATGTTCGCGGATATACTGAAGCGCCTTGTGGACCGGCTTCCAGTCGAATTCCAAATCCGCATCCACGCCGTTCAGGCCGGCGTCGGATTCCCAGCGAAGCAACTCCACCAGTTGTTCCATGAGCAACGTGCGCAGACGCACTTCGCGCCCAAACCGGTTCCGCTCGAACTCGAGCACGATTTCCGCAAACCGGCGCAAGAGCCGGTCGCGCAAAGCCGCCGGCGGCCGGACCAGGCGCTGGACCAAAGACTGGGGCATCGTAAAACGGCGCAGGATTTTCGGGCCGTCGCTTTCCGGTCCCAATTCGATCAACACGCTCGGCAGGAAATAGACCGTGATGAACTTGAACGGGTACTTCGTGATCCTGGCCCAATGCGGCACGCCCGGGCCAGCCAGGAACAGGTCCCCGGGCAACCGCCGGGCCTGTTCCCGCTCGACAAATGATTCAACGATCCCCTCGACCGTGGTGCCAAATTCGCAATACGGATGCCGTTCCGGATGCGGCACCGGCAGACCGGAATGCACGGTGCCATGCCGCACCCAAATGGGACACAACTCGCTTAACGGCTGCCGCGACTCGGTCACTTCCGTCAGCCAGGAAAGTTCGGTCAACTTGGCCGGCTTGGCTTTGATCAATTTCATAGGCGCGGGATATTGACCGTCAGCATGGATGGAGAAGCAGCCTGGCGCATGGAATAAACTTGAATCCGCCACGGCGAACCAACTGACTCAGAAATATGGTTTCCAGTGAGTGTGTCACCCATGTTGAACAATAATGCGACCAGCACGGCAAGACTCTACCTCCCGCCCGCGCAAGGCAAGCTACTGATTCGGGGACCGCAGGTAGCGATCGAACCAGTCGGCGAACGCGGTGATGTCTTCCACGGATTTCCAGAACTCGCCCCAGCCGTGGCCCTTGCCCGGCCGCACGAGCAACTCGATGTGCCGGGCGCCCACTGCTTTCGCTCGCGCCACAAAGCTGTTCGACTGCTGGATCGGCACGCCTGGATCCGCGTCGCCGTGGATGATCAGGGTCGGGGGCAGATTCGAACTGAGAAAGTAGATCGGGGAAATTTCCCGGCCCAGTTCCTGCCGTCCGGCCGGCGTGGCGGCGCGCGGACCAAACGCGGCCTGCATTGAGGCCATCGTGCCAAGTCCGACGGCGTTGGTTCCGGGGCCACCCCAGTTCAGGAAATCCGTCGGCGGGAAAAAACAAGCCACCGCCTGGACGGCGCTGCTTTCGCGTTCAATCGGATCCGGTGAAGCTGGATTTCCCGGTCTGCCCTGCGTGGCGATCATGAGTGACAATTGACCGCCGGAGCTGGAACCCGTGATCCCCAACCGGTTCGGCTGCACGCCGAACTTCGCCGCGTGGTGCCGGACAAAACGGACGGCGCGTTGCACGTCGTCCATCTCCTCAGAGATTGTGAATTTGGGCTGCGAACTGGTCACGACCGCAAAGACGGTGTATCCGCGGTCGAGGAACGGCCGGTAGTAATCCGGCTGGATCGTCACCATCAACGGCGTGTCTTTGCTGGAGAGCCAGCCGCCGTTGATCAGAAAGAGAATGCCGCAACCATTCGAGTTGGCGGGTTGGAACACATCCATCGTGAGCGCCACACCGAACTTGCGGCCGTAAACCACATCTTCCGTCCGCCGCACCGTCGGTTGGCCTGACGCGCCACTCCACGCGCAGATCAAGAACAGCCCGATCAGCGAACAAGTTCTGATTTGTTTCATAATGAGGAGTCAGCGGGATGGAGGACAGAACCAAGAGTCCGGCGAGATGTTCTCCCAGGAACCGTTCGTACCGCCGCAAGGTTTTGGAGTGCGCCAGTCCTCTGGCGCTTTCGACCACCCACGACTTCCACAGCGCCAGAGGACTGGCGCACTCCAAAACGCTGACGCGATCCAGCTTGGTTTTTCAGGTTTGGGGGCACAAATCGCGGTTGTTCTCGGGCCGTAAAATCTCTTCCCTTCCGAAGGGGAGAGGGAGGATCACTTCGCACCCGTGCATTGCATCCTGCGGTTTCATCAGGAACGTCATGCTTTCGCGGCGAGGATCAGCGAGCGCACCTTCTGTTTTTCTTCCGAGGAGGCATTTACATTGGCCCAAATGTCATCGAGCAGTCCGGCTTTCGTTTGGGTCGGCGCTTCGCCCTGCAATCTTTCCAAGGCGGCCGCGGCGCCGACCGCCAGCCGGTTCGGTTGGATTCCGCCGGCCAAGGCCAGCCGCATCGTGCCGACCAGGCGATCGTCCCAGCCGAGCTTGCGGCGCGGGTCGCGGGTCACGCGCTCGACACTGTCCCGCAGCCACGGGTTAACCATGCGCTCGAGGAGGTCGTCCGCAAACGCCCGGTAGCCGTTGCAGGTGAACAAGGGATCAACACCGGGCCGGCGGGCAATCAGCGCGCGCCCCGATTCGTCCAGGAAGGCTTCGCGCACGAACGTCATCAACTGGTCGTCCGCCGCCGCCTCCGCGATGAACCGCAGCCCGCGCTGGCGACCGAGGTAACCGAGCAGCGCGTGCGCGGCGTTGTGGCCGTAGAGCTTGGCCTCCTCGAAGGGCAAGAGATCGGGTTTCTCGGCGAACACCGCGATGCCGCGCTGGAATCCAGGCAGCGTGACTTGGGAAACCAGAATGCGATTGAACGCTTCCACCAGATACGCCCGCGAACTGCCGTCCACGTACGGTTGAAGGCCCCCTTCCTCGATCTCGGCCGCGTCGCGCACCACGCGGCTCATCTTGCCGATGACCGTGTTGAGCGGTTGCAAGACCGTGCTCAACCTCTGGTTCTCCTCCGATGTCAGTCGCTTGAAGAGAGACGCGCGGAGCAGTTCGGCGGCGTGGTTGTGATTCTCGGCCGCATAAAGGATGCAGCGCGTGGGTTGACGTTCCCGGAGTTTGGCGCGCAATCCTTCCACCAGCAGTTCGGCCACGCTGGCGTCTGGTTGCTCGTAAGTTTCCACGCTGGGCAGCGCGGTGGACAGTTCCGACGCCTCAGCGATGGCCGCCACCAGCGCCTGACGGTCGCGGGCCACGCGGGGATTAAAGATTTCCACGCCGCGGATTTCGCAAACCTCACGAGCGGTGCGAGTGGCGACGTTGACGCGGAAATTTCCACCCGCGCGACGGAGGCCGGCGACCACCTCGTCATTCGGCAGCGCAATGACGAGGCGCTCGAAGTTCCCCGACTGTTGCGCTTCCCACAGGAAGAGGCCGGTTTGAATGGCACCGAAGCCGAACCCAACAAAAGTTTTTCTTCCGGCCATGATTGTGTGCGGGTCGCTGGCGCGGTCACCAGATGGTGTAACCGCCGTCAATGTTCAGGATGCTGCCGGTGGCAAATGACGACGCCTCCGAGGCGAGGAAGACGATCGCTCCCTTGAGTTCATCTATGCGCCCGTAACGTTTCATGGGCGTGTTGGCGAGGTTGCGTTCCAGGATTTCGGGAACCTTTGTGCTGGCGGCGGTTTGCTGCGTGTGGATGAAACCGGGCGCGACGGCGTTTACGCGAATGCCATACTGCGCCCAATCGGAGGCCATGCCGCGCGTCAGATGCGCCACGCCGGCTTTGGCGACGCAATAAGTGACGTTGTGCCGGGGGAAGATGTTGCCGATCACCATCCAGTTCATGGAGGCGATGTTGATGATCCGACCGCCTTGCCCGCGTTGGATCATGTGCTGCGCGACGCGTTTGCCGAAGTAGAACAGGCTGGAGAGATTCGTATCAATGATCCGCCGCCATTGGTCGTCGCTCACTTCGTGCAACGCGATGCCCTCGGACGGAATCGCCGCGTTGTTCACCAAAATGTCAATCTTGCCAAAACGCGTGACGACCCCGCTAACGAAGGCATCAATCTGTTCCGTTCGCGTGACGTCCACCTTACCGAACCAGGCGCGCCGACCCAACTCCTCGATCTCGGCCTGGGTCGCGAGGCCGGCCTCTTCCGCCAGATCACAGATCGCCACATCAGCCCCCGCTTCAGCGAGCGCCAGTGCGTGCTGCCGGCCAAGATTCTGCGCGCCGCCGGTGACGATGGCCACCTGACCGTCGAGTCGGAACTGTTCGAGCACGTTCATGGTTTTTTCCGGTTCGCCACGCGTCGTTCACGCGCCGGCCACGTCTTGTCGCCAAAGGCTTTTTGCCAATCGCTCAAAAAACCCTGCATGCGCTTGTCGGTAAAGGCGTGTTCGAAGATCTGTTTGAGAAACTCCATTCGAATCGTGATGATGTCTGAGCCGTCGGCAGCGTATTCTCCAAAGCTCCGCGCGAAGCGGCCCGCCGAGAGAATCTTGGTCGTGAATCCACTCCGGTCGTAAATCGCGCGGACCGGCGCGACGATCTGCACCGGCTCATCCTGTTCGAGGTCGAGCGGCCCGTTAAAGAGCGCCACGATGTCCGCCCCGGCTTTCGCCACGAGGAACGCCTGCGCCACGGTGCTCACCGCCGTGACCGCGAGTTTGATTCTGGGATTCTCGTGCTTCAACTGGCGTACCGTCGTGATGCCAGCGATGCTCATCGGAATCTTGACGATGATGCGGTTGGAAAAAGCGCTCAACCACCGCGCCTGGGCTTTGAGCGGTTCGGTTTCTTTCCAGCCGATCACCTGACAGAACACCGGACCCGGCGAGGCCTCCAGCACGGCGCGCAGGGCTGCCTCCATTTCTTTTCCCGCCTTGGCGATCAGCGAGGGGTTGGTGGTGACGCCATCAATCACGCCCCATTCGCGGGCGGTGAGGATTTCCTGTGGATTGGAGCTGTCGAGAAACAGTTGCATAATTTTGGGTGTTCGCTTTTTGGTTTTAGAAAACGTCATCCGCCAGTTCGCCCAACCAGTGGCGGAGGCGCTGCCGATAGGCTTCACCGAACGCCGGAGAAAGCCGATAAAATTCCGCGCGCTGAAGAAATTGACCCTGCGCATCGCGCCGGCCGACAAAGGGAAAGCTGTAGTAGTGAAAGACCTTGTGCCGAGCCGACGGGCGCACGCCGGGGACGGAATCCAATTCCGAAAGACATTCCCGCGCCACCGGTGAGCCGGTGGCGGCTTCCCGCCGGGCGTAGGCGAGCGCATCTTCCCACCAACGCTGGAAGAGCGCCGGGTGAAACTCCTGCAACAACTCGGCATAGATCAACTGGAGCATCGGTGACACTTTGAAGTGCAACCTGCCGCCGGTCGCGCGACCGAAAACCCGCCGGGCCTCGCGGCCAAGGTCGTCGCCGGAGTGAACGTCCAACATCAGCCCGAATTCGGACGCGATTTCGAACTGCGCCCGCACGCGGCGATCCAGCCCGGCAAGTCCGTCCGGACAACGGTAATCATGCCCTTTCTCCTGACCGAAGTTGGGCGCGAGGTGCGTGATCGGCAAACCGCGCCGCTGGATTTCTCGGGCGAGGAACAACACCTCTTCATCCGTCGTCAGGCAATCGAAGGCCGCCACCTCCGGTGGATGTTCGTCAATGGTCAGTTCCAGATCAAACGCCACTCCTGCCTTCAACGAGGCAATGTAATCTGCGAGTTCACCCACGGTGTTGAGCGTGTCCCAGTACTTACCGACAAAACGTCCGACGGCCGCGGAATCGAGCCGACAGTTTCGGCCCCCGATCTTGAAAGACTTTGTGTGATGCTCAATCACGCCGCGGCGCTCGCCCACGTCGGAAATTTTCTGCGCCAGGAAGGCTTCGGCTTGGCCAGGTGAAGTTTCGTTCAAGGCCGAATAGTTCAGCACGTCCGCCATGTCTAGCGTGTAGAAGGAATAGTAACGCGCCGCACGGATGACGCGTTTGGCGCGCTC
>CAYHFK010000088.1:0-15972 GCA_964355895.1 uncultured Bifidobacterium sp. | reverse complement strand
AGATTCTGATCGTTTCAGGTCAGGCATACCCTCACCCACTTTTAATCACGCCCGGTCTTTACACCGTCGGGCTTCGTCCTTAGTTTCCCGCGACGTTGAATTTTCGTTCGAGCAAGAAAAATCTATGAACTGGCTGTGCCTGCGCCCTTTTCCCTGGCTGGACACGCGGGCCCGGTTCGTGGCCCAAGTCCCGCGCGCTGGAACTTTGCTCGACCTCGGCGCCTCCGACGGCGAAACCCTCGGCCACATCGCCCAGTTGCGCCCCGACCTCCGGTTGCTGGCCGCCGACAAATTCGGTCAGCCGGAAAAATATCCCGCCGGCTGCCAGTTCCGCCGCGCGGATTTCGAGCGGGAGCCCCTGCCCTGGCCCGACGCGACGGCGGACGCGATTACCTGCATGCACCTCGTGGAACACTTGCGCGACCTGAGTTTGTTGCTGCGGGAAATCGCGCGCGTGTTGAAACCCGGCGCCCGGGTTTACTTTGAGACGCCACATCCCAAAACACTCACGCTGCCCAGCCGGCGCAACCGTCCCCTGCCCTTTACCATGAATTTTTACGACGATCCGACGCACGTCCAATTGGTGACGATGACCGCGCTGGCGCAGCAGGCGCAGGCGGCGGGGTTGCGGGTCGAGCGCACAGGCACGTCGCGCAACTGGCTGTTCGCCGCCGCCCATCCGCTGTTCGCCTGGCTGCCACCAAGCCGCAAGAAATTCACCGCCCATGTCCACTGGCTTGGCTGGTCGGCCTGCCTGATCGCCTCCCGCGCGGCATGAAACCCAAACTGCTCATCATCGAACTCTGGGGGCTGGGGGATCTGGTCATCGCCACGCCGTTCCTGCGCGCGGCCAGCGAGCGCTACGCCGTGACCCTGCTGGCCAAACCGTACGCGCAGGATTTGCAGGCCCGGCTGTGGCCGCAAATCGAGGTGCTGCCTTTCGTGGCGCCGTGGACGGCCTTTGAGGGAAAATACCGGCTCTGGAAATGGCCCTGGCGGGAGATGCTCCGCCTGCGCCGGCAGATCGCCAGCCGCCGATTCGACGCCGGTTTGTCGGCGCGCTGGGATCCGCGCGATCATTTTCTGCTCCGTGCCATGCGGGTCCGGACGCGATATGGCTTTCCGCGCTTGCGGAGCCAGGCGTTGCTCACGCACCCGCAAGCCAAACCCGCCCCGCGCGGCCATCGCTACGAATACTGGCGCGTCCTGGCGCGCGCGCTGGATCTATCCCTGCCGCCGCGCGACGCCATCCCGATGCCCCAACTGCGCACCGACGGAACCGTTTTGATCCACAGCGGCGCCGGTCAACCCGTGCGCGTCTGGCCGCTCGACCGCTTCCGCCAGCTCGTCCAGTGGCTGCGCGAGAAAAAATATCGCGTCGTCGTGGCGTGCGACCCCGACCAGCGCGACTGGTGGCGGCACGCCGGCGAAACCGGGGTGGTCACGCCGCGCACGGTGAACGAACTGGTGAGCCTGATTGACGAAGCCGGGGTCTTCATCGGCAACGACTCCGGCCCCGGCCATCTCGCGGCGTTCTGCGGCGTGCCTACGTTCTCGTTCTTCGGTCCGCAACTGCTGGAATGGTTCGCGCCGCTGCATCCCAAAGCCTTCAGTCTCGAGGGCAAAGCCTGTCCGTACAAGCCGTGTTCGGATTACTGTCGGTTCTCCACGCCGCGCTGCCTCTCCGAAATGTCCGAGACCGAGGCATGGGTTCAGGTTGCACCCTTCGTCGCCCAACATCTCGGCCCGCATCCGGCCGCCGCCGATCAATTAATCACACCCTGAGAACCACCGGTGCCGCGCCGGCGGTGCTGCTGGCTGCGCCCTTTCAGTTTGCGCCAACGGCTGCCCGGCGACATTGGCTGCGACAGGCTTGGCCACTGAATCCGTCGGGGGGATGGTTAACGGTGCTTTGCGTCCACGGGGTCACAAACCTGGTGGTAAAGGGCGTTCATCGCTTCGGCTTTTTTCCGCCAGTGAAACTCGGACCGGACTCGTTGCCGCGCAGCGGCGGCCAGGCGCAATCGCAGCCCGGGATCGCGATACAGCTGCGTCATTGCATCAGCCATTGATTGCACAGCGTGCTCCCGCGAGGCCACGGGCGCTTTGAAACCGCACGCGGGGGTTACTTGCAGGCCGGGCCCGCCCGTATCGAGACAGATCACCGGCCGGCCGGCGGCGAGCGCTTCGAGGCAGACATTACCGAAAGCTTCATGGAGGGCGGGATGCACCAGCACGTCGGCTTGCGCCAGCTTTTCGTAAACGTCGGTTAGTTTCGGCAAGCGCCCCCAGAAAGTGACCCGGCTGGCAATGCCGAGGTCTTGGGCGAGCTGCTTCCACGCCCCGGCTTCCGGCCCGCTGCTGACGATCCAGTATTCGCTGTCCGGACAGAGCCGGTAAAAGCGCGCGAAGGCTTCCAAGCCCAGATGAAATCCCTTCCAGGGCAACAGCCGGCCAATGCTGATCAAACGAAAGGGTTTCTCCGTCCGCAGGGGAAACCGGGCAAAGAACTCGAGTTGCTCATCGTCCATGCCCAATTGCGCTTCGACCATGACACGGGACGCCCCCAAGCGCTCAAGGCACAGCTTGGTTTCCTCCGTGGTGGCCAGCACAATGTTCGCGCGCCGCATGATGGCGCGGGTCGGCAGACCCAGATGGGCCAAGCCGCGGGCCAGATTGCGGGCAAGTTCAAATCGTTGCCCCGGCCGGCTGATCGTGCCGACCAAGGCCGGCGGCGTGGATTCGCCGCCGCCGAGCGGACCCAGAATGGACTTGATGGGCAGGAAGGCCAGGAAGCTTGGCACCCAATACTTGCCGAACGTGACGTGATGCAACAGATCAAAAACGATTTCGCGATGGAGCCGGGCGCCGCGCCGCCACACGGCCAGTTGCCAGAGGTAGTAATACAGTTGAACTCCCCGGGCTCCCTTCTTCCAGAATCTTGCCCAAGGTGGCAGGTCAAAATAGACCCAGTGCAAGTGGCGCTGCTGTTCCGGGGTGAGCCGGGCCTGCTCGATGGCGGGGCGGTTGTTCGCCCGCGTCAGAACCCAAATGTCGTGAAAGCGCGACATTTGCAAGGCCCAGTGCCAGCCCACCCCGGGCTCCGAACCTTTGTTCGGCTCACAGGCATAGGCGGACATCAGAATTTTCAATCGTCTCGGCACGGGCGGCGCATGCTGCGGGAAAGGGAGAGTCGTATCAAGTTGTAGAATTGTTTGATCCGTCTTTGTTTGTTCGCGTCCGGCAACATGCTCCATTCGCCAACCGGTGGACTGGCGGCTGAATTCTCGACTGAAATCTTAAGGCGTCGGCCCGGGAGAATTTACAGAAAGGGGTTTACACCAGCTCCGCCATCGAAGATTTTTGCGGTTTCATGAATGTTGTCCACGTGTTTCCTTACACGGTGAGAGTGTCCGGCGGGCATTCCAATGCCATCCGATCCTTTATTGCATGCCAGCGGGCGAAGGGAATCAATGCCGTGGGGCTCGCGCCGGCGCCAGATGCGGCAACCCCGGAGACCCCGTTGGAATTTCCACTGGTTGAGGTTGATCCCCTCGATTCTCTGCGCTGGGAGACGCTTGCAAAGCGGTTCAAAATTGAGGCCGGAAACAGCCTGCTCCACTTTCACAGTGTCAATCGCAAGTTTGCTCCTTTGCTAAGCGATTTGCGCCGGACCGGGGTGCCCTATGTCTTTACCTCGCACGGCCAGTTAGATTTCCAGAGCGCAGGGCGTTGGCTTAAGAAATTTATTTATCTGAATGTTTTGGACCGCAGTCTGCGGAACGCGGCCGGGCTGCATCTCTTGACCGGGTTAGCCAATCACCGGTTACCCTTTCTCCTGCCCGGCTACGACGGACTAAAATTGGTTCAAGGTCACTTGGTGACCGTTCCGAATCCGGCAGCATTGCCCGCCGCAGCGCGGGGCGACTACGGAATACCCGGCGATGCTTTCGTTCTGATTTTTCTGGGTCGCCTGGATGTGGGGACCAAAGGGCTTGATCTCCTGGTCGAGGCGTTCGCGTCGCTTCCGTCAGCCCGGCTTCGACTGATGATGGTCGGTCCCGATTGGAATGGGGGCCAGGCAAAACTTGAACGGCTGGCCGGCCAATTAGGCTGTCGAAATCGCATCCATTTTCCGGGTCCGATTTATGGCGACCAGAAATATGCCCTGCTGCGAATGGCCGATGCGTTCGTTTCACCCTCCCGGCATGAAGCTTTTGGCATTACTTTAATCGAAGCCATGCTGTGCGGCCGGCCGCTGGTAACTTCGAACAAAATCAACCTGGCCCCGGATCTGAAGGCGGCCAATGCGGCACTGATTACCCCGCTGGTGGCCGAGGCGATCGCGCGGGCAGTCGCAACGCTGGAAGCCGATCCGGAGCTGCGGCAGGCGTTGGCCAGTCGGGGTCAGGCCTGGGCGGAGCGGAATTGTGATCCAGACCGTGCGGGAGTCCGGTTCCGGGAGTTCTATCAATCCATTCTGGAGAAGCAGCCAACCGCCATCCGGCCCATCCCTTCGACGGGCGCGGGCGGCACTTGAGATTATGCTTTGGCCGAAATCATCCTTCATCCCGGATCCTGGCTTGATTGCGGATCTGCTCCAGCGCAGAAGATACGCGCCAATCCAACAAAGCGAGGAACAAGGTTTCCGCCGTCAGTGGTTCCTACTCTGCGGACCGGCGGGCAAAGAAGCGCTGCTCAATCCACAACCCGCCAGCCTCCGAAAGCTGTTCCCCCCAAAAGATCGCGTCTGGGCCGACCCCTTCCTCTGGAAACGGGGTGACGACTTTTTCATTTTTTGCGAAGAGTGGATTTATCGCCAACCGCACGGGCACATCGCCGTCATGCAACTGGCGAGGGATGGCAGCGTTTCTCCCTCCCAACCCGTTCTGACCAAAGAGCATCATCTTTCCTATCCTTTCCTGTTTGAATACGAGGGGGTGCTCCACATGATCCCGGAGGGTGGGGCCGGACGCGCCCTTGAGGCCTATTCGTGCGAGGAGTTTCCGGACCGTTGGCGCAAACGGGCCACGCTGATGCAGAATCTCGAATACGCCGATGCGACGCTGCTGGAACATGAAGCAAAATGGTGGTTGTTCGTCACCCTCAAGCGCGGGTTGTTCCGGTTGAATCGCGACCTCTTTGTCTTCTGGGCCGACACGCCGCTCACGGACAAGTGGACGCCGCATCCTTGTAATCCCGTTGTCCGGGGTCTGAAAAGTGCGCGCTCGGCGGGCCCATTGTTTGAACTCAATGGCAAGTTGCACCGGCCTTCGCAAAACAGCCTCGTTCGCTACGGCCACAGCCTGAGGATCAATGAAATCCTGAAACTGGATACGAAACACTACCAGGAGCGCCGCGTGACGGAAGTGCGCCCCGATTGGGATGAGGGCATCCGCGCCACCCACCACATCAACTGGTGCGACGGCATGCTCGTGCTGGATGCCCAACGATTGCTGCCGACGGGGGGCATTTCCGCGTGAACCCCCATAGCCGCAGCCTCCCAGACGGAGTTTCCGCGACAGCGCGCCGAGGGGCGATCACCGCAAAATGAGTGGCGACTGAAGGCTCTATTCGCGTCCGGTTTGGAGCGCCTCGAACAGCAGAATTCCGTTCAGGTGAACAAACACAGCCTCACCCCGGGTATCGCATCAGGATCGGCCATCAATTTTCCAATGCAACCTGGTCACCGCCCAACTCTCCGGACAGTGAATGACGTCAATCCGCCACCCGGCGGCTGGTCGTGATTAGCCCGCGTAAGTACTGCGTGCCGCTCCAAACGCCACATCGAACAAAACCCGCCTTTTCCATGCCCGCTATGCTCCCGGTGTTGGCGAGGTGGGTGTAGATATAGAACGGCCACCGTCGCAACTCACCCACCGTGCGCGTCACATGGCTCAACAGGCGCGGGTAAATGGCCCGGCCTCGGAATGCCGACTCCGTAAGGCAAGGTCCAATCATCTGCGTCCCCGGCTCGATGATTGGAAACATTTTTTGAAATTGCCGGGCCGGCGTCACGATCGTGTAATGACATAGCTGTTGGTCGCACACTGCAAAAAAAATCCACCCTTCGCCCCGACGGTGCCAGCGCATTTGCCACCAGAGTCGCCTGGCCTTGATGTGCCGACGCAGGAAGTGCTTCTGTACCGGGGTCAGTGACCGACCCGGCCCAACCATCTCGATCTCGAGGTCGGTGAGATCGGGTAATTCCAACGCGTCAGCCCGGAACAGGACGAATTCGAACGGTTTTCGCAGTAATGGTCGAACAAGCATCACTTTCGCGTAGCTCTCAATTTAAGCATGGTTTTGGGTGTTACCGAAACAAAGCGCCGAGTTTCGGCCTGGTCCTCAAGGCCTGCAGCCATGCCTCCGGCCAGGGAATTCGCCGCAAAGCGCTCCGGGCGGCTCCCATTCCCTTCAAAGCCGTGCGCAGGCCGGGGTTCTTGGCCAGGTACAGGTTGGGCTCCGCAATGATTTCACCGCCAAAGGACATTTTAAATTGGGAGATGGATGATGGCGCCGACGCTTCGGGGGCAACGCAGCCTCCAAAGTCATAAAAATGGAAGGCGCGGGCCTTGTAGTTCTGAAGTTCATGCCAGTGCAGCAGGCGGTTGGCTGGCCCCACGATTCCCCGAAAGCGTTCGTTGGTGCGATCTTCGCAGCCACTCAGGAGCAGCCGGGCCCGTCCAGGGAAATCACGCAAGAGCACATGAGCGGCCACCGGGGTGCCCTGCCACCGGCACAAAAAAATGTCGTGATCAGGCAGCAGGGCCTGCCATTGCGTTTCGTCCATTTGATCCCGATATCGCAGGCGGCGGATCGAATCATTGATCAGCAACCGGGCGGCTTCGCGGTCGTCATTGAGCGAAACGACCAAATCAAGCTTCTGGGCCTTGCGGATTTCGTAGCGGCAAGATTTGGGCTCCAGGCTTTGCCAGAGTTCGTCCTCGCTCCGCGTCAGATTGATGAGCGGAGTGTGAAACGGTCGGGTGCGGAAAACCCAGGGATGAAAGTCCCGCACGAGTCTTTCGGGGCACTGCCAGAGCATCAGGACGGGGGCTTGATCGAGAATGGGGCGAACGTCCTGAACACTTGGCGGCCACCAGACCTGCATCGCATCCAGCCTGAGGTATTTGGTCTTGTGAACAAACATCAGTTCCGCTTCACGGTTTTATCCGGCACAAATAGTAGAGCCAGATATCCTCGTTGCTCTTCAACTGGCTCGGGTCTTCAATCTCGGCGCCGGTGGCCAGCGAGAAAACCCGGATGTCAGTGAAGTGATCTTTCAACTGTTCAATCTGGGCCAGGGGCCTGATGTAATACATCCGCATCGTGCGATAATGGGCGCCATCATTAAACACAACATGCGGTGAATTGCTGACGGTCGCCGACCGCACATCCCGATTGTACAAAAATCGCATGACCAACCGCTTCGCCGTTCGCACCGCGAACTTCGGATTCAGACTGATCATCCGCCGTAATTCAAACAGATTGGCAGCCCAATTAAGATTGTGAGCGGAAAAACAAAAGTAGCCGCCTGGGTTCCCAACCCGTCGAACTTCCTGCAGAATTTTCAACCGGTCGTCATGGGATACACAATCAATCCCATTAAAGCTGAACAGGACGAAGTCGAAAGAACCATCAGCAAACATCCCCATGGATCGCGCATCACTGGCCATGAATGAGATGTGATCGGGATATCCGGCAAATCGTTTCTGGCATTCCGTAATCATGCTCTCAGAATAATCCGTCCCGATGTACTCTCGTACCCATTTTGCAAAATGAAGTGACGTCCGACCTCCTCCCACACCAATATCAAGCATTCTCGCCGTCGGCAGGTGGGGCAGCATCAGGCGGAGGATGGTTTCTTCCGGCGGCTGAAGATGGGATTGCAAAGCATAGCCCCGGGCTACATCCGTAGCATCAAAAATTTTCTTGTTCTGAAGCATATGCGGCAGTCGGCATCGGCCGGGACAGCTATCAGGTAATCGGGAGCCGGACAAGGGGAATCCATGTTAGCATCGCGGAAGCGAGCGGCACTTCGCTCTTGAGGTGGACCCGATTCTGTCTTACCAGATGCGCTAGAGTTAACGAGCAACCCATCCAACCATGGATTCTGACGCCGCCAGTTTTTTTGAATCTTTCTTTCGCGAACTTGGAAAGCGCGGCATCCCGTTCGCCATTCTCCACGGTTACGAGCATTTGCCGGAGCAGATGCCTTCGGACATTGATTTCGTGGTGCGCTGCGAAGACCTGCCGAAGCTCCTGCCCCTGCAGCGCGAAATCGCCCGGCAACAGGGCTGGGTGCTGGCCAGCGTCGTCCACGCCAAGTTATCCGCGCAATACGCGGTGTTCTTCGACCCGGCGGATGCGTCCCGATTTATCCAACTGGATGCTTGTGGTCATTATGTCGAACGCGGCTGCTTGGTGCTGCGCGACACGCAGTTGCTCCACGGCTGCCGACCATACCGATTCTTTAATGTTCCAGCGCCCGCCAGCGAATTCGCGTATCGGCTCGCCAAGGCCCTGATAAAAAACAAACCGCTGTCGCCTTGCCTGCCCCGCCTGCGGGAACTCTGGGAAGCGGATCCGGCGGGCGCGGAGGATCACTTTAAGAAACTTGTCGGCGATTCCGCGGATCCGTTGCCAGCGTGGTTTTCGCGGCCCGCGGTGGAGTGGGAGCAAGCGTTGCGTCCGCGCATTCGGGCGCACACCCGCTTCGGTCCGGCAAACCTGGCGCGGGAGTGCGTCCGGGCGTGCCGGCGGATTTTGCGTCCGGTCGGATTGCACATCGTGATTCTCGGCCCGGATGGCGTTGGAAAATCCACCCTCATCGCCCAACTGGGGCTTCCCTGTTTCCAACGGGTGCAGCAGTTTCATTTTCGTCCGGGCGTGCTGGGTAAGAAAGCCTCGGGAACCGTCACCCAACCCCATGCCCAACCACCCCGCTCCCGCGCTGTCAGCATCGCCAAGACGCTCTACTATTTTGCCGACCATTGGCTGGGATACCTGGGGAAGATTTTTCCCGCCAAGGTGCGCAACGAACTGGTGGTCTTCGATCGCTCGTTCGAGGACGTTTTCGTTGACCCGCGGCGTTATCGCCTGTCCGCAGGGAGCGCGTTCGCGCGCTTTTTGAAGCAGCTATTACCGCCACCCGATTTGACGTTTGTTCTGGATGCGGAACCGGAACTGGTTCACGCCCGCAAGCCGGAATTGGCAATCGAGGAATTGCGCCGGCAGCGCGAAGTCTTGCGCCAGTTGGCGGGGCGGACCCCTCGGTGCGTGGTTATTTCCGCCGCCGAACCGCCGGAGCAAGTCGCGCGGGCGGTCCGGCAGCAGATGATCACGTTCCTCGCGGAGCGGGAAAAGCACAGGCAGCGAAGGTAGCTTCAGGCGTCTCGCCGGACGTGGAGGGCGGCATCCTGCCGCCCGGAAGGGACGCTCGAACTTGCCCTTGTTCACGAAAGCTTGCCGTTGCCGGCTCCGGCCACGCTTTTTCCGCCGGGCGGGACGCGCCGACTCTACGCCCATTTAGCGCCAGCGCGCGGCCAGTTGGCTTAACAGATCGCACGTCGCGGCCAGTCCTTCGGATGGGCGGATAACCTCCGCCTGGTACAATAAATAAAACAGCACCAGTGAACGCTCGTGTCCGATTATCCCGGCGGCTCGGGCGTAAGTTTTGAATTCGTTGCCGGCGAGCAGGGCCTCGAGGGAAGTGGCGAGCGCCGCCACCGGTTGATGCTGCACGAGGATGCTTTTCTGGATGACGTAGTGAAACCAGTCCCACGCGGGCAGACCGTTCAATTCGCCACGCTCCCAATCCAGCGCCATCCAGCCGCCGGACGGCGTCACCCGGACATTCCACGGCGCGAAATCTCCGTGGCAAAGCGCGCCAGCGCTGGATTGGTTGCGCAACGAAACCGCCAGCGACTTGAAGATCGGATGACCGGCACCGGTGGCGGACAATTCCCGCCAGACGCGGGTGTCGGTGAAAACAACTCGTTGCTGCGGCCGCAGCCAGTTTCCCAAAACCTGCGGGAGAATATGTTCATCCGGCGCCCGCGGTGACCGACCGGGGAGGAAGTCGAGCGCCATCGCCCGTAATTTCGTATTGGCAAACGTTCCTCGCAGCGGCGGAATGCCCGGCACGCCCGTTGGGGCGCTTGCCAGAAACTGCTGTTCCTGTTCGATCAACTTCCGCGCAGCTTCGGTCACGCCCGCTTTTACGACGGCGGCAGGTCGGCCGGCCGGATCGAAGAGCATGAGAATGAGGCGTTGCCCCGGGCTGTTCGGGTTGCCGGCCAGCACGGCAAATTGCGGAATGCCGCCCGGAGCTACATGCGCCAAGCCGGCCAGCCAGAGAACAAAAGGATCGTCGGGCGACAGGTTGACCCGCACGGACTTTACGCCCAATGGCAGGCGCGCTTGCAAAGCCCAGCCGGCTAAAGAACGCGCGAGGCGGCTACGGGGCGTTTGCGCCGGGTAAAGCTCCAAGCCGATGGTGGCCAAGTGCGGCGGGTGGGGAAGCAGTAACAGCGGGTTGCCACGTTTCGTCAGCAACTTCATTGCGACCGCCGTCGGCGGGTGGGTTGAAGCTTCCGGCGCGAACAGGAGTTGCCAGAAAGGCGAAGGCGCGTTCATGCGTTGGCGGGCGACGGTATCGGAAAAGGTTCCGGAGGCAAGCGCATCTTTGCCACCGGAAGAAAACCGGGCGCATCCGCGCACGGCCCCCGATTTTGTAGCGTCGGGCATCTTGCCGGACGTAAAGGGCGCGCGTCTCGCCGCCCGGAAATGGCGCGCAATTCTTGGGACTCACGAAAGTTTCGAGCGACGCGGCGGGGCGTGAGTTTTTTCCGCCGGGCGAGACGCGCCGGCTCTACGGCAGGCGGGGACGCCTGCCGCTACGGGACCGGGCGCAACATGAAGGACGGGCGGATTTTGTTCTTTGAACCCGCGATGACCGTCCCTACCTTGGCCCCATGAAACATGCTGGCAAGGCACACGCGGCGCGGTGGCGCATCAACCAGCCGATGAGCACGCCCCTTCCGGGCAAGCTCGACAACAAAATGGTCGCCGCAAAACGGGACTAGCCTCGCTCAACCCAACAACCTCATGGCTACGACTCCCAGCCCAGCGCCCGCCAACGGCGACAACGATGATGCCCGGTTAAAAATTTATTTTCTGCCCAACCTGCTGACGGCCGGAAATCTCTTCTGCGGCTTCGTGGCCTTGACGAAAATCGTGGAGGCGGATATTCCCAGCGGCAATTACAGGGACATCTGGATTGCGCTCTACTTCATCCTGGCGGCGTGCGTCTTTGATTTGTTCGACGGTCGCGTGGCGCGCATGGGCGGCGCGGAGAGTCCGTTCGGGCGGGAATTCGATTCACTGGCGGACTTGATCTCCTTCGGCGCGGCCCCGGCGTTTCTCGTGCATCGCATCGTGCTCAAGGACGTGTTCGTACAATACCCGGAGATCGGTTGGTTCATTGCTTCGATCTATCTCGTGTGCGGCGCCTTCCGGCTCGCGCGCTACAACGTCATGTCGAGCCAACCCAGCACCGGCGGCGGCAAGGAGTTTCTCGGGTTTCCCATTCCCTCGGCGGCCGCGCTCGTGGCATCGCTGACGATGTTCATGATCTGGCTCAATGAAGTCGGCTGGATGGAAGAGCGTTTCAGCCACAGCAAATGGCGTTATCTCCTGCCGGTGCTGCTGGTGTTTCTCTCATGGATGATGGTCAGCAAGGTAAAGTATCCGAGTTTCAAATCGCTGGACCTGCGGGCGACGCGGACGTTTCCCAAAATGCTGGCCGCGATTCTGTTCCTGGGTGCCGTCGTGGTTTCCAAGGGCAAAATCCTCATTTTCATCCTGCCGCTGTTCTTCACGGCGTATCTCATCTATGGTTTTGTGCGCCCACGCATCTCTGGTCGCATTCGCCATGAGATCGAGGACGAGGAGGAGGAATCCGCCAAACCCGACTAGCGCTTCATGCCGGAGCTGCCGCCCATTCTTATTGCGGGACTGACCGGGCTCATCAGCGGGCTGCTGCTTTCCATTCCCGTCGGGCCCATCAACCTCACCATCATCAACCAAGGCGCGCGGCAGGGTTTCAAGTGGGCCGCGCTCATCGGCCTGGGCGCATCGGTGATGGAAGTGATTTATTGCACGATTGCGTTCACGGGCTTCTCGTCGTTTTTTGGCAACCGCTACATCAAGGCTTCGATGGAAGTGTTCAGCTTCGTGTTCATGCTGTTTCTCGGCATCAAGTTTCTGATGGCCAAAACCGTCAGCGCGCCGATCCACATCAGCCGCGCGGCTGATCGGCTCGAAGGACGCATCGAGGAGAAGTTTCAACCGCACTCGGCGTTTTTCACGGGCCTGGTGCGCGTGATGGGCAACCCCGGCGTGCTGCTGTTCTGGATTTTTCTGGCCGTGAATTTCATGTCGCGCGAATGGGTGTTGCCCACTTGGGAAAGCAAACTGGCGTGCATCGGCGGCGTGGCATTGGGCACGGGCCTGTGGTTCTTCGGACTGAGCTGGGCCGTGTCGCTCGGGCACGGCAAGTTCAACGAGAAAACTCTGTTGCGCATCGAGCATCTCTCCGGCCTGGGGCTGATTGGCCTGGGGCTGCTCCACGGCGCGCACATCGCCTGGCAACTGGCCCGAAACAAAGGGTGATGGCATGAGCACTCCCCGCCCGGACGAGAACCTCGCCTGCGACGAATGTGGCCGCTACGGCGCCATTGATTTCAACGACCGCAAACTCTGCCCCGATTGCTACGCAGCCTGCGGGTCGTGCTGTCCGGGATTCGGGCGGGAAGAAGCCGCCGCCGGCGTCGCGAACTAAATCTGTTCCGACTCCGTCGTCACTGATCCGGCATCACCCTTGAGCGCGCCCATGACGGCGTGCCAGGCGAGGATGGCGCATTTGACGCGCGCGGGGTATTTGTGGACGCCCGCGAACACCGCCAGCTTCCCGACGTCGCCCGCAAATTTACCCGTCATCACCATGTCATGGACCTGGGTGAACATTTTTTCCACGTCCGCTTTGGTTTTGCCCTTGGCGAATTCCGTGAGCAAGGATGCTGAAGCCTTCGAGATGCAGCAGCCCGAGCCAACGAAGCTCGCGTCCTTGATCACATCGCCGTCCAAGGTGAGAAACAATTTCAACTGGTCGCCGCAGAGCGGATTGTGACCTTGTGCGGAGCAAGTCGCCTGCGGCATCTCGTGAAAATTGCGCGGCTGCTTGCAGTGGTCAAGAATGACCTGTTGATAAAGGTCGTTCAGATCGTCGAACATGCTTAAAGCTCCAAATTCCAAGCTCCAACATCCAGAGAAGCTCCAAATCTAAAGCGCCAAGGCAAACGCACGACCAACGGATTGGTGTTTGGCGCTTGGGGTTGCTCTGGAGCTTGGATGTCGGTGCTTGGGGCTTTCATTTTGCTTCCGCCAAATGCGGATTTGCTTCGAGCCGCTCCCACACCAGTTGGTTCAGTTCCTCCCGCGCGGCTTCGTGCCGGATGCGCTCGATAATTTCGCCGGCAAAGGCGTGAATCAACATCCGCCGCGCCGTCTCCGGCCCAATGCCGCGCGAGCGCAGATAGAAAATGGATTCCTGGTCCAACTGCCCGATCGTCGCGCCGTGCGTGCATTTCACATCGTCCGCGTAAATTTCCAATTGCGGCTTGGTGTTGGCGGTGGCGTCGTCGGAGAGCAGAAGATTCTTGTTGGTCTGTTTCGCGTCGGTTTTCTGGGCGAGCGGTTGCACGAGAATGCGACCGTGGAAGACGCCCCGGGATTTGTCATCCAGAATTCCGTTGAAATACTCGTGGCTGGCGCAATGCGGCTGGGCGTGTTCGACGACCATGTGGTGATCGGCCAATTGCTCGCCGCGCGTGAGGTAAAGCCCGTTCAGGACGCATTCCAGACCTTCGCCCGCCAGGTTTGTGCGGATGCTGTTGCGCGATATTTTCGCCCCGAGCGCAAACGAGTGAACGCTCACGTTGCTCGCCCGACCGAACCGCCCATGAATCGCCGCCATGTGAAATGCATCCGCCGCCTCGTCCTGAAATTTCAGCACCTCGACCATGGCGTGGTCGCCAACGACGAGTTCGGTGACGGCGTTGGTGAAATAACCCGCACCGCCCGCCGTCACGTAACTTTCGATCACGGTCAACTGGCTGTTCGCCTCCGCTATGATGACGTTGCGCGGTTGGATCGTCGCGCCACTTTGTTTTGCGGTGGCGACGTAAATGAGCTGCACCGGCTCTTCGACAACTTTACCGGCGGGCACGTGAATGAACCCGCCATCAAGGAAGAACGCCTGATTGAGCGCGGTGAAAGCGTTGTCGCCGGTCTGCGACTGCGGCGCGAGATGTTTCTCCAGCAGCGCCGGTTCCGCCGCGAGCACGGCGGCGACGTTGGATACTTTCACGCCCGTCGGCAGCTTGGCGATTTTGGAAAGCGACGCAACGTAATGACCATTCACGAACACCAGCCGTGCGCCCGGCAAGTTGGCGAACGGGAAATGCCTGAGCGCTTCCGCTGCCAGGCCGTCCGCGGTCGCTTCAAACACCGGCTTGAACGGCAGTTTCGCGATGGGCGCGACATTCGTGAAGCGCCAATCCTCATGCTGCAACGTCGGGAAGCCGAGCTCGGTGAAGCGGGCGAGCCCCCCCTTGCGGAGCGGCAGCATCCAAACGGGCTGCTTGGCTTCACGCTCAAAGTGGCTGAAGTTTTCCAAATACGTATCCGCGACCGGCGCGGGTTGTTTCTGTGTGGGCGGGGCCATGTTCGGTTTCAAAAAGTTTCCCAATCGAGCGCACAGCTTTTCATGCCGGCGCCGTGGAAGCAAGTCTGCTGCGAAGCGCGCTCCATTCCGATCTCCACGGCGGGCGGTGGGTGGGATTGTGAAATAAATCACAAAACCGGCTTGCCTGCCAAAATGCTGCCGACTACGCTCTCTTGCAACGCTACGCCCAGTCGGCGTTGCTTTTCCATGCAAGAAACCACTGAAGTCGGCTACAACTCGAAGATCGAGGGTGATGTCATTGTCACCCGCGTGGATGCCGCGCTGAATTGGTTTCGCAAGAATTCCATCTGGCCGATGCCAATGGGCTTGGCGTGCTGTGCCATTGAATTGATGGCCACGGGCGCGAGTCGTTTTGATATTTCCCGCTTCGGCATGGAGGTCATGCGCTTTTCGCCCCGGCAATCCGATTGCATGGTCGTCGCGGGCACGGTGACTTACAAGATGGCGCTGGCGGTAAAGCGTATTTACGACCAGATGGCTGAGCCCAAGTACGTAATCGCCATGGGCGCGTGCGCATCGACGGGCGGGATGTATCGTAGTTATTCCGTCTTGCAGGGCGTGGATAATATCATCCCGGTGGACGTTTACGTGGCGGGTTGCCCGCCGCGTCCGGAAGCGCTGCTCGACGCTCTGATGAAGCTGCAAAAGCAGATTCAACGCGAGCCATTGTTGGGTGACTTGAAGAAACTAACCCCGCTACCGGCCAAAGTTTAATTTCTCGAAGTGAACGCGACGGACTACGCCAACAAACTCCGGGAGAAATTCGGAGAACTCATCTCTGCGCCCGCAGAGTTTCGGGGCGAAATCACGCTAACCGTCGCGGACGCGGAATGCATCGTTGATGTCTGCGCGTTCGCCAAGAAGGAACATGGTTTTGATCTGCTCCTGGACATTTCGAGCGTGGACAATTACGGCGAGGACCCACGTTGGACTATTGTTTACGAGCTTTACGGCATTGCTCATCGCCAGTATTTACGGCTCAAAACCAACGTGAGCGAGGAAAAGTCCGAGTTGCCGACCGTCACGGGCGTGTGGCGTACGGCGGACTGGCACGAGCGCGAGATTTACGACATGATGGGCGTCCGCTTCCGCGGGCATCCTGATTTGCGCCGCATCATCATGTGGGAAGGCTACCCCCACTTCCCGCTCCGCAAAGATTT
>CAYHFK010000087.1:0-16010 GCA_964355895.1 uncultured Bifidobacterium sp. | reverse complement strand
GCGGTGTGAAAGTTTCCGGTGTCGAGATTGACGCCGATCCACGGGCTTTTCACGGTGCGCACGATTTCCAGCAAGCCCTCGGGTTCGGCGACGATGCCGCCGTGATTTTCCAGGCCGAGGAAAATGCCCTTCGCCCCCGCGTACTCGCAGCATTCTTCCATCGCGCCGATGCACATCTTGCGCGCTTCGGCGTCGCTAATCCCCTTGGCCGCGCCGGCGAAGACGCGAATGTGCGGCGCGCCCATCCCCGCCGCATAGTCAATCCATCGCTTTACGTCCGCGATCTGTTGGTTGAGCGCTTCGCCTTTGGGGAGCGCAAAGTTATTGCCCACCGCCGTGCCGCTGATCGCGATGCCGCGCAGGAAGGCGTGCCGCTTGAGGCGGATCAAATAGTCGGTGTCCACGTCCTTCGGAAAATAATACGCGGTCAATTCCGCGCCCGCGCAGCCGTGGTCAGCACAGTAGTTGATGAAGTCGAACAGGTCGATGCGTTTGGCCGGGTCGGTCTCCGTCTCGCGCGGGTGGCTGGAGTCTTTGAAGTATTGGCGAAACGAATAGGCGGCCAGGCTGAGTTGCAGGCGCGGTTTGCCGGTCCGCTTGAATGCCTCGGCTGACATCGCGGGATGAATGGCCGATAGCGCGCCCAGTCCGGCGCAGGCCAGTCCGGCGCCGCCGGAAAGTTTCAGAAAGTGACGACGCGAAATGGCATTCATAGGTTGCGGGCAAACTAGGGCAAACCCCGCCGCTTGAAAACCAAATCTTGCCGTCAATTCGAGGATCAAGGTCGTGCTGGCCCGAAAGCGGCGTTGGCCTGCCAGCCAGTCGTCGCCACCTCATCCCAACCCCAAACTCGGTTGCAACCAAGCCTCCCCCCGCCTCCCCATACCGCTGCGCGGTCGCCGGAAAGCGGTCGCCGGAAAGATTTCCCTTTCGTTCCGGCGTCTGTTAATTTTGCTGCGCAATGATCCTCTCGCCTGAAGAACTGCGACGGCTGGTCGAACTGAAGCACCGTTCCCCCCACGCGATTCTGGGTATGCACCCGTTGGCGGATGGTTCGGGAGTGGTGGTGCGCGCGTTCCTGCCGCCGGCCGGAAAAGTGGAGGTTCATCCACTGGGGGAAGACGGTCCGCCGCCGTTTGAACTTCAGCGCATTCATCAGAAGGACGGCGTCTTCGAGGGAGTCACCACGGCGGCAAAGCAGGTTTACCCCTACGAATTGGTGGTTACGGTGGGGTCGGGTCCAGTTCATCGCCAGCGCGATCCGTATTCGTTTCTGCCGACGTTGAGCGAAGAGGATTTATATCTGCTCGGCAAGGGCGACGAGCGGCGGCTATACGAAAAGCTTGGCGCGCAACTCCGCACGATGGCTGGGGTGGCCGGCACAGGTTTCTCCGTGTGGGCTCCGAACGCTCAACGCATCAGCGTGGTCGGCGATTTCAACGGCTGGGATGGCCGGGTGCATCAAATGCGCTCGCTCGGGTCGTCCGGCGTGTGGGAAATTTTCCTGCCCGGCGTGGGCGAGGGGGCGCATTACAAATTTGAACTCCGCGACCATCACAACCGCATCCGGTTGAAGACCGATCCGTGCGGGCTTTTTTTTGAGGTCGCGCCGAAGAATGCCGCCATCGTCTGGAACAATCGCAAGTTCACGTGGACGGATGACCAATGGCTCAAGCAGCGGCGCGGGAGTGATCCGTTGCGGTCGCCGGTGAGCATTTACGAATTGCACCTGGGTTCGTGGCGCAAGAAATCCAAGAGTGAATCCCTGGGTTACCACGGCATGGCCGAACCGCTCATCGCTTACCTCAAGCAAATGGCCTTCACGCATGTGGAATTCATGCCGGTGGCGGAGCATGCGTATTACCCGTCGTGGGGGTATCAGGTCACGGGCTTCTACGCGCCGACGAGCCGTTACGGCACGCCGGAAGATTTGCAGTATCTGGTCAACGAACTGCACAAGGCTGGCTTCGGCGTGATCGTGGACTGGGTGCCGGCGCATTTCCCCCGCGACGACTGGGCGCTGGCGCGGTTCGATGGCACGGCGTTGTACGAACACGAAGACCCGCGCAAGGGCGCGCATCAGGATTGGGGCACGTTGATTTTCAACTTCGGCCGGCTCGAGGTTGAGAATTTCCTGATCGCCAACGCGCTGTTCTGGTGCGACCGCTTCCACATTGACGGTCTGCGCGTGGATGCAGTGGCTTCGATGCTTTACCTCGATTACTCACGCAAGGCAGGCGAGTGGATTCCCAACCAGTACGGCGGGCGCGAGAATCTGGAAGCCATCGCGTTCCTTAAAAAGTTCAACCATCTGGTGCATACGGAGTTTCCCGGGGTGATGACCATTGCCGAGGAGTCCACCGCGTGGCCACAGGTGACGCGCCCGCCATATCTCGGCGGCCTCGGGTTCTCGTTCAAATGGAACATGGGCTGGATGCACGACACGCTGGAATATTTCAAGCGCGATCCGGTGCATCGCAAATATCACCAGAACGATCTCACCTTCGCGATGATCTATCATCATCACGAGAATTTCATCCTGCCGCTCTCGCACGATGAAGTGGTGCATGGCAAACATTCGTTGCTCGGTCGGATGCCGGGCGACGACTGGCGGCGCTTTGCGAACCTGCGCCTGCTGCTCGGCTATCAGTGGCTGTTCCCCGGCAAAAAGCTGCTGTTCATGGGCTGCGAAATCGGCCAGAGCGGCGAATGGAACGCCAACGGCGAAGTGGAGTGGTGGTTGCTCAAGGCCGGCCCGTATCACTCAGGGGTGCAAAAATACGTGGCGGACCTGAACCAGCTCTATCTGGCGGAACCGGGTTTGTGGCAATCGGACTTCGAACCGGAGGGTTTTTCGTGGATTGATGCGTCGGATAATCTGAACAGTGTCATCTCCTTTGTGCGGCGGGATGTGGATCGCGTCAGCGAGGTGGTGGTGATTTTGAATCTCACGCCCGTGACCCGGCAGCACTACCGGATTGGCCTGCCGCGACCCGGCCAATGGCTCGAGGTGCTGAACAGCGACGCCGCCGTTTACGCCGGCAGCAACGTGGGGAACCTGGGGGGCGTGATGTCCGAGGACGTGGACTGGCACAACCAATCTTACTCGGCGGAATTCACGTTGCCGCCGATGAGCGTCATGGCGTTTCGCCCGGAGCGGGTGGTGGCGGTGGAAGTTGTTGAACCGCCCGCGAAAGAAAAATCGAAGCCGAGGGCAACTCCCCCGGTGACGCAAAGTTCAAAGCCAGCGATTTGAAGTTCTCCGCATCCTCGGGGTCGTTTTCGTCCGCTAAGGGGAGCTGAAGTCGGGGACGAGCACGAGCACGAGCACGAGGACGAATCTGAAACCAAGAATATGCCTGAAGTCTTTCACGCCCTCGGACTCCACATGCACCAGCCACTGGGCAACCTCGTGGCCCTGCATAATTCCGGCGAGCGATGGGAGGCCAAGCAAATCCTCTGGTGCTATGATCGCGTCACCCGGATGCTCGACCGCTACTGGGACGTGGCGCGGCTGCACCTGAGTTTCTCCGGCACGCTGCTCAAACAGCTTGAAGATCCCGGCCTGCGCGAAACCTTCGGCGACGTGGTGGACATCGCCGATTTCATGCATCGCTATCGCTGCGCGAACATCGAGTTCCTCGGCAGCGGACTGTATCATCCAGTTTACCCGCTGACGCCCCCCGCTGACTGGGACGCGCAGACGGATTGGTGGAAAGGCCTGGGTCGCCACCTCCTGGGCCGGGACACGTTCAACGGGTTTTGGCCGCCGGAGATGGGTTTCTGCATGGAGATGATTCCGATGCTGGCGCGGCACGGCTTCCGATACGTCCTGGTGGACTCCATCTATATCAAGCCGAAGCGCGAGATGCGCTGGGAGGAATTGCGCTATCGTCCGTATCTCGCGCGCTACGGCGGCGCGGAGATCATCGTCGTGCCGCGGGATCGCGATTTGTCCAACGCGCAACTCTCCGGCCTCGACCCGGGCTGGTTTCAACACGAAGTCCACGAGCGCACCAAGCACTGCGATTTCCCGGCGCTGGTGACGACCTGGACGGACGGCGAGAACGGCGGCTGGTTTCGCGCCGCGCAGGTGGAGGGCGGCTTCTGGGGTTTCTTTTACCAGCCGATGCTGGAGCGCTGCCGCGCGGGCACGCTCGGTTTCACGCCGATTCATATCAGCGAATATCTGCGCCGCTTTCCGCCGACGGAAGAAGTGGAGGTGCATCGCGGGGCCTGGAACACGGAGCAGCAGTGGGGTGGCGACTTCACCCAGTGGACCGGATCGCTGTTACAGAAAAAGGGCTGGGACGAAGTTCGCCGCGCCAGCGATTATTACTGGCAGGTGAAAAAAGCCTTTGATCAGCAGGCGGACAAGCTGGCGAACGCGGACGAGGTTCGCCAGTTGATGGTCCGCGCCTACGACCACCTGCTGACGGCGGAGACGAGCTGCAACTTTTACTGGGGCAGCCGCTGGGTGCACCGGTCGTTCGATGATTTGGAGCAGACGTATCATTTGCTCGACACGGCGAGGGCGAAGATACCCGGGCCGACCGAACCGGCGGGAACGGTGGCGGGTGGCGATTCGCAGCCCTCCCGATGACCGGAACGGTGGTCGTCGGATGGGTTGCTGGCCGTTGATTATTTTTTCACGGAGTCGAAAGGATTGGCTTTGGGTTTCGTTATGCTGGCGAGGCGCGGTACGAAAAAGAAACTTACCCCGAGATAAATCCAGCCTACCGCCAGATGCGCGACGAAGACAAAACCGAGCCGCACCAGATCGAGCGCCCCCAGATCATAAAACGAAAGACCCACGATCATCACGAACGCGCCCGGCAGGAGGGCCGCGCCCGCCAGCCGCCAGCTTGCCCGCCAACCCAGCTCGCGATTCGCAAAAAAGCCGATCAGCCACACCGGTGCGCAGTAGATCGTCGCCAGCACCCACCAACTGGCCAGGAGATACACCACCACGCCCGCGACGGTCGCAGTCAGAAGCCACGGCCGCCACGCCCCCCAAAGCGGCGACAGTTCCGTGCGATTGACGGCGATGATCCAGTCCCTCGGATAGTCCATCTCCGCGTAGCCGAGCAGTGAATGGAGAAGGAGATTGGTTTTTCCAAGTTCAAGTTGAAGATGAGCCGGCGAACGGATTTCACCCGCATGGTCCAGGTCCACACTGACCGCGAGAAATTTTCCTTCCGCCAGCAGCAGCGGTGATTCCCCCTGCCAGTCCATTTTGCCGGAGCGGATTTCCCCTTCCGCCGGCAGTTGCGCGATGGCCGCGCTGATCGTGGGAAAATAGGCGTCGTGGAGCAACCACGCCACGGTCCCGCCGCCGAGCAACGCGACGATGAATTGCACCAGCAGCAATCGCCGGAGCGGCGCCCGGGCAAACGCGGCCACGCCCAGTGGCGTCAAAGGTTCCCAGGCCGTTGGCAGTGAAGCATCCATCGCACTCCATGGAATGAAGCGGCGGGGAGAAACTCAAGAACGGGTTTTGGCTAAGCGGCCGGCGCGGCTTCGGACGGCTTGGGGGCTTGGGGCGGCGGCGTGACGATCACGGGCACGGGGTAGCGCAGTTTCATCACGTCGTCCACGAGGACTTCGAGGAAGTAGGTGCCGGCGGTCTTGAATTCCACCTGGCCGAACAGTGTGACGTTGGTCGCGTGATACGCCGCGTCCTGCAACGCGAACTTCACCTCGCCCTTGCGCAGCACCGTGGTCTGGTCCGGCGCGATGAGCCGCACGCACTCGGTGAACTGGCCGATGCCGGCGGTCCAGCGGTTGAACACGCTGAGTTTGAACGCCACCACCGGCAGTTGCGGCACGCGAATGAAATTGATCACGCCGATGAGGAAGAAATTGCCGTTCGCTTCCTGGCGGACTTCCTCGCACAGGAGCGAGCATTGGAGGTCGGGGAGAATGCGGGTGGGGGTCATATTTTTAGGGGTTAATCAATTCCAAAGTGAAACTTCAGCGGAGGGTCATCTCCGCGGCGCGCACGGTGTTTTGCATCAGCATCGCAATCGTCATCGGGCCGACGCCGCCGGGATTCGGGGTGATCCGTCCGGCGATGGGTTGCACGTTGGCGAAATCCACGTCGCCCACGAGCCGCGCGCCGCTTTTCGCCGTCGGATCGCTTACCCGGTTCACGCCCACGTCCATCACGGCCGCCCCGGGTTTCACCATGTCGGCTTTCACAAATTCCGCCACGCCCATCGCCGCGATTAAAATATCTGCGCGCCGGCAATGCGCCTTGATGTCGCGCGTGGCCGAATGGCAGATCGTGACCGTGGCGTTCGCGCCGCGGCCTTTCTGACACAGCATCGCCGCCATTGGTTTGCCGACGATGTTGCCGCGGCCGAGGATCACGACTTCCGCGCCATCGGTCTTCACGCCGGCGCGCACGAGCAACTCCCGAATCCCTGCCGGGGTGCAGGGTTGAAAACCCGATTCGTCGCCGAGCATCAGCTTGCCGACGTTCACTGGATGAAAGCCATCCACGTCCTTCGTCGGCAGCACGGTGGCGTAAACGACTTCTTGCCGCATATGTTTGGGTAGCGGGGCCTGGACGAGTATGCCATGCACGCGCGCATCCGCATTGAGCCGGGTCAGCAGGGCGAGCAAATCCTTTTCACTCGTGGCTTCGGGGAGGACGTGGGTTTCGGAAAAGATGCCGAGTTCGGCGCAGGCTTTTTCCTTGCGGCCAACATAGACTTTCGACGCCGGGTCTTCGCCCACCCGGACGAACGCCAAGCCCGGTTGCACCCCGCGCGTCTTGAGCGCGGCGAGGCGGTGGGTGAGTTCGCTCTGGATTTGCGCCGCGACGAACCGTCCGTCAATGAGGTTCGTCGCCGGTGTCACTTGATCACCTGGATGCGCTGGATGGTCAGCATGGGCGTGTTCTTCCAGCGTTCATCCAAACCTTCCTGGCCGCTTACGATGACGTGCAGATTGTAATAACGGCTCATTTCGAGTCTGGCCGTCGGCGAGTAGAGATAGTTGATCAGCTTGTTGTTTTCCTGGCTGTATAGCCCGTAGGTCGTGGGGGCTTGAACGCTCACCGTGCGGCGAACAATGCCTTCATGTGCCACGAAACGGGGAACGGAGATTTCCTCGATCACGGCCGGCGGGGCGACGGCGTTGGCCGCGTCCGGCACGGGCACCGGGGCCGGTTCGGTGGCGGGATTGGAGGCCGACACGGGCGCGGTTGTGGTCGCCACCACCGGTGACGGCGGAACGGTGTTGGTGGTGGCCGGCTCTGGTGGTGCGATGGAAACTACGGGCGGCACGGTGGCGGCGGACGGGGCTTGCTGCAAATAACTCGCCGCGACATACGCGACCGCCGAGGCCGGGGCTTCGATTTCCAGCCAGTTGCCCTTCGTGGAAATTTCCTTCACCGCCGCGCCGTGCTCGATCAAACCGACAACGCTGTAGTTTTCCCCGGGCCCGGTGCGGACGTTGAGCTTCTTCGGCTTTACCGTCTTGTTGGCGTCCACGTACGAGCTATGCACCCAGACATGGGCGCCGGCAGGATAAGCGATCTTGGCCCACTGGGACGGTTCGCCAGCCTTGGGCTTCTCCACAATGACCTGCTCGATGACGGTGACGGTATCGCCGGATTTCAACTTGGTGAACACTTCGCCGCTGAAACTGGCCTTGCCGCGCACGTTGACGTTGTTGCCGGAAATGGTCGCCGCGCCGGGCGTCAGCACGATGGGTTTCTCCATGGCGGCGGGGCTTTTCTCCACCGGGGCTTTGACCGCTTTGGCGGGCGCTTTCTTCTTCGCGGGTTTTTCCACCGGCGGCGACGTCTTCGCCTTGTCCGGTGTCGGTTGTGCATCCGCCCGCACCAGCAGTCCGCTCGTCAACAGCGCCACTCCGATTGTCAGCCAAAAGTTCTTTTTCATAGCTCAGGAAAGTAGAGTTTTAATCTCGCCCGGTGTCAATGCCCGCCATCGTCCCGGTTTTAGTTCGCCCAGTTTGGTTTTTCCGATCTGGGTCCGTATCAACCGACGGACCACCAGCCCCTGCGATTCAAACAGCCGCCGCACCTCGCGGTTTTTGCCCTCGGCCAACTCCAGTTCCACCACGCTCTGCGCCTTGGTCGCGGTCACCAGCCAGCCGCGCTCCGCTTTGAGCCTTTCGCCATCCACGTCAATGCCACTGGTGAATTTCCGGAGCATTTCGTCGGTGACTTTGCCCTCCACCGTGGCCACGTACCGCTTGCGAACGCCGTAGCGCGGATGGGTCAGCCGCAGGGCGAATTCTCCATCATTGGTCAGGAAAAGCAATCCTTCACTGCCGTAGTCCAGCCGGCCAACCGAATAAACGCCCGCCCATTCCTTCGGCAACAAATCATAGACGGTCGGGCGGTCATGCTCATCCTTGCGCGAACACACACAGCCCTTGGGCTTGTGCAACACCAGATAGAGTTTCCGTTGCGTCCGGACGGGTTTGCCATCCACCGTCACCTGGTCGTGGTCCGGGTCCACCTTCGTGCCGAGCAACTTGGCGGGTTGGCCGTTCACCGCCACGCGGCCTTCGAGGATGATCTGTTCGCACGCGCGGCGCGACGCGATCCCCGCGTCGGCCAGAAATTTTTGGAGACGAACGTTCAAGGGCGGGGATTAAGGACGGCGAGCGGACCGATATCCGGCGTGCGGCTGCCTGATTCCGCATTCCGAATTCCGCACTGAAATCAGGCGTCCGGCTTGGTCTTGCGCAAACCAGTGATGCGGTCGCCCGCCTTCCACTGACCGCGCTTCTTGAGGATTTCGACGCGCTCGAAGCGCTTCATGACGTTGCGCTTGCCACCCAAGGTGGCGGTCGCGCGCAGACTGCGATGCTGTGACATAATTCGTTTTCGGTTAAAGCTTGATCCGCTTCGACAAATAGCGGACGGGGTTTATAGCAGGGCGGCGGGCGTCTGCCAATGGCTATTTTGGTTAAGTTTCGGCGCTGGCATCAGCCCCAATGCCGTTGGCGTCCCCCTACTGTCTGGTTTCGCCGCAACCAGCCCGGGTTTCCAATTCAAACGCAAGCCGCCCCTCCGCCCTCAACGAGGCCACCGGGATCAAACAACGAGGCCGTCGGATAACCTTTGACGAGCCAAACGACTTCACGAACCATGGCGCCGTCATGAGCAACGGGACTTCCAACACCAGCGCGCTGGCCGGAAAACGGATCGTCACCATCGGTGGCACGGCGGGCCTGGGCCTGTCGGCGACCAAAGCCTTCATGGCGGCGGGCGCGCGTGTGGTGGCGGTCGGGCTTAAGCCGGAAAACGTCGCGACCGCCCAGCGCGAATTGGGGGACGCGGCCCTCGTCTTGCAAGGGGACGCCACCAAACCGGAAACAGCGGTGACCGCCGTGGCGCAGGCCGTTTCCGCCTTCGGCGGCTTGGACGGACTGTATCACGTCGCCGGCGGTTCCGGCCGGCGCTGGGGCGACGGTCCCTTGCACGAACTCACGGACGAGGGCTGGGACGCCACGCTCAACTTGAATCTCACCTCGCTGTTTTATTCCAATCGCGCCGCCGTTCGGCAGTTCCTCGCCCAAGGCGGGGGCGGCAGCGTCTTGAACATGGGTTCGGTGCTCGGATATTCACCCTCGTCCAAGTTCTTTGCCACCCATGCCTATGCCGCAGCCAAAGCGGCGATCATTGGGCTTACCAAAACCTGCGCCGCGCATTACGCGCCGCACAATATCCGCTTCAACGTGCTCGCACCCGCGCTGGTGGAAACGCCCATGGCGCAGCGCGCCGCCAACGACGTCACGATTCTCTCCTTCATCAAGACCAAACAACCCCTCGATGGTGGACGCATCGGCCAGCCGTCCGACCTCGACGCGGCCGCCGTTTATTTCCTGAGTGACGCGTCGAATTTTACCACCGGTCAGGTGCTCGCGGTGGATGGCGGTTGGTCCGTGAGCGAGGGTCAAATTCCCGACGTGCCATGAACTACGCCATCGGCCTGGACATCGGCGGCACGAACATCAAGGCGCTGGCTGTGACGCCCGGCGGTCGCGTGCTGGCCCACACCATCGTGCCCACCGGCGACATGGGCCAGCGCGGCTGGCAATTAAATGTTCGTCGCGCCAAGGACGAAGTGCAGCGCACCGTGAAGCAACCGCCCGCGTGGATCGGCCTGGCCGCGCCGGGCCTGGCGGCGGCCAATCAAAGTTCAATCGCCTTCATGCCGGGACGACTGCCCGGCTTGGAAGGCCTCGTCTGGCAGAAGTTTTTCAAGGCAACCCAACCCGTGCCGGTGTTGAACGACGCGCACGCGGCGTTGCTGGGCGAAGTCTGGCGCGGCGCGGCGCGGCGTTCGCAAAACGCCATCCTCCTCACGCTCGGCACGGGCGTCGGCGGGGCGGCGCTGGTGGACGGTCGCCTGCTTCGTGGACATCTCGGTCGCGCCGGACATCTCGGGCATATCTCGCTTGATCCCGCTGGCGCACCCGACATCGCCCGCACGCCGGGCAGCCTCGAAGACGCCATCGGCGATTGCACGGTGAAAGCGCGGAGTGGTGGCCGCTTTGAGTCCACGGCGAAACTTGTTGCGGCGAGCAACGCCGGGGACACCGACGCGCAGACAGTTTGGTGGAAATCAGTGCAAGCGCTGGCGGCCGGCATCGCGTCCCTCATCAACGTGCTCGATCCCGAAGTCGTGGTCATCGGCGGCGGCATTGCCCAGGCGGGCGATGCCCTGTTCCGTCCGTTGAAAAAATATCTGAACGATTTCGAGTGGCGGCCCGGCGGCAAAAAAGTGCGCATCGTGCCGGCCAAACTCGGTGACCGCGCGGGCGCATTTGGCGCTGCGTGGAATGCGATCCATTTCCCAGCTTAACCTCCCATGAACAATCCCTCTCCCGCTCAAACCTACCTTCAATTGTCGCGCGACCTCGTGGATAAAGTCGAAGCCCAGCTTCCGCAAATCCAGCAAGCCGCTGATTGGTTCGCCCAAACCATTCTCGCCGGCCGCATGGTGCAAGTCTTCGGCTCGGGCCACAGCCGCATCATGGTGGAAGAAATGTGGCCGCGGTACGGCTCGTTCCCCGGCTTCAATCCGATCGTCGAATTGTCGCTGAGTTTTCACAATCTCGTCGTGGGCGCGAATGGGCAGCGGCAGGCGATGTTTCTCGAAAACGTCTCCGGTCTCGCCGAGCGCATCCTGCGCAACTTCGCGTTGCGCCCGACGGATTCGGCGCTCGTGATTTCCTCCAGCGGCTGCAATCTCGTGCCCATTGAAATGGCGGCGGGGTTCAAGGCGCGCGGGCTGAAAGTCGTCGCCATCATCAGCCGGTTGCACTCGGAAGCAAGCCCGTCCAAACATCCCGCAGGCAAGCGGCTTCAGGACTTCGCCGATCTGGTGCTGGATACCGGCGCCCCCGTCGGCGACGCGATGGTGAAAATCCCCGGCCTCGAAACGCCCGTCGCACCGGGCTCAACCATTGGCGGCTGCCTGCTCATCAACACCATCAAAGCCGAAGTGGCCGGACGGCTCACCGCGGCCGGGCAACCACCCAGGGTGCTCAGCGGCGCTGTCGTGGTTGGCGCGAAGCGGGCGACGGAAATCTTTGAAGCCGCCTACGACGAACACGCCCATCGGCTCGCGCGGCTTTACGCTGAGTCCGGCACCTAATCACTCTCCAACCCTGACCATGAAAAACAATCCGCTTCGCACTTCCGTCATTGGCAGCTACCCGTTTCCCGGCTGGCTGGAATTTGCTTCGCAACATCTCGACCGGTTTGGGCCGGCGGACATTGCCGAGGCGCAAGATGACGCGGTGATCACGGCCTTGCACGATCAACTGGCTGCCGGGCTGGATGTTGTTACTGACGGCGAACAAACGCGGCTCGACTTCAATCTTTCCTTTTACGGTTACATCGAAGGGATTGCGTTGGAGTCCGTGTCGCCGCGCCGGTTTGGTCCCCCGGCGCACGATCAGCGGGGACGGCATCCGGTCACGGGCGAGTTGCGCGCGCCGCGCGGGCTGGGCGTGGTCGGGGAGTTCCAGCGATTACAGAAACTTTTCAAAGCGGCGAAACATCCAGCGGGCGTCACGCTCAAGGCCAGTGTCCCTGGCCCGTACACGTTGAGCGGCCGGCTCGGGCCCAACCCACAATATCCCGACCGTTGGGCCCTGACGGAAGCGTTGCTGCCCATCGTGCGGCAGGAACTGGAAAATCTGGTCACCGCCGGCTGTGTTGAAGTCAGCGTGGACGAGCCGAGCATGAGTTGCTACGCGCACAAGGAAGACCCGCGCCGGTTTGTGGACGTGTTCAACCGCACTGTGGAAAGCGTCGCCGGGCGAACCCGGGTCTGCACGCACCTTTGTTTCGGCAACTACAAGGCCCGCGCCGTCGGGCCGCGCCATATCGCGCCGATGTTTCCGGCGTTCCTCGATTTCAAGTGCGACGAAATGCACGTCGAGATGGCGAGTCGCGAGTTTGCCGAGGTGGAACTCATTGGGCCGATCGCGCGCCGGATGGATGTCGCGGTGGGCATCGTGGACGTGAAGAATTACTACCTCGAAACGCCCCGGGACATTGCCGATCGCGTGCGGCTGTGTCTGAAGCACGCGCCAGCCAACCGGCTCGTGTTTGCACCGGATTGCGGTCTGAGCCAGACCGCCCGCTGGGCCGCCCGCCAGAAACTGGCGAACATGGTCGAAGGCGTGAAACTCGTGCGCCAGGAACTGGGGCTGTGAGCAATCGAGGTTGCAGCATGATTGGCAGGGCGCGTCACTCCGTGCGCGCCGTCGGGTGGACCGGTGGCAGTTTGTGGCGCGCACGGAGTGACGCACCCTACCAAACTCGGCCTCGGGCAAGCGCATCGGGATGCAACGAAGTTTCTCTATTATTGTACGCGGAGGTTAGGTGAAACCCGCCTTCCAGAAAGACGACACGCTGCTCGCGGACATTGCCCGCGCGCGGGCCGAAGGCCGCACCCGGATGTGGTGGCTGGGCCAGAGCGGCTTTCTGCTGCACACGCGATCCGGCACGGTTCTGTTCGATCCGTATCTCTCGGATTCGCTGACCAAAAAATACGCCGCCACGGACAAGCCGCATACGCGCGTCACCGAACGGGTCATCGCCCCGGAGCGACTCACCGGCATTGATGTCATCACGAGTTCCCACAATCACACCGACCATCTCGATGCGGAAACGCTGCTGCCACTGCTCGCCGCAAATCCCCAGGCCCGGCTGATCGTTCCGCGCGCCAATCGAGCGTTCGTGCTGGAGCGGCTCGGAAAAGTTGAGCCCGCCCTCGTTGAGGTGGACGCGGGCGAAAGTGTGACTGTGGCGGGCGTGGAACTTCACGGCATCCCAGCGGCGCACAACACGGTCGAACGGGACGAACAGGGCGGCTGCCGATTCCTCGGCTACGTGGCACGGGTAGGCGGAAAAACGATTTATCATAGTGGCGATACTTTGATGTACGCCGAATTGGTTCCGACCCTCGAACCGTTCCGCGTGGACGTCGCGCTGGTGCCCATCAATGGCAACAAACCCGAGCGTCATGTTGCCGGCAATCTCAACGGTCGCGAGGCCGCCAGGTTGGCGCATGTCATTGGCGCGCGTCTCGCCGTGCCGCATCACTTCGACCTGTTCGCTTTCAATACGGAGCCGCCCGACGAATTCGAGGCCGCGTGTCAGCGCGTCGGCCAGCCATTTCGCACGCTGCAAAATGGCGAAGGAGTGGATTTGTGAGTTTATTCCGAATACTCCGAAGAGTTCGTGACGAGATTCCTTTGGACACGTTTCCGTTCCGCACCTCACCCACTCATTGAACTTATGAAAATCCGCGTCGCTGGAATTAACTTTGACCACTTTCACATGGGCGACCTGCTGCGCATGGCGGCCAACCATCCGCAAGTCGAGATCGTGGGCGTGTGCGATGACGAACCGGCGCGGATGCAGGGCGCCATTCGCAATTTCCGAATTTCGGAAGCCCGCGTGTTCACCGACGTGGATGCCTGCCTCGAAAAGTCCCGGCCCGACTTCGTCATCCTCTGCCCGGCCACCGCGCGTCACGCCGAATACGTCGGGCGGGTTGCGTCGCATCGCGTCCATGTCCTCGTGGAAAAGCCGTTCGCCGCCACGGTCGTCGAAGCCGACCGCATGATCGCGGCCGCTAAGAAAAACCAAGTGATGCTGGCGATCAACTGGCCGCTGCGCTGGGTTGCGAACCATTGCACGGCTTACCGGTTGCTCACCGAGGGACGCATCGGCGAGTTGCAGGAGGTTCATTACTACGGCGGCAATCGCGGCCCGCTGTGGCACACGGCCGACAAAATCGAAACGACGCCCACTCCGGCGATGAAGCGGAAAAGTTGGTTTTACAAATCCGCCCAAGGGGGCGGGTCGTTGTTGGATTATCTGGGTTACGGCACCACTTTTAGTACCTGGTATCACCAAGGCCGCAAGCCCATTGAAATCACCGCCGTCACGGATCTGCCCAACGGCCTGGAAGTGGACGAGCACAGCCTCACCGTCGCGCGTTATGCCTGCGGGCTTTCCAAGTTTGAAACGCGGTGGGGTGCGTTCACCGACCCGTGGACCCAACAAACCCAACCCAAGTGCGGCCTGGTCCTCAAAGGCACGGCCGGCACGATCAGCAGCTACGACTACGAACCCACCGTGCGCTTGCAGACGCGCCCGCAGCCACAAGGCCAGGACGTGCCGGCGGACAAATTAAAACCGCCCTTCCAGAATCCGATCCAGTATTTCGTGGACTGCTTGCGCCGGGACCGTCCGCCCGAAGGCCCGCTCTCGCCGAAGATCTCACGCATCGGACAGCAGATGGTTGATTGCGCCGTGTTGAGCGCGAAGCAGAAGAAAACGGTGAAGTTGATCGGTTGAGACACCAAGCCCCGCGCCCCGCCATGTCCAAGCCCGCCAAACGCAACTACGCTCTCGCGGCGACGAAAAGTGTCCGCGAGTTTCCGGCACCCAAACTTGATTATCGGCCGCCGTCACCGAAACGGTATCGGCCCAAGATTGGGCTCATCGGTTGCGGCGGAATCACGAAAGCCCACCTGGACGCCTACCGCACGGCGGGATGGGAGGTTGTGGCGCTCTGCGACCGGGTTGAAGCCGCCGCCCACCTACGGCAACAGGAGTTTTATCCCAAGGCAGAGCTTTACACCGATTACCGGAAGCTCCTCGCCCGCGACGACGTGGACGTGGTGGACGTGGCTTTGCATCCCGAACCGCGCGTGGCCGTGATCGAAGCCGCGCTCAAGGCGGGCAAGCACGTTCTCAGTCAGAAACCGTTCGTGCTCGATCTCGATGTCGGAGAACGCCTCATTGCTTTGGCCGACAAGCAAGGACGCAAACTGGCGGTGAACCAAAACGGTCGCTGGTCGCCCTATGTCCGTTATCTCGCGCAAGCCATCCAGCGCGGGCTGATTGGTGAAGTTCAGACCGTCACGATCAACCTGAATTGGGATCACACCTGGATTCGCGGCACGCCCTTCGAGTCGGTTCATCATGTGGTGCTCTACGATTTCGCCATTCACTGGTTCGACATGGCCGCGCTTTTTTTCCAGGACCGTCCGGCCCGATCGGTTTTCGCCGCCAACGCCTTCGCGCCCGGACAGCAACTCAAGCCGCCGATGATCGGCAGCGCCACGGTCGCATTTGCGGGTGGCACCGCGACCCTGAACTTCGACGCCCACTCGCGCTTCGGGGCCGAGGAGTCGCTTTGCATCACCGGTTCGCGAGGCACCCTCCGGGCCCGCGGCCCGGTCTGCGCCGCGCATGACGTCACGTTGTTCACCCAACGCGGTTTCGCCCGCCCTGTGTTTCAGGGTCAATGGTTCAACGACGGATTTCGCGGGACGATGGGTGAGCTTCTGTGCGCGATCGAGGAGAACCGCGAGCCTTCGAACTCTGCCCGGGAAAATCTCCGCAGCCTGGCGCTTTGCTTTGCCGCCGTGAAAGCCGCCAACACCGGAGAAGTCCAAACGCCGGGCAAAGTCCGCCGCCTACCGCGCTAGCG
>CAYHFK010000086.1:11287-16085 GCA_964355895.1 uncultured Bifidobacterium sp. | reverse complement strand
TCGCCCCGCGGGCGCGCATGGAGCTGAACGCGGCGTGGCCGGGCGTGTCGAGGAAGGTGATCTGTTGCAGATCGTTCTTCCGCTCCGGGTGCGGGAAGGAAATGGTGTAAGCGCCAATGTGCTGCGTGATGCCGCCGGCTTCGCCGGCGGCGACGTTGGCTTTACGAATCACGTCGAGGAGGGAGGTCTTGCCGTGGTCAACGTGGCCCATGATGGTGACGACGGGCGGACGCGGCTTGAGTTGTTCCGGTTTGTCCTCGGTATCAACTTCAATTTGTTTGATGGGCGCATGAACCTGACCTTCGCCCTTGGCGCGCTTCTCGACTTCAAATTTGAAGCCATACTTGGCGGAAATTTGTTGCGCGATTTTTTCGTCAATGGCCTGGTTGACGTTGGCAAAAACACCCACTTCCATCAGATCGGCAATGATCTTGAACGGCTTCTGCTTGAGTTGTGCGGCCAGTTCGCGGACCACGATGGGGGGCTTGATGATGATGACCTGCGCGCCCTCGGGCAGGACGAATTTGGGCGCGGCGGGCTTCGTAGGCTCGGTTGGTCTTTGACCGCCCGACGGTCTTTGCTGACCGGGAAATCTCTGGCCCGGGCCGCTGGTGCCGCCGCGCATCGGGCGGTTGTCGCCCCGGCGCAGGAACTCCGTGCGACCGGGTGCCACCGGGCGGGCGGCCGGTTTGACATTGCCGCCGCGATCACCCGGGCGGGGGGCGGGTCTTGGTGTCAGTTGAATGAAGCCAACTTTTTCACCGACCTTGGGTTTAGGTGGCTCAATGGGCACCGGAGGAACAGCGGGAGCGACGGGGGGCGGCGCTTCCGCCGTTTCGACGATGGTTAATTCCGGCGCGGGCGCCGGCACTTCGACAATTGCTGCGGGCACCGGCGCGGGCGGTTCAACGGGCGGGGGCGGCGGCGGGGGTGGCGGCGCGGAGACGATGAGAATCGGTTCGGGGACCGCCGGCTTGGGCGGTTCCGGCGGTGGTTTGGGCGCGGTGAGTTCCGGATGGTCCTTGAGGATCTGCTCTTCGAGATACTCGGCGGTGATTTTATCGAGCGAGCTGGAGGGGACTTTCGCGGCGGCAATGCCCAAGGCCTTGGCTTTGGAGATGATTTCCTTGTTCTCCAGGCCGAGCTTCTTCGAGATATCGTAAATACGTACGGGCATAATTCTTCCAAACCAACCGCCTATTTGGGCCATGCGCCTTCATAGGTCTAAATCCAACCGAACGGCAATGGCCCGACCGCAACCATGGCTAATCCGTTGGCGATGCTTCGCCATTTTTAAACTTGCGGCGCAAGGATTCAGCGCGGGCGGCGTTCAACACGGCAACCGCCTGATCCCCAATTTGCGGAATGTCCGCGAGGTCGCCTTCTTCGGCTTGCAACAAATCTTCCAGGCGTGTCAGGCCGGCATGAACCAGCGCATCCGCTTGCTCGCGGGTGATGCCGTCAATGGCCGCCAGCAACTCCACAGCTTCGGCCACTTTCTCTTCAAAGCCGTGAGCGACCACGACTTCGGCTTCGATGTCCACCTGCCAGCCGGTGAGCTTCGACGTGAGCCGGGCGTTTTGGCCGCGTTTGCCGATGGCGAGCGAGAGTTGATCGTCACTGACGATGATTCTGGCTCGCTTGCGGACCTCGTCCAATTCAAAGGATTTGAGCGTGGCCGGCGAAAGGGCATTGGTGATGAAGGTGCGAATGTTCGTGTCCCAACGAATGATGTCCACCTTCTCGTTGTTCAATTCCCGCACGATGTTCTTCACCCGTTGGCCGCGCAAACCGACGCACGCGCCGACGGGATCCACCTTGGCGTCGCGCGTCCACACGGCGAGCTTGGTGCGGAAGCCGGGCTCCCGCGCGATACCCTTGATCTCGATGGTGCCATCGTTGATCTCCGAAACTTCAATCTGGAAAAGTTTGATGACAAAACGCGGGTCGGCGCGGGACAAGATGATCTCCGGCCCGTGCGGACCTTGCTCCACGGCCTTGACGAAACAACGAATCCGCTCGCCCACCTGATATTCTTCGGTGGGCACCCGCTCCTTGTTCGGAAGCAGGGCTTCGTACTTGCCGAGATCCACCAGGACGTCCGAACGATCAAAGCGCCGGACCGTTCCGCTGATGATGTCGCCGACGCGGTCTTTGAATTCAGCGAAGATGAGCGCCTTCTCCGCCCGGCGGAGTTGCTGCATCAACGCCTGTTTCGCATACTGCGACGCGATCCGGCCAAAGCCGGTGGGCGTGACTTCGATCTCCATTTCCTCGCCCACCTGGGCGTCGGGTTTGATGCGCCGGGCGTCGAAGACAGAAATCTGGTCGTGCTTGGAGATGACTTTTTCCGAGACGATGAGCTTGGCGAAGGCTTGAATGTCGCCGTTCTTGGGGTCAATGGCCACGCGTAATTCGCGCGCCGGGCCAACCGCCTTTTTGGCGGCGGACAGCAAAGCTTCCTGGACCGCGCCGACCAGGACATCACGACTGATGCCCTTCTCGCGCTCCCAGAATTCCAAGACTGCTAAAAAATCGGCGTTCATAAACTCGTAACGGCGTTCCCATCGGGGGAACAAAAAAGCCGGCAGATTGTTACTCTTCCGACTTGGCCTACCGGTATCACCCGGCAACTTTACCGTTCAATAAGCAGCTTAGGAAACCCGACATTGTGCCGTCAAGCCCAAAGGGCAGTTGATTTTTTCAGGATGCGTCCCGCAATCTTGGATGGATCGCCCGGGGCGGTTGCGTTGCCGGTCGGAAAATCGGGAATTTCCCAGGGGGCAAGGGGCTCGCTGGCTAGCCATTGGCGGAGCCGTGACGCCCCGCCCCCCCCCCACAATGGCGGGACTCGCCATCGGCGGCTGCGATAGGGACTTCGACAATGGCGTCGCCCATGTCCGCGACAAAGGCAATCTCGGCGCGAAGCCGAAGGGCGATGTGATGGCAGATACCCTGGCGGCGATCGGGGAGCGATGCGGGCAAAAATCGTGACAAGAACATCATCTTCATGGCAAAATCAAAAATGAACGTTAAGGCGGCTTGCCATTCGTTTTCAAAAGCGAAATCCGATGACGCTGCCTCCAGTCAGGTTCTCCGCTGGTGGCTGCTTGCGGCAGGGTTGCTGGCGCTGCTGTTAATCAATCTCGGGAATCGCGGACTGAACGAGCCGGACGAGGGCCGCTATTCCAACATCGCGGGTGAAATGCTCGAATCCGAGCATGGCTGGTGGGAACCCCGCATGTCTGACTTCGCGCACTATGACAAGCCGCCGATGGTCTATTGGGTCACGGCCGGCGCTTTCAAAATTTTTGGCCGGACAGAATGGGCGGCGCGGTTGCCGTCCTTGCTGGGCGCGATGATGACGTTGGCCGGCCTCGGGTGGGCGGCAGGGCGGCTCTATGGCAGTCGCACGGCGTGGTGGGCGGTTTTATTCTGCGGCACGCTGGGTCAATTCTGGGTGCTGGCGCGGATGCTGACACCGGACATGCTGCTGACGGGTTTCAGCACGTTGGCGATTGGATTCTGGGCCGAGGAGCGAAACCGCCAGGCTCGGGGGCGCTGGTGGTGGGGCTGCGTTTTGTGTGCGACGCTTGCTTGGTGGACCAAGGCCACCGCCGCGCTTGTTCCGTTGCTGGGTCTCACGGTCGGGTTGCTGGCAACTCGCGACCCGGCCGGCCGGCGCGCGTTGCGTCCCCTCCGGCTGTTGCTGCTCATCATTGTCGCCGGTTCGCCTTGGTACTTGGGGCTGATGTATCGGCATCCCGAGTTGCAACATTTTTTCTTCGGCCGGGAACTGGCCGGACGATTCGTGGGGCATCCGGACGGTCGTCACGGGCCGATTTATTACCATGTTGCCTTCAGCCTCATCGGCTGGATGCCTTGGTGGCCGGCGGCGCTGGTCGCGTTGGTCGTGCGGCGAAAGGAAGTCTTGGAACGCCTCCGGCAACAGCGCTGGCAGGCCGTGCCACTGGAAGGGTGGATGGTGATCACTGGACTGACGGTTTTTTCGCTGATGTCCTCGAAGCTGGTGACCTACACGCTGCCGTTTGCTCCGTGGGCGGCGCTGGGTTGCGCCCGGGCGTTAATGGGTCAGCCGACGGAGGGACTGCGGACCCGGATGGTTCGGCGGGCATTGATTACGGCGGCGGCCTGTGCCGTCATTTTTGTGGTGGTGAGCTTCGCGCTGCCGCACTGGGAATCGCAACTGGGCGTGAGTTCCACCGTGCGGGAGGTTGGCGGGCAATTGCGCCACCGCCACGCGCCCGTGGCGTATGTGGATCGCTACGTGCCCGGGATGGAGTTCTATTTCGGCGAATCGGTTTTTTACGTGACAGACCGAATCCCGCGCCAGCTTCCCTCCGATACGGGAAACTGTGAAGCGTTGGGCGAATCCCATTTTCTGACGCCCGCTGAACTTCCCGTTCACCTTGGTCGCCATGCGACCAATGACGTCTGGTTTGTCCGTTACAAGGGCCGGACGAACTCGCCGCTGACGGCTGCGTTACAGCAGGCCACCGCCCGCGAAACCCTGCGCGTCGGGGATTACGTTCTGGACTGCGTGCCCGCGCTGGCGGATGGCTTCCCGAAAAAATCCCCGGTCCGCGAATGAAAACCGGGAACATGACGATCCACCTTCAAGGGCATGGCCGCCTCGTCGCGAAATCCAGGATCGAAGTCGAGGGCGAAAGGTTGCCCGCAATCAACAATTGAAAATCATGAGTAGAAAAAATCACCTGCGATCTCGAAGTCATTTCCTCGGGGTGCTACTGGACTGAACCCGCGTGGGCCGAATTAA
>CAYHFK010000086.1:0-11187 GCA_964355895.1 uncultured Bifidobacterium sp. | reverse complement strand
CCGGCAAGGTCGAGTTCGGCTGGAAGACCGCGCCGATGCCGGTGGAGGCTTATCCCGTTTCGAAGGCGCAAACCGAATGGTTTTACCGGCGCAGCGGCACGATCATGCACACGCCGTTCAGGTTGAACTCGGGTTGGTTCGCGTCGGGACTCATACCCATGCTCGCCTCGAATAGGGTTGCCGAGGCGGCGAAAGATTTTGGCGTGACGGATGATCGCGCGTCCGGCTAGCGCAGATATTCTTGTCCTCAGTTGCTGAGGACTTTCCAGCCCCCCGTCCCCAACCCGGTCAAGTCGTCCCGATTTGACTAGCGGCCAATCCATCCACCACCGATGACGAGGTCATCCTGGTAAAAGACCGCCGCCTGTCCGGGCGTGATGGCGCGTTGCGCCGTGTGTAATCTCACCTGCGCCCGCCCGTCCGGTTGCGTTATCACCGTCGCGGGGGTGCCCGGATGGTTGTAGCGAATCTTTGCCATCACTTCGATCGAATCCGGCGGCACGTCGAACGGAATCCAGTTGCAGCGGTCCACGGTAAATTCGTCCCGGTCGAGCGCGGAATCATCGCCTACAACCACACGGTTGTTCTCCGCATCCAGCTCAACGACATAAAGCGGTTGGGGCGAGGAAAGGCCCAAACCCTTTCGCTGGCCGATGGTGTAAAATTCGATGCCGTCGTGATGCCCGAGTACCTGACCGCGCAGGTTCACGATCTCGCCGCGATGCTTCTGCACGAGGTTCGCCGACTGGAGAAACCCGCCGTAATCATTGTCCGGCACGAAGCAGATTTCCATGCTCTCCTCCTTGTCGGCCGTCTTGAGATTGCAGTGCCGCGCCACTTCGCGCGTGTCGCGCTTGGTCTTTTCGCCCAGCGGAAAAATGGCGCGGGCGAGTTGATCCTGCCGCAGCGAGAACAGAAAATAGCTTTGATCCTTCTTCAAATCGCGTCCGCGTTTGAGCAACACACGACCGTCCGCGCGCCGCTCCAAGCGCGCAAAATGTCCGGTGGCGATGAACTGCGCCCCGAGCTGATCCGCGCGGTCAATGAGCCGGCCGAACTTCAAGTTTTGATTGCACATCACGCACGGATTCGGGGTGCGCCCGGCTTTATATTCAGCGGCGAAGTATTGAATGACCTTCACTTGAAACTGTTCCGCCTCGTCAATGAGATAGTAAGGAATGCCGAGCTTGTGGCAGACCGACCGCGCATCCGTCACGGCTTGCGGTCCGCAACACTTGTCCTCCGCGCGCGAGACGCAATCCTGCGGCCAGAGCTTGAGCGTGATGCCCACCACCTCGTAGCCCTGCTCCAGCAAGAGGGCCGCCGTTGCCGAGGAATCCACTCCTCCGCTCATGCCACAGATCACGCGTATTTTCTTGGAGGCCGTCACAAGGTTGGCAGTATAAGAGGGCCAGAGTGCCCCGCAAGTTTGGCTTTTGGCGATGCCGTCCGAAGGGAAGCAAAAGTGGGGGCATAATGGGGGTTGACGGCATCGGCAGGCGGTGTTCCCATCGCTTCGGGAAAGATAAGATTATGAAAACACCCTGGGTGCTTCTGACGGCGCTGTTGATGGTTCTCCCTTTCACGACGCCCGCGGCGCAGACCGCCCAAGCGACGCTGTTTTGCTGGTCGTTGCGCTTTCAACAAGGGCAGGGGTCGTTTGATGAGACCTTGGACTTGAGCACCATCCCCGGCGCGCCCAACGGGGAGTTGGCTCCGTGGTTCTCCGCCTACACGCACCGCAGCGGCTTCGCACTGGACTTTAGCGGCTTCCCCATTGCCGGCTCGATCGCTCTGAATTTGCCGCCAGACCCCGACGCGAACGGCAACGGGTTCAACGATTCGTTCGAGGTCTCCCAAGCGGCGGGCGGGACATCCCAGGGCCATTACACAACGGCCATCGGCGGCGGAACGGTCACCGCCACCTGGAGTCGTGGCGCGGGTTCGAAGGACGGCACATGCTTGCTGCATCTGGTGGATAATACTTATGGGGATCTGGGCATTTACCGCCATACCTTTGAAGTGCTCGAATACATCGGGTCGCTGATTTACACGCCGGGATCGAACGCGGTGAGCGGCAGCTTGATTCTGACCAACGCGGCGGATCAGTTGCAGGGGCCGATGAGCTTTGTGAAGTCCGTCGCCAATCCGCACAATGATCTGATGCTCCAAACCGCGTTCCTAACGAACGCCGCCCAGCAAACCTTCAGCCTTTTCGACCCCACGGTTTTCACCCGCGACGCGAACCTCCGCACGAACTATTATGGTGCGGTTGATTTCAACGACGGCGATCTCAACACGGTCGCGGAAGACTATTACCGTTGGGAACTCTCCATTGATGACCCCAACGACAGCGACCACGACGGCATTCCGGATTTCAGCGATGATCCGTCCTCAGTCGTTCCGCCGCGCCGGCCCGCGCTATTGTTGACGGCAACTTCCACCAACCTCCTGCTGACGATCAGCGGCGACGTGGGCCGGCTGCATCGCGTTCTGGAAGCCACCAACCTCGCGGTTGGGAACTGGCTGACCAATCGCTCGTTCACGTTGACCAACGACCCGCAAACCGTGTCGTTGCCGTTGCCACCGGGCGCGGCGAAATTCTGGCGCGTAAAAGCAGAATGACCCGCTTGGTGGGTGGAATATCCAACCCGAGATGCCGGGCAGTCTCGGCCCGCTACGGACGAGACGCGGCTCCGACCATGAGCCGGGCCGCCTGGTTCACTTTGGTGTTCGGATTGCCGGGCGACTGGTCGTGGTCGGCGATTGCGGAATCGTTCCAGCAAACAATGAGGTCGAGGCTGGGAAAAATCCAAAGCGTTCGTTTGCCGCCGTGGCCGCTGGCGACATAAGTGTCCGCGGGCGCATCCACGAACAGGCGCTGGCCGGTTTGGTTCGTCCGGTTGAGCCACCAGTTGAAACTGTAGTAGCCCGGGCCGACAGGAGTGATGTTGCGTTTGCCGCCAATCGAGTGTTGACTCGGTAACATGTCCGCCTCGCGACCGCTGGTGAGCGGGGTTTCGGCGGGAATCGGGCTGTTGATGGCCATCTGAATGAACTCAGGCCGCACCACTTGCTTGTCCCGCCACTGACCGTTCCTGAGATAGAGCAATCCAATCCGCGCAAAGTCGCGCACAGACAAAGCGAGCCGTCCGTCACGATCCGCCCGCCGAAATGCGTTGAAGGAGTGGGCGTCCTCAAACTGGAGCGGCTCGGCCAGCCGCGTCCTGAGCACCTCTGTGCCGTTTGTCTGGAAAACTTTTTGCGTGAGGAGGTCGTAATAAAGCGTCAGGGCAAAATCGTTGTAGGAATAGGCCGCGCCGGGGACTTCGGCGAGACCGTAACCGGAAGTCTGCGACGCCAGATGCCGCCAGGTAATGCCGGCGTCCTTCCCGTTGTTGAGCGTTTTCAGACGCGGCTCAAAGTCGGCGACCAGTTCGTCCACGCTCTTGAGTCGGCCCTCCTGCACTGCCATCAGCAGCAACGTGGACAGGACCGGTTTGAATGCCGACGCCACGTCGGAACTCTTGCTCTGATCACCCCAGGAATAAACCATGTAACCGCGCCGCACCACGCAACCGCGCCCGCCGACCAGTTCCTGGAGCGCGTCGAGTTTTTCCCGCGACAGCCCGGCCTCTTCGGGCGTGTGGGTTTCCCAGTGAGCGGCGGGAAATACGTTGTCTCCGCCGGTCACTTCGCGAACCCCGAATACGTGGAGGACGAGCAATAGAATCAGGATCCGTTTCATGAGCGAGCAGAAGCGACAATCCCCAATACCACCTGGAAACCAGACCGCAAGCCAGTCTGCTGTTCGGCTCCGGGCGACGAACTCAGGGCAAATCCGTTTGGCCCATCAGATAGCGGTCGCACTCGCGCGCGGCGCCGCGGCCTTCGTTGAAGGCCCAAACGACGAGGCTCTGGCCGCGCCGGCAGTCGCCGGCGGCAAAAACGCCTTTGATGTTCGTGGTGTATTTTTCGAAGTCGGCTTTGGCATTCGAGCGCGGGTCGCGTTCGATGCCGAGCGATTCGAGGAGCGGCTGTTCCGGTCCGAGGAAACCCATTGCGAGCAGGACGAGTTGCGCGGGCAAAACCTTTTCCGTGCCGGGCACGTTCTTGGGGATGAACTGACCTTTGTCGTTCTTCGTCCATTCCACCTGCACGGTGTGGACGGCTTTGACGTGGCCGTGCATGTCGCTCTCGAACTTCGTGGCGGTGGTGAGATAAACGCGCGGGTCAGCGCCAAACTTGGCGGCGGCTTCTTCCTGACCGTAGTCCAGCTTGTAAGTCTTCGGCCATTCGGGCCACGGGTTGTCCTGGGCGCGATCCAGCGGCGGCTGCGGCAGAATTTCCACCTGCACGAGGCTCTTGCAACCATGGCGCATCGAAGTGCCGACGCAATCCGTGCCCGTGTCGCCGCCACCAATGACCACAACATCCTTGCCGGTCGCGTCAATGAAGCTGCCGTTCTTGTGACCGTCGAGAACCGCCTTCGTGTTTGCGGTAAGAAATTCCATCGCGAAGTGAATGCCTTTGAGCGGACGACCTTCGATGGGCAGATCGCGCGGTTTGGTCGCGCCGGTGGCGAGAACCACGGCATCGAAGTCTTTCAAAAGTTTTTCCGCCGGGAGGTTAATGCCCACTTCCGTGTTGCAGATGAACTTCACGCCTTCCTGCTCCAATACGCTCAAGCGGCGCAGCACGACTTCCGTCTTGTCGAGCTTCATGTTGGGGATGCCATACATGAGCAAACCGCCGGGGCGGTCGGCGCGCTCGAAAACGGTGACGGTGTGGCCGGCCTTGTTGAGTTGGGCGGCAGCACTCAAGCCCGCCGGGCCCGAGCCGATGACGGCGACGTTTTTACCGGTGCGTTGCTTCGGCGGTTCAGCCGTGACCCAGCCGTTTTCCCAGCCGTGATCAATGATCTCGCATTCGATGTTCTTGATGGTGACGGGCGGATTATTGATGCCGAGCACGCACGAGCCTTCACACGGCGCGGGACAAACGCGACCGGTGAACTCTGGAAAATTATTCGTCTTGTGCAACCGCACCAGCGCTTCCTTCCACAGGCCGCGATAGACGAGGTCGTTCCATTCGGGAATGAGGTTGTGAATCGGGCAGCCGCTGGCCATGCCGCTGACCAGCTGGCCGGTGTGGCAGAACGGAATGCCGCAATCCATGCACCGCGCGCCCTGCTGGCGCAGGTCGGCCTCCGGCATGTGGAGATGAAACTCCTTCCAGTCGGCAAGGCGTTCGCCGGCGGAACGATCCGCCGGCAGTTCGCGTTGAAATTCCAAGAATCCTGTTGGTTTACCCATGGGTTTTCACTTTCCCGAAAATTGTTCGATCAATGACCTGCGCGCGTGTTTTCCTCGAACGCCGCCAAAATCGCCTCGTCACCGGTCAAGCCCTGTCCCTTTACCTTCTTTAGCGATTCGAGCACGCGCTTGTAATCGGTGGGCATCACCTTCACGAATTTCGGGATGAATTTTTTCCAGTCGGCCAGAATTTTGGCCGCGACCGCGCTTTGCGTGTAAGTCTGATGACGCTGGATCATTTTCCAGACCTCCCCGATCTCGTCGGTGTCCGTCAATGGTTCCAGGCCGACCATTTCCAGGTTGCAGCGGTCGGCGAAATTCTCCGCCTCGTCCAAAACATAAGCCACGCCCCCGCTCATGCCGGCGGCGAAGTTGCGCCCTGTCGGGCCGAGAATCACCACCCGCCCGCCGGTCATGTATTCGCAGCCATGATCGCCGATGGCTTCGACCACGGTGTTCACCCCGGAGTTGCGGACGCAGAATCGTTCGCCCGCCATGCCGCGAAGGTAGGCCTCGCCGCTGGTCGCGCCGTAGAACGCGACGTTGCCGACAATCATGTTGTCCTCGGCTTTGAACGTCGCCGCTTTGGGCGGATAAACAATGAGTTTGCCGCCGCTCAAACCTTTGCCGAAATAATCGTTGGCGTCACCTTCGAGTTCGAGCGTCATGCCGCGCGGGATAAAACCGCCGAAGCTCTGGCCCGCGCTGCCGTTGAACTTGAGCTGGATCGTGTCCTCGGGCAACCCGTTCGGCCCGTGTTTCCGGGTCACTTCGCTGCCGGTGATGGTGCCGACGACGCGGTTGACGTTGCGGATGGGCAACTCGGCGCGAACTTTTTCGCCGCGCTCGATGGCCGGCTGACAAAGGTCCAAAAGCTTCGTGAGGTCGAGCGACTTTTCCAAGCCGTGATCCTGATCCTGTTGACGAAAGCGCCCAACCTCCGGGCCGACTTCGGGCTGATGCAAAATCGGCGTGAGATCGAGGCCGCTGGCCTTCCAATGCTCAATCGCCTTCCAGGGGATTAACTTGTCGGTGCGCCCGACCATTTCTTCAATGGTGCGGAAGCCGAGCCGGGCCATGATTTCGCGGAGTTCCTGCGCAATGAAACGCATGAAATTGACCACGTTGTTCGGGTCGCCGTTGAACTTGGCGCGCAACTTCGGGTCTTGCGTGGCGACGCCGACGGGGCAGGTGTTCAAATGGCAAACACGCATCATGATGCAGCCCAGCGTCACGAGCGGAGCGGTGGCGAAGCCAAATTCCTCGGCCCCGAGCAACGCGGCCACGGCGACATCGCGACCGGTTTTCAACTGGCCGTCCGCCTCGACATAAATGCGGCTGCGCAGATTATTCAGCACGAGCGTCTGGTGCGCTTCGGCGAGGCCGAGTTCCCACGGGCTGCCTGCGTGTTTGATCGAGGAGAGCGGCGAGGCGCCCGTGCCGCCGTCATGACCGCTGATAAGCACCACGTCTGCGTGCGCCTTCGAGACGCCCGCAGCGATCGTGCCCACCCCGACTTCCGACACCAGCTTCACGCTGATGCGCGCGTGGCGGTTGGAGTTCTTAAGGTCGTGAATCAACTCCGCCAAATCTTCGATGGAATAAATATCATGATGCGGCGGCGGTGAAATCAAGCCGACGCCCGCCGTCGTGCCGCGCGTCTTGGCAATCTCCGGGAAAACTTTCTTGCCGGGCAATTCGCCGCCTTCGCCGGGCTTGGCGCCCTGCGCCATTTTGATCTGAAGTTCCATCGCGTTGACGAGGTAATGGCTCGTCACGCCAAAACGACCGCTTGCGACCTGTTTGATCGCGGAGTTCTTCGAGTCGCCGTTCGGCTCGGGAACGTAGCGCGCCGGGTCTTCGCCGCCTTCACCGGTGTTCGAGCGGCCACCGAGGCGATTCATCGCGATGGCCAGCGCCTCGTGCGCTTCCTTGCTGATCGAGCCGTAACTCATCGCGCCGGTCTTGAACCGCTTCACGATGCTCTCAACCGACTCGACTTCTTCAATCGGCAAAGGCTTTTCCGCAAACTTGAAATCGAGCAAGCCGCGCAGCGTGCAAAGATGCTTGGCCTGGTTGTTCACCAAGTCAGAGTATTCCGAGAAAATCTTGAAGTTGCCGGTGCGGCAGGCGTTCTGCAATTTATGAATCGTCTGCGGATTGAACAGGTGATACTCGCCGTTGTCGCGCCATTGATACTGGCCGCCCGCGTCGAGTTCACCGTTGACCTGCCGGTCGGGAAACGCGTGCCGGTGGCGCTTGAGCACTTCCTCCGCGATCACGTCCAGGCCGACGCCCTGGATGCGCGAGGGCGTCCAGGTGAAATATTTGTCCACCACTTCGCTGTTGATGCCGATGGCTTCGAAGACTTGCGCGCCGCGATAACTTTGAACCGTGGAGATACCCATCTTGGCCATCGTTTTCACCACGCCTTTAACCGCCGCCTTGATGAAATTCTTGACCGCGGTTTTGTGGTCGGTGTTGACGAGCATGCCTTGGGCGATGAGATCGTCAATCGTTGCAAACGCAAGATACGGGTTGATGGCGCTGCAACCGTAGCTGATGAGCAGCGCGAAATGATGCACCTCCCGCGGCTCGCCGGATTCCAGCACCAGACCCACGCGGGAACGCTTGCCGGTGCGGATCAAATGATGATGCAACCCCGCCACGGCCAGCAAAGCCGGGATCGGCGCGACGGTTTCCGAAATACCGCGATCCGAAAGAATCAAAATCGTCGCGCCATCCTTGATGGCCTGATCCGCGTCGGAAAAAACTTTGGCGAGCGCCGCTTCCAGCCCTTTGGCCTGGTCCGCCGCCGGGAAGAGAATCGGCAGCGTCGCCGCCTTGAATCCTTTGCGGTTGAGCTGGCCGACGTGGCGAAGTTTTTCCAATTGCTCGTTGGTGAGCAGCGGATGCTCCAGCTTGATGAGCGCGCAGCTTTGCGGCGTGGGATTCAGCAGGCCGCCGCGCGCGCCGACCATCGTTTCCGTCGAGGTCACGATCTCTTCGCGAATGGGATCAATCGGCGGGTTCGTGACTTGCGCGAACAGTTGCTTGAAATAGTTGTAGAGCAGTTGCGGCTGGTTCGAGAGAACGGCCAGCGGCGTGTCGGTGCCCATGGAGCCGAGCGGTTGCACCCCGTCGTTCGCCATCGGGCCGACGATGAAACGCAAATCCTCGAACGTGTAGCCGAAGCACTGCTGGCGCTGCAAAATTTTGCGATGTTCCGGAACGGTACTCTCCGGCGGCTCGGGAAGGTTTTCGAGCAGGAGATGATGTTTGTCGAGCCACTTCTGGTACGGATGCGCGCTCGCGTATTTTTTCTTCAGCTCCTCGTCGGCAATGATGCGACCCTGCTCCGTGTCCACGAGGAACATGCGGCCGGGTTGCAGTCGCCCCTTGATCGCCACGCGCTCGGGTGCAATGGGCAACACGCCCGCTTCCGAAGCCATAATGACCATGTCATCCTTGGTGACGTAGTAGCGCGAGGGGCGCAGGCCGTTGCGGTCAAGACAGGCGCCGATGCGGATGCCATCCGTGAAGGCAATGGAAGCCGGGCCGTCCCACGGCTCCATGAGGCAGGAATGAAATTCGTAAAACGCCCGCCGTTCCGCGTCCATGCTCTCGTGGTTTTCCCACGGCTCGGGAATCATCATCATCATCGCATGGGGCAATTCGCGACCCGCCATGACGAGCAACTCGACGCAGTTGTCGAACATCGTCGAGTCACTGCCGTCCGTGTTGATAACCGGAATGACCTTCTTGATCTCGTCGCCAAAATGCTCGGACTTGAAGTTGTGCTGGCCGGCGTGCATCCAGTTGACGTTGCCGCGCAGCGTGTTGATCTCGCCATTGTGCGCGATGTAACGATTCGGATGCGCGCGATCCCAACTCGGAAACGTGTTCGTCGAAAAGCGCGAATGCACCAGCGCCAGCGCCGTGGTCATGCTGGCGTCGCATAAATCGGGAAAATACTTCGCCACCTGCTCCGGCATGAGCATCCCCTTGTAAATTGCCGTGCGCGCCGACAGGCTGGAAACGTAAAACCATTTGCCGCCCGCGATCTTGCCGCTGTAACGAATCATCTGCTCCGCGATTTTGCGGATGACATAAAGCTTCCGTTCAAACGCCGCGTCGTCCTTGATCGCCGCGTTGCGGCCGATGAACAACTGCATCATGAACGGCTCGGAATTTTTCGCGCCGTTGCCCAGCGAAGAATTATCCGTCGGGATGTCGCGCCAACCGAGCAACGTCTGGCTTTCATCGGAAACTATTTTTGCGAGGATCGCTTGGATGGCTTCACGCTCCGCCGGATTCGGGGGCATGAACAACATCCCGAGACCATATTGGCCGGGCGCGGGAAGTTTGAAGCCGAGCTTGCTGGTGGCCGCGACGAGGAAATCATGCGGCACTTGCATGAGGATGCCCGCGCCGTCCCCGGTGTTCGTCTCGCAACCACACGCGCCCCGATGGTCGAGATTGACCAAAATCTGGAGCGCGTCCGTGACGATGTCATGCGACTTGCGCCCCTTCATGTTGACCACGAAGCCGACGCCGCACGAGTCGTGCTCGAACTGCGGATCGTAAAGGCCCTGTTTCGCGGGCGGGCCGAGCCGCACGTTTGCGTTTGAATTCTGTTTGTTGCTTCTGATGTTCATTGCTTCCGCTATGCCGTCCGACTAATCAGTTTAGAGTAACCTGCTTAGTTTTTACCGGATTGGTGAACGGGCGGCAATAAATGATTGAGGCAATTTACCTTCGCTTCGATGCCAAGGGTGCGCCGGCGCGAAGGGGAGCGAAGTTCTCCGGCGGTGTTTAGGATCAACCGGCGGGTCTATTGGCCTGCAATGGCAATGAGTTTCTGGTTTCGAGTCCGGGCGGGGGAGCGACAACCTGATGGGTTCGTGCGGAAATTGCCAACGCCATTGCCACCCGGGCTGATGCTAAAACACCCTCTTCATCATCTGAGAGAAGCGTCGTTTACTCATGCACCGTGGGTTTAGGTTGAACCGCCTCATCGTATTCCAAGTTGCGCGAACCTCTCGGATTCAGAAAAGACTCAACATGGAAAAAATGCCCGCCGCCAGCGATCATCTTGAAACTAATACGCGCGTAATTTCCGTTGCCCAATTTTAGAAAGTAATTCCGTTCTGCATTTCGTTGCCAGCCCGCTCCCAAATTGACACGCATATCGATCTCGTCAAAGGGCTGATAACCATCCACGGGTGCTTCAAAAGCAAACCCGCCGGAGGCAGGTTGAAGGCCTCCATTGGGAATCGCAATTCGGCATTTCCAATCGTATTTTTCGCCTCGCCCCTTGCCTTGATCACTTGTCCAGCACTCGACCCGCAGATCACCTTGCCCGGATGGTGCAGGTCTGCCTCTTGTTAAACTGACCTCCACCGGTTTGCCGTCTTTGGGAATGAGAAAATCATTCTCGAATGCGATCAACGGCTCTGCATGCCCTTTCTTGCGCAGCTGAAAAATAACAGGACTGCCTTGATCGGGCATAAAATTGTCGTTCCTGCCGGCGTAAAAGAAACCCTCACCCTGAGGTTTGTACGCGTAATAGCCTTCTTTGTTGACTATTACTGACAAAAATTTTCCCTGTTCTTCACGCAAGGAGAACAAACCCTCAGAATCACTTTGCGCCTTGCCATTATGTGTTCCAGACAAATTGTTCCAGGACAAGACAACCGTTGCTTCTGGCACCGGGTTGTTATCTTGATCCACGACCTTTCCATAAAAATCTATGGGTGCCCGCCACTCATCGTTGGCCCTATCGATGGCTTGTTCTCGCAGTTTCTGTCTTTCCTCACTTGGCATCACGGGTCCGGTTGGTTGCGTCTTATCGCCAGCGGATGTTGCTTTT
>CAYHFK010000085.1:9678-16125 GCA_964355895.1 uncultured Bifidobacterium sp. | reverse complement strand
TAGCGCGCTTGTTTCGGGTACAAGAGGTCGTGAGTTCGAATCTCACCGCCCCGACCATTTTTTCCCTCCGGGTTTTCTTAAGTCAGATTTTTCCCAGCCCCGGCCACGACCCGGACTCACGCCGCCGTGATTCCCCGGACGGTCACTTCCGATTTGATCGAATTCGCGATGAAGCATTGCCCGTGGGCGAGGGTGATCCCGGGCCAGCGAACGATTGCTTTGGGTTCAGCCACCAGAAGGCTGCGCGAGATTTTCCGGACTACTTGACCGGCTGCGGATCGCGCCAGACGTGGCCGCTTTGGGCGAGCAATTCTTCCGCCGCCATCGGTCCCCAGGTCCCGGCCGCGTAAAATTCCCGGTTCGACAGCGGCTTGCCTTCCCAGCCTTGACGGATCGAATCCACAATGTTCCAAGCCGTTTCAACTTCGTCGCGCCGGATAAAGAGCGTGGCATCGCCTGCCACGGCTTCGAGCAGCAGCCGCTCGTAAGCTTCCGGCGTGTAGGCGCCGAACTCGGAGTCGTAGCTGAAGTGCATCCGCACCGGGCGCACGCCGACCTGCGTGCCGGGGACTTTGCCGTTGAAGCGAATCGAGATGCCCTCGTTCGGCTGCAAGCGCAACGTGAGCGCGTTGGGATCAAGCTTGCTGCCGCAGACCGCGGCGAACAATACATTCGGCGTCGGACGAAACTGGATCCGAACTTCGCTGGCGCCGAGGGGCAGGCATTTGCCGGTACGCAAATAAAAGGGCACGCCGGCCCAGCGCCAATTGTCGATCAATAGTTTCATGGCCACGTAGGTTTCCACGTTGGAATCGGGCTGCACCTTCGGTTCCTGGCGGTAACCCGGCTGCGGCTGGCCGTCCATCACCCCGGCGAAGTATTGGCCCCGCACCACTTGGCGGGCCACGTCCGCAGGCGTCAACGGGCGGATGGATTTGAGCAGCTTTACCTTTTCGTCGCGGATGGATTCCGCTTCCAGCGACACCGGCGGCTCCATCGCCACGAGCGCGAGCACTTGCAGGATGTGATTCTGCACCATGTCGCGCATCGCGCCGGCTTCCTCGTAGTAACCGCCGCGGCCCCCCACGCTGTGTTTCTCGCTGACGGTGATTTGCACGTGATCCACGGACTCGCGATTCCAGAGGCGCTCAAAGATTGAGTTCGAGAAGCGGAACATCAGAATGTTCTGCACGGTTTCCTTGCCGAGATAGTGGTCAATGCGGAACACCTGATGTTCGTGCGCGTAACGGGTCAACTCGCCGTTCAGCGTGTGGGCGGAGGCCAGATCGTGGCCGAAGGGTTTCTCGACGACAATGCGCTGCCAGCCGGTGGTCGGGTGCCGCTGCAACAATCCCGCCTGATGCAAATGCTCGACCGCCGCGCCGAACTGACTCGGCGAAATGGCCAGATAGAACAGGAGATTGTTGCGCAGGGCCGGATGGTCGAAGGCCGTCAGGCGTTGCTCCAACTTCTGATACGCGGCGGGGTCGGTGAGGTCGCCCACACAATAGACGACATGGGCGGCGAATGCCGACCAGGCGGCGTCATCCACCGGCTGGGTGCGGGAGAACTGGCCGAGGGCCGCGCGCAATTCCGCGCGGAACGATTCGTCGGTTTTCTCGCGCCGGGCAATCCCGATGATGCGAAAGGCCGGCGGCAGTTGTTTCTCCTTGAAGAGATGGTAAAGCGCCGGGATGAGCTTGCGCTCGGTCAGATCGCCACTGGCGCCAAAGATCACGATGGAACATGGCTCCACGTCTTTACGTTGTGAGTCGAGGCGGCAAATGGTTGGGTCGTCGAATTGGTCAGGCATACTCACAGGCGGCAGCTTGGCAAAGGCGGGAAGGAAAAACAACCCTGCCGTCCGTTTTGAAAACGCCCAGGCCGGCTACCAGTCCCCGTCGGCGAGCAGGGAGGTGATCTGGTGGGCCAGATCGGTCGCCAGCAGCGGCCGCGCCTGCCGCTCGGCGCTGGGTAGATCAGTGCCGACGCGGACCGTGGTGTCGCCGGTCATCGTCTTGTCGAGCAACACTTTTCCGGTGGCGCGATCACGCGCCGTGACGTGGGCCGTCATAATGAGGCGAAAGTCACGCGCGGTGATGACGTCGGTGGGCTGGAAGCTGACCCCGCTGCGGGAGTAGTGAGTGATTTCCCCATTGACCACGATGTCGCCCGGTTCATTGCTGGCGAGCCGGAAGGTGGCGTCGCGCTGCACTTCTTTGCGGAGGGCGGCCGTGGCATCGTCGCCCAGGCGCGGCTCGGCGGTGTGGTTGGCGAACGGCACCACCTGAATCGTTTTCTCGCCCGCGCGTTGACCGTTGCTCGGCCCAACGCGATAGCCCGCGCAACCGCTCAGGGCCAGCGCCAGGCAACTGGCGAAAAGAATCCGGAGGTAACACATGTCACGGAGGGGTGCTCGCAATATATTTCTTAATTTGATCAATCCGCTGGCGTGCCACCGCGGCGTAACGGGAATCGGGCCCTTGCACCAAAACTTCGTTGTAATAGATCAACGCACCGTTCCATCGCTTCTGGCCTTCGTAAAAGGTCGCGATCTGATAATTGCCGTGCGACTGCTCTTCCTTCAATTCGGTGATGATCTGCTTCGCCTCGCGCACGCGTTTGTCGTTGGGAAACAGCGTCAGGAAATCGGTGAAGGTCGCGATGGCCTGACCCGCCGTGCCTTGATCGTACCCGGCGGTCTGCGCCTGTTTGTGGTACGCGATGCCGGCCCGGTACAGGGCGTCGGCGGCGATCACCGGAAGATCGTGATAGCGGTCCGCCGCGCGCTCGTAAGCTGTCACGGCCTCCGGATAATTTTTCTGCCGCTCGCGCGCCGCGCCGATGCGCAACTGCGCGCTGGGCCCAACGGCGCTGTAGGGCCCGCTCGCCACGATTTTTTCGAACAGGCCCGCTGTCTTGTCCATGTCGGGGAAGAAGCGGATCAAGCCCCACAATTTGAAGCGTTGACCGCCGAGGAAACGCAACCCGATCTGATACTGACGCCGCACCACATCCCCAAGCTTGTCGCTGCGGGGATAATTATCGAAGACCTTCTGGTATTCCTTGAACGCCCGTTCATCGTCATGTTCGGCTTCCCAGCACAGGCCCACGAGATACTGGGCGTTCGGCGCGTAATCGGACAGCGGCCAGGTCCGGATCAGGCGGACGGCCGCTTTGCGCGCGAGGGTGTAGTCGTGCCGGTCGTAAGCGACCTGGGCCACGGCCATTTGTTCCTTGGCCGTCTCCCGTTTCCATTTGCCCACGCCGCCCACGGCTTCGTACGTCCAGCCTTCGCCGGGGGTGTAAACCAGCGGCGCCGGGGAGCGAAACGGCACGAGGGTCACGCCGACGGCGATCAACAGCAGACAGACGGAACGACGACTCATGCGCGCACGGTAGCGGTGGGGTTTTGGCAAGTCAAGAAGCGGGGACGGAATCCCCGGCGAAGTCGCCCGGCTCACCCGCGATACACCACCATGACCGCATAGTCGGTCATCAGCTTTTGCGAGCCGATGTCCAGGTGGGTGTACGTGAGCGGGGTGAGGCTGACGACATTCGTTTCGCCGACGCGCTGGAGAAACGCGGTGACCATCTCGTCGAACTTGTCGTGCCCCACTTCGATGCAATCGGTGTGGCGGATGGTTTTCACCTTCATCTTTCGGTCGGACTCTTTGGCGGCGACATCCAGCGGCACGCTTGGTTTGCCGATGAGGCTTTCGGCGGGCTGGCTGTGGTCGGGCACCTTGAGGTGCATTTCCACTTTGGCGGCGGCGGAAGAGGACATGGCGCTGCCCGTGTGGCCAGCGGCGCGGACCGGCACGGTCCCGGAGGACGCTGGCGCCGCGGTGTGCGGGATGACAATTTTCTCCGAACAGGACGGGCAGTTGATCTCGGAGCCGGCGCCGGAATTATCCACCGCCAGCTCCTGTTCGCATTTCGGGCAATTGAAGATGATGTCCATAAGCCTCAAGTTGGGTTCAACAGTGAACCGAGCCTATGCCCGGAACCGGACGCTGACCAGAACAAAGTTTCCACCCTGCAGGGCCGCCGCGAAGAATCGCGAAGCTCGGAAAAATGGTGCGCACGGCAGGACTTGAACCTGCACACCTTGCGGCACTACCACCTCAAAGTAGCGTGTCTGCCAATTCCACCACGTGCGCAGCGACCAGTCATAATGAACCAATCCCGCCGCCGGGACGCAAGACCAAACTGGACCGGCGCGCAAATGAATCACCTTTCACCCTTTCACGCCATCGGCCCGTCGCCGGATCCTCACAAAAAATTATCTTGAGCTAAAGCCCCGGTGGGTTCATGTACTGGCACAGATGGTGCAATTGTTCACGCAAAGTCGCACCCGCTCTTTGCAAAACTGAATTCGGAAAAGAATTTACCCTGCCCTGTTCGTGATTCGCAGCCAAGTCCTTGAACCGTAAATTATACGATACCGGGGCCAACCGCGACGGCGGCCGACAGGCCTTAACTGGAAGTCGAAATCCGTCCGGACGGCGCCACATGTTCTAACCAACATGTTCATCGGATCCGTTGCACACGGCAATGGTGGGGTCACTTTGGTAAATAAAGCTCGCCGCAACCCGGCGAGCTTTTTCTTTGGGGTCGCGGTGTCAAACTGCTAGTCTCAAATCATGGCGCGCGACGACTTGTTTTCATCCACCCTGCCGCCGGCCTTGCCCGGCCCGCCGCCGGGGGCGGAAATTTCTCCCCGCCACCAACCGCTCGCCGCCCGGATGCGTCCACGCTCGCTGGATGAATTCGTCGGGCAAACGCACATCCTCGCGCCCGGCCAGTTGCTCCGCCGCGCCATTGATGCGGATCGCATTCAGTCGCTGATTTTTTACGGGCCGCCGGGCACGGGCAAAACCTCGCTCGCACAAATCATCGCGCGGCAAACCAAGAGCAAGTTCGAGCGGCTCAGCGGCGTGGAATCCAACGTGGCCGACATGCGCCGCGTGCTCGCCGCCGCCGCCAACCGCCTCGAAAACATCGGCGCGACGACCATCCTGTTCATTGACGAAATCCATCGCTTCAACAAAGCGCAGCAGGACGTGCTGCTGCCCGATGTCGAGAGCGGCGTCGTGCGGCTCATCGGCGCGACCACGCACAATCCGTTCTTCTTCGTCAACTCGCCGCTCGTCTCGCGCTCGCAAATTTTTGAGCTGCGCCCGCTCACGGAAGCGGACTTGTTCGGCCTGCTCCAGCGGGCGTTGCGTGATGTGGAACGCGGCCTGGGCTTCCGGAAAATTCAAGCCGACGAAATCGCCCTGCGCCATCTCGCCCGGGTCGCGGACGGCGACGCGCGCAAAGCGCTCAGCGCGCTGGAAATCGCCGCGCTCACCACCGAACCGGGCGGAGAGGGCGTCGTCCATCTGGACCTGGCCGCCGCCGAGCAGAGCATCCAGAAGAAAGCCATCGTGTATGACGGCGACGGCGACGCGCACTACGACACCATTTCCGCGTTCATCAAATCCATGCGCGGCAGCGATCCCGATGCGGCGCTCTACTGGCTGGCGAAAATGATCCACGCCGGCGAAGACCCGCGCTTTATCGCGCGGCGCATCGTGATTCACGCGGCGGAAGACGTGGGGCTGGCCGACCCGATGGCGCTGGTGCTGGCCAACGCGGCGTTTCAGGCGGCGGAATTCATCGGCTGGCCGGAGGCGCGCATTCCGATTGCCGAGGCGACCATCTACATCGCCACGGCGAACAAGAGCAACAGCACGATCAAGGCGATTGACGCCGCGCTCGAAGACGTGAAGTCAGGTCGCACCCTGGCCGTGCCGGAACATTTGCGCGACGCCAGCTACAAGGGCGCGAAGCAGCTCGGCCACGGCGAAGGCTACCAATACGCCCACGACTACGAAGGGCATTATGTCCCCCAGGACTATCTCGGGGCGAACAAGCGGTATTACGAGCCGACCGATCAGGGCGTGGAGAAGAAGATCAAAGAACGGGTCGAGAAATGGCGGGCCCTTGCCAGTCAAGTAAAGTCACCCACCCAGGAATCCAGGACGGGCTGAATGGATGCGGAACTTCAAAATGCAAAGAACGTTTTGCGCGCGGAAGTCCGTGCCCGCCTGAAAGCTTTTGCCTCTTACAAACCATCAGCAACTTCTCGGAAGCTTTGCGAGCAACTTCGCAGTCAACCTGTCTGGTCCGACGCCAAGTCGGTTCTGTTTTTTGCGCCCTTGGCTGATGAACCCGATCTCTGGCCGTTGCTGATTGAAGCCCTGGCGGCAGGCAAAACTGTTTGCCTGCCGCGTTATGTTTCTGGAAGCGAGGGGTATGTTGCCTGTCAGGTTCGGGATATTCATCAGGATCTCGTCTGCGGAAAGTTCGGCATCCGCGAGCCGTTGCCGTCGTGTACGGAAGTCCCGTTAAACCGGCTGGACTTGGTCCTCGTGCCTGGGGTAGCTTTCGACGCTCGCG
>CAYHFK010000085.1:0-9578 GCA_964355895.1 uncultured Bifidobacterium sp. | reverse complement strand
CCGTTAAACCGGCTGGACTTGGTCCTCGTGCCTGGGGTAGCTTTCGACGCTCGCGGCGGGCGGCTCGGTCGGGGCCAAGGGTATTATGACCGGTTGCTGGCTGACGTGCGTGGCACGAAATGCGGTGTGGCGTTCGAAGAACAGATCGTGGACGCCGTGCCGGTTGGGCCGCTGGATGTTCGTTTGAATGGCATCTTGACGCCGACGCGCTGGATCGAGACCTGAACGGCGCGCGGTTCTGAAATGAGTCTGGTCTTATACATTGCGGGGGCGACCGTGTGCGCCATTGCCGGGGCGGGGGTTTGCGCGATGATCTTGAATTCGCGCACCCGGCGCCGCGAGGATGTCCGTCGGCGCGAAGCCGACGCGCAACTGGAAAAAACCCGCGCCGCCGCCAACCAGGAAGCGCTCCAACTCCGCGCCCAGATCGAACAATCGCTGGCCACGCACCGCACCGAACTCACCACGCAGGAACGCCGCCTGACCGAACGCGAAACGCTGCTTAATTCCCAGTTCAACCGGGTCATCGAAACCGAGACGGATTTGAAGCAGCAGCGGGAAATGCTGGAGCGCAAGAGCACCGCGCTCGAAAATGCCCAACAGGAGTTGATCACCCTCACCCAACAGCGCCGTGAGCAACTGGAGAAGCTCAGCGGGCTTTCGCCGACCGAAGCCCGGGCCCAGTTTCTCAAGGAAATCCAGCAGGAGGCCCTCGCTGACGCCGCGAAGCTCGCCCGCCAGATTCTCGACGAGGCCCGGACACGCGCCGAGGAAAAGGCCCGCCAGATCATCACCGTGGCCATCCAGCGCTACGCCGGCGACCAGACTTTTCAAAACACGACGACCACCATCCTCCTGGAAGGCGCGGACATCAAAGGCCGCATCATCGGGCGCGAGGGCCGGAACATCCGCGCGTTTGAAAATGCAACCGGCGTGACGGTGCTGATTGACGACGAACCCGGGGCGGTGCTGCTTTCCGGTTTTGATCCGGTGCGCCGCGAGATCGCGCGCGAGGCGATGTTGCGGTTGATCCAGGACGGGCGCATCCATCCGACGCGCATCGAGGAAATCGTCGCGGCCGTCAAGGCGGAGATGGACGAAACCATCGTGCGCAAAGGCGAAGAAGCCGTGACGCGCGCGGGCCTGCCGGTCATGCATCCGGAAATCACGAAGCTGCTGGGCCGGCTGCATTACCGGCAAAGCTTCGCGCAGAATCTCCTCGATCATTCGGTCGAGGTGGCGCAACTGATGGCGTTGCTCGCCGCCGAACTGGGTGTGGACGTGAACCTCGCCAAGCGCGCCGGCCTGTTGCACGACATCGGCAAAGCGGTCAGCCACGAGATCGAAGGCCCGCATGCGGTCGTAGGCGCGGACATCATCAGGCGTCATGGCGAATGTGACGAGGTCGTCAACGGCGTGGCATCGCATCACAATGACGTGCCACCCGTGGGGCCGCTGGGAATTCTCGTGAGCGCGGCGGATGCCATCAGCGCCTCCCGACCCGGCGCGCGCTCCGAGAGCATGACGACCTACATCAAGCGGGTGGAAGACCTGGAGAAAATCGGCGCTTCGTTCCCGGGGGTGGAGAAATGTTTTGCGGTGCAGGCGGGACGGGAATTGCGCGTTTTTGTCCAGCCGCAGAGTGTCAGCGACGATCAAGCATTTGCGTTGGCGCGAAATATCGTGACGAAGATTGAGAGCGAGCTTCAGTATCCGGGCCAGATTCGGATCACGGTCATCCGCGAGATGCGTTGCGTGGAAGTGGCGAAGTAAGCGTCCAACTCAGGGGGCTAACGCCCTTCCATCATGCCGGCCGGAAGGCCATTTTCCCAAGACTTTGGCGCGTTCCAAGGTCGAACCGATTCGTTCTCGGATTCGGTCGTGGCGCAGCCATTAAGTGCCAACGCCACCAGAAGCAGCAACAGAAAAGACCCGCCGCGAAGCAGGATGGGCCGGAAGGAGTTCACGAAGCCGGGTGGGCCGGAATGACGAGATCGCCTTCCATTATTTCGACTCCGGCCATCTTCCACCCAGGTATGATGTTTGCAATACTGCGGCCTTTCTGCACATCGCGAACAATCACCTTGGCCACGAGCACGCCGGCGCGGCTCACGAGTAATTCGCCGTAAGGCAAGACGCCTTCATCTTCGCCAATATTAATAACCACGAAGTCCCACTTCGGGTCGGAGACAACAATCTTTCCCTGGAGTTTGGCGGGCATCTCGATGGTTTCCGACTTGCCCAGAATTCGGTCAAGCTCGGCCGTCTTGCGGGTGAGGGCGAGTTGGAGGATTTTCTTTTCATCCGCCATCGCTTCCAGGGCCTTCTGGGTTTTGTCGATCTGCTTACCCATGGCCGCGATTTGTTCCGGCTTGTAACCCGTTCCCACATAAGCTTGGAGTTGTGCCCGGGCGTCGTCGCGTTCTTCCGTCGTCGTCGTCAGCTTCCCGGAGAGTTCGGTGGCTTTCTTGATTTGAATGGCGGCTTCGGCCACGGCGGCATCGCGTTCCTTGCTGGTGTCGGCAAGCGTATCCTGAGTTTGTTTGAGATCTTTGCTGGTCTTTTCCAAGTCCGCCTTGGTGGTGGTCAACTCCGCATCGGTCTTGTCAAACTTGCCATGCCACTCATTGCGCTCGGTGGCAAGGGTTTCGACCTTCTCCTTGACCTTGAAGAAATTGAGTGCGCCCGCCGCCAGTCCGGCGAGGATCGCAATGATAAGACTGATTCGAATCAACATGGCTTTGTCTGTTTGATTGCTTTAACCAAGTCAGACTAGACAGTGGTGGAAACGGTGTCAACGCTCCTTTGAAAAGTTTTGCTGGGCCGCCGCCCACCCGCCGCGCGCCGGTACGTCAGCGACGCCACCAGCTCGTTTTGCTCTTGAGCTTTGGTGAATCGGGCTGGTTGTATTGCTGGACGAGCAACTGGCTGCGCGACGCTTCCAGCACCGAAATAAATTCATCGTAGCTGAGAAAGCGATCCGCCGGATTTTTCGCCATCACCCTCACCAGCGCGTCGCTCGTCGGCTGCGTGACTTCGGGGAGCACCAAATTCGGCGGCGTGAGTGGGGTGTGAACATGTGCGCCCACCAGCTCCTCCACCGTTGGCGCATCAAACGGCACATGGCCGGTCAGCGCATGATACAAGGTGCAGCCGAGGCTGTACATGTCCGACAAAAAAGTTTCCTTTTCGCGTTTGATCTTTTCGGGGGCCACATAATACGGCGTGCCCTCCGTCACCGATCCCGATTCCGCCTCCACATCCACGCTGCGGGCCAGGCCGAAATCCACCAGCTTGGGTTCGTTGTCGGCGTCGAACAGGATGTTGCCCGGCTTGATGTCGCGATGGAGCAGATTGTGTTTGAGCGCGAGATCGAGGGCGGAGGCGATCTTGATGCCGATGTCGAGTACGTTCAACTCGGCCACGCGCGTCTGCTTTTCGATGCGGTTATCCAGACTGCCATGATCCGCCAGTTCCATCACGAGGTACGCCTGGCCTTCGTATTCGTCGAAGGTGTAGATGTGGATGATGTTCGTGTGGTTGAGCCGGGCGCAGGCGCGCGCTTCGCGATAAAAATTATCCATCGCGAGATGGTCGCTCATCATTTCCTTCTTCACCAGCTTGACCGCCACGAGCCGCTCCAGCACCGTGTCGAACGCGCGATAAACCGTGCCGTTGCCCCCGGAGGCAATCACACTGCGGAGTTCGAATTGCCGCATCTGCTTCGGCATCATGATCGGATGGCCGCACTTGGAGCAGGGCACCGTGCCCAGCGGTGGCAGATCGCCGGGGATGAAGACCTTCGTCTCACACCACCCGCATGTGACCATCTTTAACATATCGCTCGCACCCATTACATTTGAAATCTACCACGCCCCCTGTCCGCCACAAGCCGACAAAAAAAAGCCCTTGGCGCTCCGGGCCGGCCGGTTGCCCTGCTTGTAACGCTTTCGGCCCGACGCGTCAAAGTTGAAAACCACCGGCCAAACATTCCGCCTGGTAGTGCGGAATGTTTGCCGTCTTAAAATTTTTGAATGACTTTTCCAGAAGTTGGTCCTATACTATGAAACGTCTGAGGTAACTATGCCTGTCTCAGTCATCATTAAAAAGTGGGCGCAACAAGGAGCGCTTGCGGGGTGGGCTGTCCTCAGCGAAACCTCAACCAAGACACGAGTCATGATCAAAACTCTCGAAGTCATCACTGAAGCCATCCGCAATCCGAATCATCCTTTTCGTAAAGCGGACAATCAGCCAAGAAAACCACAAAAGCACCGATACGAGCGTCGAAAAATCAAGGAGTATTTGCATCTGGCTGACTGGCAGGCCGAGCAGGCAACGTGAAACCATGACCTAAGTTTTAGTCAAACGAAAGGCCACGCTTTTTGGCGTGGCCTTTTTCATTGGCCGGCGGGACGAACGACCAAGCCCTTCAACCGATGGGTGCCGGCTTTGATTGGGAGTTTAAGCCCAAAGCAAACCCCGCCGGGGTGCGGCGGGCTGATGAAAGTCATTTCACCAACAGCATCTGCCGGGCGCGCTTGATCGCCTTGTTGAGCTTTCGCTGATAATGGGCGGGCAACGCGGTGTATTTCCGCGGCAGGATGCGTCCCTGGTCGGTGACGAACTGCCGGAGCAAAACGGTGTTCTTGAAATCCAGCGCGTCCACGGTGAAGTCCACCTTCGGCTTCGGGCGCGGCGTGCGGTTTTCGGTGGTGCGGCGGCCGCCGCGTTCCTTTTTGTCGGTGTGGGTCTTGCGAGGCATAGGGATTACTTGATTTCGCGATGCAACGTGTGACGGCGCAGGGCGGGATTGAATTTCTTGACCGCCAGCTTTTCGGTCTTGAGCTTCTTGTTGCGGGTGGTGGTGTATCGGGACGGCGATTTGCCCTCTTTGCGGGCTTCCGTACATTCGATGGTGATGATTTCTCGGGCCATAAATTATTGTTCTTTTTCCTTGGGCTTCTCTTCCACGATTTCGTCGTCCTCCTCGACTTCCACGGCGCCGGCGGCATCCACAGTGCCCAATTGACCGATCCGGCGTTGACGCAACGTGCCTTCGCGCTCCAATTGCGCCTGTGCCTGCACGGTGAACCGCGCCCAGGGAATCGCTTCCAGCCGCGCCTTGGGAATGGACTTGTTGGTCAACTCGCATACGCCATACGTGTTGCGTTCAATGCGCTTCAAGGCCTCTTCAATCTCGTAAACGGCGTCCTGATCCGAAGACAACAGGCTCAATGCGAAGTCGCGGTCAAAATTATCCGTGCCCGAATCCGCCATGTGCAAGCTGTATCCCGCGATCTCCTGCGCGGATTCCTTTGCCAGCCCGTTCATCTGGCGCATCAATTGTTCGCGCAGTTCCAGCAGGCAATGGTAATACGTTTTCCACTCCGCCTTGACCTTCTTGGGCTGGATCTCGGTGTGGGACTTGGTGACCGCCGGACGCCCAAGAATGGACGCCACCGAGGCTGAAGTGTGCGCTTTGTGGTGCCCTGGGGCTTTCTTCGTTTCTTTTTTCTTCGTTGTCACGTGTAACTTAAATTTTCCCGAGTCCTGGCTCGTTGCTAACCCGTCCGCCGCGTTTTCCGTTCGTACGAGGGGCGGGACTTTAACAAACAAAGGCAAATACGCCACATAAATCTTAAACAAAATACGGCTGGCGACCGGCCCCGTGCCATGCCCGGCAAAATACCTTCAAGAGGAGGGTTGAAGTGGTGGCAAGAATCAGCATAATGACCGCATGTTGATCGCCGAGTTGAACCCAGTGACGCCCCGCTGACAGAAGACTTTCCTTCTTCATCGCTCAAACAAATGACCTTAGCCGTATGAACACACCGAAATCTAAAATCCACTCCTCCACCCGTGCCTCAGCCCAAGTCCACCTTCACTCTCCAAGGGCCATTGCGGCTGGCCTAGCGACCTTGCTCGCCGGGACTGGCATCCTCCAGGCCCAGCCGATCAATGTCCCCAACTATTCGTTCGAGTCGCAGTCGGCCGTCGGATATCCCTTTGACACAAATCCCAATGTTGACTCGTGGCAGAAGATCGCGGAACCCGCTTATTTCACGCCCGCGTTCGGGGGCTTCGGGATTCCTTGGTTTGGAACGGCTGGGGCCTTTGTGGGCACTGCTCCGAGCAGCCCCAACCCTTATGCCAATCTCCTTGGCACACAGGCGGGCTATATTCTGGCCTTCCCGCAGGTCACTCTGTTTCAAGACTACAACTCGTCACCGGGGCACGATTTCGACGGCACGTTTGAGATTGGCAAGGCGTACCACTTGACGATCGGGCTCTTCGGAAAAGACACCCTGGCGCCGGGTTCCACCCTGCAACTGAGCCTCTACTATCGCGACATCTTGGACAACAAGGTGACCGTCGGCTCGACCACGGTGACCTATAGCGCGGCGGCCTTTCCGGTTACGCCGACTTTGAATCTGATTGATTACGAGGTGAACGTGCCGGTGGTGCAGGCGGGCGATGCCTGGGCGGGCAAGAACATCGGCATTCAATTGGAGTCCACTATTCCCATCGAGCTGACAACCGGCAGAAACTGGGACTTCGACAATGTCCGCCTCACCGCGGTTCCCGAACCAGCCACGATGGCGCTGGTGGGCCTGGGCTTGGGGGGACTGCTTTTGGCGCATTCGCGCCGTCGGGGCTGATTTCTCCTTGGTGAAGCTTGCGTGAGCCATGTTCGACCGCAGAGCAAAATCTGATTCGGAACTGGTTCACCGGCGGAACCGGCTTTTCATCCAAACGGGCCTGGTGGTGGTGCTGGTTTGGACGGGCGCAATTGAAGCCGGACCGATCCCCGTGCCAAACGCGTCGTTCGAGTCGCCGGCCACTTTTTTTGTCAGTCTCAACTTTGATTCGTGGCAAAGGCCGCCGCCGCCGGGGTGGTGGGATGAGAACGCTTCCGGCCCGTGGACCAACCTCACCGGCATTTTCAAGAACACGACGCCGGGCAGTTCCGACCATATAGACAATTGCGATGGCCAGCAGGCGGCGTGGCTGTTCGCGAAACCGGAGGCCGGTTGGTTCCAGGACTACGACTCGATGGCCTGGAATGACCCGACGCCGACGCACGCCTTCGACGCCAAATTCGAGGTCGGCAATTCCTATCAGCTCACCGTTGGCGTCATTGGCGGTGGCGGGGCGATGCAACCAGGCGTTCCCCTTGAAGTCAGCTTGTATTACCGCGACCGCGCGCGCAATCGCGTCACCGTGGCGGCGACCGGCCTTACCAATTCGCTGACCGTCTTCCCCACCACCACGCACCTCATTGATTTTACGGTGAGCATTTCAACCGTGCGAGCGAACGACGCTTGGGCCGGTCAAAACATCGGCATCTTATTCCTCTCCACTGTCAATACCAACTTGGAGGGTGGATACTGGGACTTGGACAATGTCCGGCTGTCGTCCATTCGCGCACCGGTTTTGTCGTCTCCGGTTTGGACGAACAGCCAGTTTGGATTCATGCTGCAAAGCGAACCGGGGCTTGTGTTCGAAATTCTCACCACGACCAACCTTGCTTTGCCATCGTCGAACTGGATCCGCCTCGGCCCGCTGACCAATGTCGCCGGCACGGTTCCCTTCGTTGACACCGCTCCGAACTTCAACCAGCGTTTCTACCGGGCGCGGCAGTTACCCTAGCCGCGGCCGTTGTCATGTTTGCCCCAAAGGCTGAATCCGGTTCCTTGCCGGCAAAGAATCACGCGTTCACGCTGATCGAATTGCTGGTCGTCCTGGCCATCCTCGCGAGCCTCGCAGCGCTGCTGCTCCCGGCGCTGACCTCGGCGAAGGAGAAGGGCAAGCGCGCCGTTTGCCTGTCGAACCTGCGGCAGATCGGCGTCGCCACCATCACTTACGCCCACGACAACGATGGCAAAATCCCCTACGGGCCCAAAGCCCCGCCGTTCACCAGCCCGGCCAATTTCTATCCGTCCACTGGCGCGCCGACGAGTTTGCTGTCGCTGCAGAACGGCGCGCCGGTGGGGCTGGGTTTGTTGTTGCCCGACCATCTGTCCACCCAGCGCAAAGTCCTGTTCTGTCCGGGCAACGATCAACCGCTGGATACCGACGTGGAACTGGCGAACGTTGGCCTTCGTCAAGCCCAAGGCAGTTACTATTACCGGCACGCGGGCAACACCCAGTTATTCGATAGTCCCTACGCGACGTTTGTCCCCCAGCACATTCAGCTCGATCAACTCGGCAATAACCGCGCCGGCTCGCCCATCCGCGCCCTCGCCCTGGATACGATCTTTCTCTCGCCGCCGGAACTAGCGACCTTCAATGTCAAATCCCGCACGCACCATCGGCAGCAGGTCGCGAATATCCTGTTCGCGGACGGTCACGTCACGGGGCGTCCGAACAAGGATGGGCGTTTCACCGTGGATGTCACCGACTACAGCCAGATCCGGGACGCTTTCAATAAAATCCTCACCGTTCTGGAACAGGCGGACACGGTACCTTGATTACCGGTTGCGAACTCTCGTCCTCTGATTTGACCATGAAAGCCGTCCGCCTCGTCCAACCCGGCCAGCCGCTGGAACTTCACGACCTTCCCATTCCCGCGCCTGGCCCTCGCGACGTGCTGGTGCGCGTGAAGGCGGCGGGCATCTGCCATTCGGACGCACACTATCGCGCCGGCGTTTCGCGCGTTGAACCGCTGCCAATGACGTTGGGCCACGAAGTCGCGGGCGTCGTTGAGCAAATCGGCAGCGAGGTCAAAACCGTGAAACCCGGGGACCGCGTCTGCCTGCACTACCTCGCTACTTGTGGCGCCTGTGATTGGTGTCGCGCGGGCAACGAGCAGTTTTGCCCCGACGCGCAGATGATCGGCAAGCATCGCGCCGGCGGGTTTGCGGAATTTATTTTGATGCCGGCACGGAGTGTCTTTGCGTTGCCGGACGAAATCCCTTTTCCGCAGGGTGCGATTCTCATGTGCTCGTCCGCCACGTCGCTACATGCGTTGCGCCAGGCCCGCTTGCAGCCGGGCGAAAGCGTGGCCGTGTTCGGCGCGGGCGGCCTGGGCAGCTCCGCCATTCAACTCGCGCAAGCGCTGGGCGCCGGGGCGGTTTTCGCCGTGGACATCAACCCGCGCAAGCTGGAATTAGCCGCCACGCTGGGCGCGACGCCGGTCAACGCGGCGAGCAACGATCCCGTGGCCGCAATTCAAGCGTTGACCCACGGCCGGGGAGTGGACGTGGCGCTGGAACTCGTCGGCCTGCCGTTGACGATGCAACAAGCCGTGCGGTCGCTCGCGATCAAGGGCCGCGCCGCGCTGGTCGGCATCACGCGGGAAAGCTTTCCAGTGGCGCCGTATCGCGAAGTCATCAACAAGGAGGCCGAGATCATCGGTGTGTCCGATCATCTGGCGGCAGAACTGCCCGGATTGATTACCTTCGCCCGCGAACGCAAACTGGATCTGGCGCGGGCGGTCACGGCCTGCGTTCCGCTCGCGGCCGCCGCCATCAACCAGGCGCTGGACCGGTTGGAGAAATTCGGCGACGAGGTGCGGACGGTGGTTCAACCCTGAGCCGCGTTCCTTGATGCTTGATGCCGGCCGGGTCAGGTGACCG
>CAYHFK010000084.1:9728-16133 GCA_964355895.1 uncultured Bifidobacterium sp. | reverse complement strand
TGGTGGTTGACCCGTTCTGCGGCAGTTGTGCGACGGGTGAAGCTGCCGAACGGACGCGACGCGAATGGATTTGCTGCGACTTGGTCGAAGATTATTTGAAAGGCGCACTCGGTCGCTTTCAGCATGGCAAAGTAGAAAAGTATTCGACTGCCAGGCCTGAAAAATCGAACGACGACAACTCCTATCGGGCCGTCAAGCCGGGGCTTTTGTGGAATGGCGTGGAGGATGACGAACCGCTTGCGGAAGACGGCGGTGCGAAAAGAGTTGTCCGAGACAAAAAGACGAAACCGTTGCCCGCAAAAGAGATTCCTCACGAACCGAAACCAGCACAAATGGCCTTGCTGGAAACCTATTCTCCCGCTCAGAAGCGGCGAAAGAACAAGGGCAAATGATTCCAGCCTATGGCAACGCGCGTCAGCAAATCCGACCTCCTTCAGAGAATCATCACAGCAGTCAAAGCGTCCGGTTGGAATGCGATTGCTCTGTCGTCGGAGCATCCCTTCAAGCTGTCGCTCTTTCGTGGTGAGCAGAGGGTGGTAGTCCTCTGCTACATCTGGAACATGACCCACGGTGGCTATCCGCGAAATCCGAACGAACTCCGCATTCAAGTCACCGGGGTTGACAGCTTCCGCATCGAAGAAGGTGCAAAGACACTCCTGCTCGGATGGGATGAAGAAGAACGGATGTTCGCCGGCTTCGACGTGACCAAGCATCTCATTTCGATGGCGGGCCGCTCGCCCTCTCTCCAAGTCAGGCGCGAGACGGTCAACGAAGCCAAAGCGAAGGCGTTCTTCCCGCAAACTCGTGACAACCAAGAAATCGCAATCGCATTCCGGCCTGATTTCTTTACGGCTTACGTTCAGGAACTCGAAGAACTGCACAAGACGGCACAGCAGCCGGGTGAACTGCGACAGCTTGAGCAGATCGCAAACACAGACATCGAGATTGAAATCAGAGACATTCCGGCAGGCCCGCGAAAAACAGTGCTGCAACAAATCAATCGCAAGGTGCGTGACGCACGCTTCCGCCAAAACGTCCTGACCGCTTACGGCAATCGCTGTGCTGTCAGCGGAATGCAACTCGACCTCGTGGACGCGGCGCACATCGTTCCAGTTGACCACGAACGCGGGACGGATGAATTGAAAAACGGACTCTGCCTGAGTGCGCTGCACCACCGGGCTTTCGACAATGGACTAATTGGAATCAAACGAGACTATTCGGTCATCCTCAACGAGCGGCGCATGTCCGATCTCCATTCGATTGGCTGGGACGGTGGTGCGATAGAATTCAAAGCAAGCCTCCGTGACCAGATTCTTTTGCCTGCCCGCCGCGCGCACTATCCAGACCCGGACTATTTGGTGTTTGGACAAGAATTACGAGGATGGCAGCAGAGACATCTCGTTTGAACAATTTGCAAGGAATCATGGGAAACAACTCGAACTGGCAACCACTGCTTGAATCAGACCTTGATTCAGTGAACGAAATTGCTGACCGCATTCACACAAGCTTGCCCGAGAGGTCGGAGGTTTTCGCTGAGAAAGTTCGACTTTTTCCGAGCGGATGCCGCAAGCTTATCTCGGAAGACAAAATGTCCGGCTACGGGATTTCGCACCCGTGGATGCTTTATTCGATACCGCCACTGGACGAATTCCTAAAAACTCTCCCGCCAAAACCGGAATGCCTCTATATCCACGATGTCGTGGTTCTGCCGGAAGCCCGTGGTAGCGGCGCGGCAGCGCACTATGTTGAATACATCAAACATTTGGCGGCAGAACTAGGCATCCCCTCCCTTGCTCTGGTATCTGTTTACGGAACAGACGCCCTGTGGAGTCGTTTCGGCTTTGCGGCCCACTTCGTTGTGAATCCGGTTGGCGTGATCCTTGTTCCGCACATTTTCGCGCCGCAGTTTTTCCTCGGTCTGCGTGGCGCGGAAAAGATTGGCCGCCAGCTCCGTGCTGCCCATGTTGATCGAGGATAACGTGTCACGCGCCGGGCCAATAACGGACAGAAACGGGAAAACAAAAAGCCCGCTCGGGTGAGCGGGCTTGGTGAAATTTGCCGTCGTTTACTTCGACTCGGATTTCTTCTCGTCGCTGGCAGCGGCGGTTTCGGCCGGCGCCGGAGCGGCGGTGACGACTTCGTCCACCCATTCGAGGATGGCCTTGTTCGCGGCGTCGCCGGGGCGCTGTTCCAGCTTGATGATCCGGGTGTAGCCACCGGTACGGCCCTTGAACGCCGGCGCAATATCTTCAAACAGAATGCGGATGACGTCTTCCTGGAGCCGCCATTTCTGGCGTTCCGCCTTGGTGAGCGCCACGGTCGGACCGTGCGTGTGCAGCTTGGCGGTGGCCAGACGGCGGGCGTGCAGCGTGCCCTGCTTGCCCAGCGTTACGATCTTTTCCGCCACGGAACGCGCGGCCTTGGCCTTGGCGAGCGTGGTGGTGATCCGCTTGTGCTTGATCAGACTGCAAACCATGTTGGCTAGCATCGCGTTCCGATGCTCGAACGTTCGGCCCAACTTGGCGGTTCGTTTAAGGTGTCGCATAAAATTACGTCGCGGCGGCTTCTTCTTTGGGACCTTCCAGCAAGCCCGGCTCGAAGGCCATGCCCAGAGCCAGCCCGAGCGCGGTCAGTTTGTCCTTGATCTCGTTCAGCGACTTCTTGCCGAAGTTGCGATACTTGAGCATCTCGGCTTCGCTCTTCATCGCGAGCTGGCCCACGGTGGTGATGTTGGCGTTGTTGAGGCAGTTGGCGGCGCGGACGCTGAGTTCGATCTCGTTGACGCTCATGTTGAGGAGCTTCTTGAGCTTCATCTTCTCGTCGTCCTGCTTGTCCACGGTCTCCTCAAACTCGATGGCGTTCTTGTCGTAGCCGACAAACACGTCGAGGTGATGCTGCAAAATCGCGGAGGCCTGCGTGAGGGCGTCGTCGGGCGTCATGCGGCCGTCGGTCCAAAGTTCCACGACAAGACGATCATAGTCGGTGCGTTGACCAACGCGCGCGGCTTCGACCGCGTAACGCACACGGGTGACCGGCGAGAAGAGGGAATCAATCGCGATGACGCCGATCGCCTGACCGGGTTTCTTGTTTTCGTCGCCGGGGCAAAAGCCGCGGCCAACCTGCACTTCAAGCTCCATCTCGAATTTCTTCTTCTTATCGAGGGTGCAGATGATTTGATCGGGGTTCACCAGTTCAATGTTCTGGTTGACCTGGATGTCGGCGGCGGTGACCTGGCCTTCCTTGTTCACGGAGAGCAACAAGATTTGCGGATCCCGCGTGTGCGCCTTGAACTTGACCTTCTTGAGATTGAGAACGATGTCGGTGACATCTTCCACCACGCCTTCAATCGCGGTGAACTCGTGCATCGCCCCGTCCACTTTGATGGAGGTGATGGCCGCGCCCTCGAGCGAACTGAGCAGCACGCGGCGCAGGGAGTTGCCGATGGTGTGGCCGTAACCCGTTTCAAACGGTTCGGCAATGAACTTGGCGTAGGTTTCCGTGGCCGTTGACTCTTCCTTGGTCAACCGCTTGGGCATTTCGAATCTTCCGAGACGTACTGGCATAGGTTTCTTTCGTGCAATTTTAATCTGGCCGCGACCGGTTCATTCCCGCGTCGGCAGCGGCCCGTGTAATTGCGTTGGTCCCGCAGGGCGGGACGGGTTGTTACTAGCGGGAATAAAATTCGACCACGGTTTGCTCGTTGGCGATGGGATTGATTTCATCGCGCGTCGGAATCCGCATCACGACGCCCTTAAACTCATCCTTGCTTAACGACAGCCAATCCGGCACGGCGCGGCTGGTGGACAGCTCGAACGCCTTCGTCGCCATCTGGCGCGACACGGTGTTGTTCTTCACGGTGATCGTGTCGTTCACTTTCAAGGCGTACGACGGAATGCCGACCTTGCGGCCATTCACTTGAATGTGACCATGCGCCACCATCTGGCGGGCCGCAGCCCGCGTCGTGCCCAGCCCGAGGTGATGCACCACGTTGTCGAGGCGCGTCTCCAAAATCTGCAACATCTGTTCCCCGGTGACACCCCGGCGCTTGAGCGCCTTCTGATAAACGCCACGGAATTGGCGTTCCATCAGGCCGTAGTAATAACGCAGCTTCTGCTTCTCGACGAGGGCGGCCCCGTAATCGGTGAGCTTGCGGCGGGATTTGGGGCCGTGTACGCCCGGCGGATAATTGCGGCGTTCGAGATACTTCGAGGGGCCGAAGATCGGAATGCCGAAGCGACGGCTGATGCGAACGCGAGGTCCTTTGTAACGAGCCATGGTCTAGTAGGTGGTTGAGAGTTGAGAGTTGATGGACTTACACGCGGCGCTTCTTGCGCGGACGACAGCCGTTGTGGGGAACGGGCGTGACGTCCTTGATGGTGGAAATTTCCAAGCCGATGGCCTGCAACGCGCGAATGGCGGATTCGCGACCTGAACCCGGTCCTTTGACGCGGATTTCAACTTCCCGCATGCCATGCGCCATGGCCTGACGGGCGGCGTCCTGGGCGACTTGTTGCGCGGCGTAGGCCGTGCTTTTGCGCGAACCCTTGAAACCAACGCGACCGGCGGCCGACCAACCGAGCAGATTGCCGTGCATGTCGGTGATGGTCACCTGGGTGTTGTTGAAAGTGGCCAGGATGTTGGCAATGCCAACGGTGATATTCTTCGCATGCTTGGCCTTGACGATTTTCTTGGCATTTACGTCTTCCCCGAGCAACTCGGCGGCCGTGGGGGCCGCGGCCGCGACGAGCATCTCGGTGGGTTTGGGGGCGTCAGCCACCGCGCCGGCGGCAGCAGGCGCAGATTTCTTCGCGGGCTTGGCCTCGGCGGTTTTCCCGGCGCTTTCCGCCTTGGCTTCTTTGGCCGGCGGAGTTTTCTTTTTAGTTTCTTCAGCCATACAAAATCAATTCTTAGTGAATGCCAGCTTTGGCGTCCGGTTTACGTTGCACCCCGACCGTCTTGCGCGGACCCTTGCGCGTGCGGGCGTTCGTTTGGGTGCGCTGACCGCGCACCGGCAGACTCCGAATGTGGCGAATGCCACGATAACACTTGATGCCCTGCAATCGCTTGAGGTTCATGCCCAGCTCGCGGCGAAGATCGCCTTCGATCACGTACTTTCCGTCCTGAATCGCGTGAACGATTTGCGAAAGCTGCGCTTCGGTCAGATCCTTGGCCCGGATTGAACGGTCAATGTTCGCGCGTTCGAGAATCTCGAGCGCATTGACCGGCCCGATACCATAGATGTAACGGAGCGCGATATCGATGCGCTTGTTCGGTGGTACTTCGACCCCAATGATGCGTGCCATAAATTAGCCTTGACGTTGTTTGTGACGCTTGTTCGTGCAAATCACACGAATGATGCCACGGCGACGCACAATTTTGCAGTGCTCGCACAGCTTTTTAACCGACGCTCGAACTTTCATGCTTAATTCGTTTTCTTTGCTACCAGCAACCGCCCCGTTGACAGATCAAACGGTGTCAATTGCAACTTCACTGTTTCCCCCGGCGTCACGCCGGTAAATTCTTTTCTCGTCCGTTCGGTGGCAAACGCCAGCAACCGATGGCCATTCGCCAGTTCGACCTGATACGTCCGGTCGGACAGAACTTTAATCACGCGACCCTCAACTTGGAAGGCGTCTGGGCCGGCCATGTCAAAATCTCCGGTTCACCTTCAGTAATCAAAACGGTATGCTCAAAATGAGCGGATAGTGAACCATCTTGCGTTACCACTGTCCAGCCGTCTTTCAAAATTTTCACGTCGGGCCGGCCCGCGTTGACCATCGGCTCGATGGCGATCGTCATGCCCGGTCGCAACCGCTGGTTGCTCTTGGCATCCACAAAGTTCGGCACCTGCGGCTCTTCGTGCATCGTCCGCCCCACCCCGTGCCCGACGAACTCGCGCACCACGTTGTATCCGTTACCCTCGACGTAATTCTGAATCGCCCGCGAAATATCCGTCACGCGTTTTCCGGCCACCGCCTGCGCGACGCCTTCCGCCAGCGCCTGCTGGGTCACATCCATCAACCGTTGCGCCGCCACCCCACAACCGCCCACGGCAATCGTCCGCGCCGTGTCCCCGATGAACCCTTTGTAAATCACACCGCAGTCCACGCTCACAATGTCGCCGAAGCGCAACTGCCGGTCATTCGCCAACCCGTGAACCACTTCGTCGTTTACCGAGATGCACGTATGGCACGGATACTTCCGATAACCCAGAAACGCGCTCTTCCCACCATAATGACGAATCCGCTCGGCGGCGAACTGATCCACCTGCCGGGTCGTCACCCCTGGTTTGACGAACGCCGAAACTTCATCGAGCACCGTCGCGGCCACCGCCCCGGCGGGCCGCATCAACTCCAAATCACGCTCGGTTTTTAGAATGATCATCTTCCCAGCCTCTTAATCTTA